>NZ_CP021913.1:1362857-1703571 GCF_002814095.1 Sagittula sp. P11
TGTTGCCGGGCTTCACCGCCTCGATGCCCTGCATCAGCGCATCGTGGGTGACCTCGATCAGCCGCTCGGCCTTGCGGGGCAGCTTGCCCGCCACGTACATCCGCGAACTGTCGCCGAACCAGCCGTCGAGGATCACGGTCACGTCGATGTTCAGGATGTCGCCGTCCTTCAGCTTCTTGTCGCCGGGAATGCCGTGGCACACCACGTGGTTGACCGAGATGCAGGATGCATGCTGGTAGCCCTTGTAGCCGATGGTGGCAGAGGTGGTGCCCAGCTCGGTCACGCGGCGGGTGATGAAATCGTCGAGCTCGCCCGTGGTCACGCCGACGTCGACCTTGTCGGCGACCTCGTCGAGGATCTGTGCCGCGACCTTGCCTGCCGCATGCATGCCGGCAAAGTCCGCTGCGTCATGGATGCGGATGCCCTCTCGGGTGATGCGGCCTGCGGTATCCTGGTTCAATGCGCGTCTCCGTTCGCTTTCTGCATGATTTAAGCGCTTTTGACCGAAGATGCCAGAGCGTCAGCTTGGCAATGCGGCCCGGTGCGGGCTACGATTTGCCCTGTTTTCCAGACCGAACGGATTTTCAGCCATGCGACATTTCCTTCCGCTTATTGCCTGTCTTGCCCTTGCCGCGCCTGCCCCGGCCCTTGCCGACGACTGCCGCGACCGGATCGCGGCCATGTTCGACGGCGGCCCGCTCGACCCCTTTGCCCGCCCGCCGCACAGCTTTGTCGGCACGACCTACGACGCCGAAGGCACCGTCCGCTGGGTCTACGAGGCGCGTTACGAGACGGCGCTGAAGACGGTCGGGGGCATGCGGGGCGGGCAGCAGATCCTGCTCGACGGCTCGGACAGCTGGATGGGAGAGACGCCGGATGGGCCGTGGACGAAGGCGCCGAACCTGATGCCTGCCGACCACGAGGGCTTCATCCGCGCGCAGATGGCGCAGAACGTGAAGAACCTCGACCGCACGGATTGCCCCGGCATGGTGGATGTGGAGGGCATGACGCTGGAGAAGTTCGTCTATTTCACCAGGACAGATCCGATGCCGGACGCCGCGGGTGCGTGGTTCGGCGCGCTCAACACCGTCTTCGTCGATCCCGGCACCGGGCGGGTGATGCGGTGGGAGACCTCCGAAAGCGTGGCGCATTACGCGTCCGAGCCGTCCGGCGACGTGCAGGTGAACGTCTATACCTACGATCCCGCGATCACCGTCACCCCGCCGATGTGACGGCTTTATGAACCTTTTCCTCCGGCGCGCGGCGGCGTAAGCCGCGCGTGAGTATTGGAAAGGACCTTCCCATGTCGCACGTCACCCTTGTCCGCCACGGCCAGGCCAATTCCTCTGCGCGGGACGAACTGGGCTATGACCGCCTGAGCGAGCTTGGCTGGCAGCAGGCAGAGTGGCTGGGCGGCTGGTTCCGCTCCACCGGCGAGAAGTTCGCGCGGGTCTACACCGGCACGCTGCGCCGCCACGTCGAGACCGCCGAGGCCATTGCGCCCGACTGCCTCGAAGGACCGATCCGCGACCCCCGCCTGAACGAACTGGCCTATTTCGACCTCGCCACGCTGGTCGAGGCGCAGCACGGGCTGAAGATGCCGGGAGACCGCGAAACCTTTGTCGCGCACATGCCGAAGATGTTCGGGCTGTGGCAGGAGGACCGGATCGAGGATGCGCCGGAAACCTTCGCCGCCTTCGAGGCCCGCGTTCGCGAAGCCCTGACGGAGATCGCCGAGGGCGAGGGCCGCGCGCTGGTGGTGACCTCGGGCGGGCTGATCGGCATGGCGATGCGGATCGTCATGCGGCTGGACCTGACGGCGCTGGCGCATGCCTGCCTCGCGATCGAGAACACCTCGCTCCACCGCATCCAGCCGCTGCCCAGCGGGCTGGCGCTGACGCAGTTCAACGCGCTGCCGCATCTGGACACGCCCGAACGCCTGTTCGCGCGCAGCCACCTGTAAGGCCGCCCCGGACCGTTCCAGCGCCGGAAGGGCGCTTTCCCCTTGAACCCCGGCGCGGGGGACGGTTCCCTGCGCGCAGCCACGAACACGGGAGACACGCGCTTGACCCACCTCTGGATCCGTTCCGAAAGCCGCCCCAACGAGGAGCGCGTCGGCCTGACGCCCGAGGGGGTGAAGGCCCTCCGCGCGAAGGGCATTGCCGTGACGGTGGAGGAAAGCCCCCACCGCGTGCTGCCGCTGGAGGAATTCACCGCCGCCGGGGCCGAGGTCGCGCCGGAAGGGGCCTGGCCAGACGCGCCGCCGGAGGCCATCGTCTTCGGCCTGAAGGAACTGCCGGAGGACGGCACGCCGCTGCGCCACAGGCACATCATGTTCGGCCACGCCTTCAAGCGGCAGACCGGCTGGGACGGCTTCCTGCGCCGGTTCGGCGAGGGGGGCGGCGCGCTCTACGATCTCGAATACCTCGTCGACAAGGACAACCGGCGCGTCGCGGCCTTCGGTTTCTGGGCGGGCTACGCCGGTGCCGCGGTCAGCGCCCTGGCCTGGGCGGCGCAGGCGCGCGGCGAGGTCTGCGGCCCGGTCAGCACATGGAAGGACGCCGAGGCGCTGCAGGACGAGGTGCGCGCGGCGCTGTCGGACGCCCCGCAGGCCAGCGCGCTGGTGATCGGCGCACTGGGGCGCGTGGGATCGGGGGCGCAGAAGCTGTGCGAACAGGTGGGCATCCCGGTGACCGGCTGGGACATGGCCGAGACCGCCCATGGCGGCCCCTTCCCCGAAGTGCTGGAGCACGAGCTGTTCTTCAACTGCATCCTCGCCATGCCGGGCGTGCCGGTCTTCGTGCCGGCGGACGCGGGCGGGCGGGTGCGCCGGCTGGGCGTGATCGGCGACATCGCCTGCGACCCGACGAGCGACTACAACCCCGTGCCGGTCTACGACGCCGCCACGAGCTGGGAGGCGCCGGTGGTCCGGGTGCACGACGCACCGCCGCTGGACGTGATGGCCATCGACAACCTGCCCTCTCTCCTGCCGCTGGAATCCTCGCTGGATTTCGCGGCGCAGCTTCTGCCGCACCTCCTGACACTCGACCGGATCGAGGGAGGTGTCTGGGGCGCGGCACGCACTACATTCGATGAACATCTGAAGGAGGCCATGGCATGACGGTACACTGGATCGGAACGGGGCTGTCGACTGTCCCCGGACTGCGGCGGCTGATCGACGAGGGCGTGCCGGTCGTGGTCTGGAACCGCACGGTGGACAAGGCCCGCGCGGCGGTGGGCGACCGGGACGTTGATGTCCGCGCCTTCGCGCCCGAGGTCCTGAAGGGCGCGCTGTCGGAGGGCGACGTGGTCGTGTCGATGCTGCCCGCCGACTGGCACGTGCCGCTGGCCGAGATGGCGCTGGAGGCGGGCGCGCAGTTCGTCTCGTCCTCCTACATCTCGCCGGAGATGCGGGCGCTGGCGTCGAAGGCACGGGCGGCGGATGCGCGGCTGGTGAACGAGGTCGGCCTCGACCCCGGCATCGACCACCTGATGGCGCACTGGCTGGTGGCCGATTACAAGGCCTCGCCCGCCTTCGACAAGGCGAACGCGGTTTCCTTCACCTCTTATTGCGGCGGGGTGCCCAAGGTGCCGAACGCCTTCCGCTACAAGTTCTCCTGGGCGCCGGTGGGCGTGCTGAAAGCGCTGCGCTCGCCCTCGCGCTCGATCCGGCACTACGAGGAGCTGGAGGTCGCGCACCCCTGGGACGCGCTGACCCGCTACGACGCGCCGCTCGACCCGCCGGAAAGCTTCGAGGTCTATCCGAACCGCGATTCGCTGCCGTTCATGGCGGAGTACGGCTTTGGCGGCGACTGGCAGGTGAAGGACTTCGTGCGCGGCACGCTGCGGCTGAACGGCTGGGCGGAGGCGTGGAAGGACATCTTCGCCGAGGCGCCGGGCGCCTCCGAGGCGCGCCTGCAGGAGATCGCCGACAAGCTGCTGGCCGAGAACGGCTATGACAAGGGCGAGCCGGACCGCGTGGTGCTGTGCGTGTCGCTGAAGGCGGAGCGCGACGGCACGCCGGTCTATCACAAGACCTGGGTGATGGACGCCTGGGGCGACGCGCGCGGATCGGCCATGGCGCGGCTGGTGTCGGTGCCGGTGAGCTGGGCAGTGCAGTCGGTGCTGGCCCGCGAGGTCCCCGCCGGCGTGACCGCTGCGCCGTCCGACCCGCGTCTGGTCAACCGCTGGCTCGACGGCGTGAAGGGGCTGGCGCAGCGGATGACGGTCGTGGATCACCTGTCGTGAAGGAGTGAGTCGAGGGTAAACGCATGAAGATCTGGGCATTCTTGATATTCTGGCCGGGCGCCGTCGCGGCGGGGCACACGGTCTGCCACGAGGTTCTGGCGGTGGAGGGCTGGCAGGCGTCGGCCTTTCCGTCGGGTATCGTCCATGACGTTCAGGTGACGGGCGAATGGACGATCGCGGACGGGGTCTACGATCCGGTCGGCGCGCCGGGATACCACGGCCCCGCGGCCAAGCGCATGGCCGAGAGCGGCGTGGACCGTGTGAACGCCCGGGCGGCCTATGGCACGCTTCTCTACAGGGTGCCCGAGAACGGCGGGTCGCGGCAGGGCACATGGGCCGCCTTCAGGACCACGCTCGATTCCACCGGCCCGTTCCGCGTGCACGGCAAGAAGGTGGAATTCCGGATCAACGAGACCGACCCGGGGCTGAGCGACAACGCCGGAGCCCTGTCCGTATGCGCGATGTATTCGGAGTGACGGCAGGGGCGGCCTGAAACCCCGCCCTACAACCCGCCCTACAAGGTGCCGGACGTCCGGTGCGACGATCCGGGGGTGGAGGGGGCGCTGCCCCCGCCCCTGCGGGGCCCCCCGAGGTATTTTTCGCCAAGATGAAGGGGGGCTCAGTCCGCCTTTGGCAGCCGTGGCGCGGCGCGGTCGAGCGTGAGATCCGCGTCGGAGAAACGGAAGGGCGAGCGGACCCCCGGGATGCCTTCGGGCGCGATCTGCAGGCCACGGGCCCTGACCTGCGGGTCGGCAAAGACCTCTGCCATGTCGTTGATCGGGCCGGCGGGGATGCCTTCGGCCTCGCAGGCAGCCAGCAGGTCGTCCTTCGCCAGTTGCCGGGTGCCGGTTTCCAGCGCCTCCGTCAGTTGCGCGCGATGCGCGATGCGGGCGGCGTTGGAGATGTATTCAGGCTGTGTACCCAGTTCTTCCATGCCGAGCACGCGGGCCAGCCGCCGGAACTGCGCATCGTTGCCGGTGGCGATGATGATGTGCCCGTCCCTGCATTCGAAGACCTGATAGGGTGTGAGGTTGGGGTGATAGTTGCCGGTGCGTTCCGGCGGCGTGCCGGTGGAGAGGTAGTTGAGCGCCTGATTGGCCATGGCGGCCACGGCGCAGTCCAGCAGGGCCATGTCGATGTGCTGGCCGCGCCCGGTACGGTCGCGCTGGTGGACCGCGGCGAGGATGGCGGAGACGCTGTAGAGCCCGGTGAAGAGGTCGGTGATCGCCACGCCCGCGCGCTGCGGTTCGCCGTCCGGGGCGCCGGTGATCGACATGAAGCCCGACATGCCCTGGATGATGTAGTCGTAGCCCGCGCGGTGCGCATAGGGGCCGTCCTGCCCGAAGCCGGTGATCGAACAGTAGACGAGGCGCGGGTTGAGTTCGGCCAGCGAGGGATAGTCGAGGCCGTATTTCGCCAGCCCGCCGACCTTGAAGTTCTCGATCAGGATGTCGGCATCCGCCACGAGGTCGCGGACCTGCGCCTGCCCTTCGGGCGTGGTCAGGTCCACGGCGACCGAGGTCTTGCCCCGGTTGCACGAGTGGAAATAGGCGGCGGTGTGATCGTCGTCGCGGTCGATGAAGGGCGGGCCCCAGCGGCGCGTGTCGTCGCCTGCGGCGGCCTCGACCTTGATGACCTCGGCGCCCATGTCGGCCAGCGTCTGGCCGGCGAAGGGGCCGGCCAGGATGCGGGCCAGCTCGACGACCCTGAGGCCTTCGAGCGGGCCGCGCGGGGCGGAGGTCATTCGCCGAGCTTCTCGTCGAGAATCTTGGAGAAGTCCTGGTAGCTCATGTTCGAGTACTTCTGGCCGTCGATCATGAAGGTCGGGGTGGAATCGACGCCGTCACGCTTGGCGTTCTCTTGGAACCAGACCAGCAGGGTGCGCAGCTTGTCGCCGTCGGCGAGGCAGGCGTCGAGCTGTTCGTTGTCGAGCCCGGCGATGCGGCCGATCTTGCGCAGCTCGTCCGCCACACCGGCGTCGTTGCCGTCACGCGCGGGGGCGAGGATGGTGTCCTGGCCCTTGTAGATCAGGTCGGTGATGCCGAAGAACTTCTCGGGGCCGCCGCAGCGCGCGATCATCGAGCCCCACATGCCGTACTTGTCGAAGTAGACCTCGCGGTAGACGAACTTCACCTTGCCGGTGTCGACGTAGTTCTTCTTCAGCTCGGGGATCAGCGTCTTTGCCGCATTGGCGCAGTGCGGGCATGTATACGACGCGTATTCGATCACCTCGATCGGTGCGTCGGGGTCGCCCATGACCATCTCGGTGATGGTGGAGGTGTCGACCTCTGCCGTGCTTTCCTGCGCGTTGGCCGCGCCCGGAAGCGCGATGTTCGCGCCCGTGCCCTGCCCGCCTTGCGTGATGTACCACGCGCCGCCTGCTGCCAGTCCCAGCGCCACGAGGGCGCCCGAAAGGATCCTGTTCATCTGTCTTGCCTCTCTTGAGTTCAGTCCGCAGAGCGGGGCTCGCGCCGCCCTGCCTTCGATATGACGTTTGTCCCCAGTCGTTCAAGCGCTGCGCGCAGGCCCTCGTCGGTCACGGCCTGCGCCGCCTGCCGGGCCTCTGCCACCGCCTGGGGATCGGGGGTACGGTCGTTTTCCGCGGGTTTGCGGTGCCGGAAGTCCGCCTGCCCCTCGGCAAAGCCGGTGGGCGCGGTCTGGGTCAGGATGACATGGCGGATCGCCGGGTAGCCGTAGACGGCGTTGATCCGGTCGAGGATCTCGCGCTTGCGCATCTCGAGCATCGGGGCAAAGGCGCCGCGGGTCAGGATGACCAGCTTGGCGCCCTGCGAATCGTTGGTCGTGCCGTCATAGCGGACACGGCCGTAGCGCACCTCGACCGGGCGGCACATGCCGGCCAGCTCGGCGCCGACGATTTCCTCCCAGTGGGTGAGGATGCGGGACTTGGCAAAACCGCGCGTCTCCGAGGCCTTGCGGATCTGGCCCGACAGCAGCTTCTCGGTCCGGGCGAACCCGTATGTGGTCGACTTGCGTTGCGCCATGATTGACTCCCCGTACGGGAGGCTATTCTAAGGCCACGGCCCCCGGGCGCCAGCCCCGAAGTTCATGAGGTATTCACCCTTGCGTGACCCCGCCGATGCCGCAGACCTGCTGCAATGGTACGACCGCCATGCCCGCGACCTGCCGTGGCGTGTGGGACCGCGTGCGCGGGCGGCAGGCGTCAGGCCCGATCCTTACCGGATCTGGCTGTCGGAGATCATGCTCCAGCAGACGACCGTGGCGGCGGTGAAGGATTATTTCCGTGTCTTCACGGAGCGTTGGCCGACGGTCGAAGCGCTGGCCGCCGCGCCGGACGCGGAGGTGATGGCGGCCTGGGCGGGGCTGGGATACTACGCCCGCGCCCGCAACCTGCTGAAATGCGCACGTGTGGTGACGGCGGATCACGGCGGGGTGTTCCCGGCGGATCACGACGTGCTGCTGACTCTGCCGGGGGTGGGCCCCTACACGGCGGCGGCGATCTCGGCCATCGCCTTCGACGCGCCCCGGGTGGTGGTCGACGGCAACGTGGAGCGGGTGATGGCCCGCCTGCATGACGAGCACACCCCCCTGCCCGCGGCCAAGCCGATCCTCACGGACCACGCGGCGGCGCTGACGCCGGACGCGCGGCCCGGGGACTATGCGCAGGCGGTGATGGACCTTGGCGCCACGATCTGCACGCCCAAGCGCCCGGCCTGCGGGCTCTGCCCCTGGCGGACCTCCTGCGCGGCCTGGGCCAACGGCACCGCGCTGGAGCTGCCGAAGAAGGCTCCGAAGAAACGCAAGCCGGTGCGGCAGGGGGTGGCCTACCTCGCCCGGCGCGTGGACGGCGCGTGGCTTCTGGAGACGCGGCCCGACAAGGGTCTGCTGGGCGGGATGCTGGGCTGGCCCGGGACCGACTGGCTGGACGTGGAGGGCCCCGCCCCGGAGGAGGACCCGCCGATTCGCGCCGAATGGAAGACGGTCGGCGGCGAGGCGCGGCACACCTTCACCCATTTTCACCTGCGACTGGTGGTGAAGACCGCGCTGGTGCCCATGGACCGAAAGCCACACCGCGGGGATTTCATCGCGCTGCCGGATTTCAGCCCCAGTGATCTGCCAACGGTGATGCGGAAGGCCTTTGACCTCGCGCAAGGCAGGTGATGACCGCTTGGGTCAGGGTCGCGTCAGAGCTATAACCGACCCGAACACCGGAGCAGTCCCATGATCCCCGCCGCGCATGTCGCCCGCTTCACCGCCGCGCTTCCGTTCTTCCTGTCCTTCCTGCTGATCCCGCTGGTCTGGATCGGCGCGGTCAGGGGCGGGGCCTGGGTGCTGCTGACGCCGCTGGCCACCTGGTACCTGTTCTCGGCCATCGACATCCTGACCGGGCTGAACACGCAGAACGCCGACCTCGACACGACGGAGGACCAGCTGTTCTGGTACAAGCTCCTGACGCAGCTCTGGGTGCCGGTGCAGTTCCTGACGCTCTTCGGGCTGATCTGGTACGTCAGCCGCGCCGATCACCTGAACGGGTGGGAGATCTTCGGCGTGATGTTCGGCACGGGCGTGATGACGGGCACGGTGGGGATCGTCTACAGCCACGAACTGCTGCACCAGAGGAACCGGTTCGAGCGCTGGCTGGGCGACATCCTTCTGGCCATGGTGCTCTATTCGCATTTCCGCAGCGAGCACCTGCTGGTGCACCATCGCTATGTCGGCACCCCGCGCGACCCGGTGACCGCGCGCTACAACGAGGGGTTCCACCGGTTCTATCCGCGCGTGCTGCGGGAATCGCTGCAGTCGTCCTTCCGGGCGGAGCGCGACATGCTGGCCCGCAAGGGGCTGCCCTGGACCCACCGCAGCAACCCGTTCTGGCGCTACTGGGCGCTGCAGGCGGGCATGCTGCTGCTGGCTCTGGCGCTTGGCGGCTGGCTGGGCGCGGGGCTCTTCCTCGTGCAGGCCGGCGTCGCGATCTGGCAGCTCGAGGTGGTGAACTACGTCGAACATTACGGGCTGACCCGCAAGCACCTCGGCGACGGGCGCTACGAACACGTGCTGCCGCGCCATTCGTGGAACGCCTCGCACCGGGCGACGAACTGGCTGATGATCAACCTCCAGCGCCACTCCGACCACCATTACAGGCCCGACCGCCGCTTTCCGCTGCTCCAGACCTACGACGAGACCGAGGCGCCGCAGCTGCCCTACGGCTATCCGCTGATGGCCATGGCGGCGATGGTGCCGCCGGTGTGGAAACGCGTGATGAATCCGAAGGTCCGGGCCTGGCGGGCCCGCTATTACCCGGAGATCACCGACTGGTCCCCCTACAACAAGGCGCGCCATCCGATGCCGAGATAAAAGACCTTTCGGACGAAAGGTCTTTGGCGGCGAAGACTTTTCGTCCGAAAAGTCTTCCTGGCCCCGGCTGGAAGGTCGCACCCCGGCGGCTGCGGGGTGACAATGCCGCGCTGCGGCGGTATAGGGCGCGCGACATCATTTGCCTTTCAAGGACACGCCATGACGACGCTCGTATTCGGCCACAAGAGCCCCGACACCGATTCCACCGGCAGCCCGATCCTCTGGTCCTGGTACCTCAACGAGGTGAAGGGCGAGACCGCGAAGCCCGTCCTCCTGGGCGAGCCCAACACCGAAGCCGCCTTCATGCTGGAGCACTGGGGCCTCGCCAAGCCGGAGATCATCTCCTCGGTCGAGGCCGGCGCGCCGGTTGTCATCGTCGACACCAACAACCCGGCCGAGCTGCCGGCGGACATCAATGCCGCCGACATCCGTGCGATCATCGACCACCACAAGCTGGTCGGCGGGCTGGAAACCAAGGGTCCGATCGACATCACCGTGCGCCCGCTGGCCTGCACCGCGACGATCATGGTCGACATGATCGGCTCCGACATGGAGAAATGCCCGCGCGAGGTCCGCGGCGCCGCGCTGACCTGCATCCTCTCCGACACGCTGGAGTTCCGTTCGCCCACCACCACGCAGCACGACCGCGACGTGGCCGAGGGTCTGGCCCGTGACCTGGGCGTCGACCTGAGCGACTACGCGGCGAAGATGTTCGCGGCGAAGTCCGACGTCTCCGCCTTCTCCGACGCGGAGCTGATCCGGATGGACTCCAAGGAATACGAGGTCGACGGCACGAAGTTCCGCGTCTCCGTCCTTGAAACCACCGCGCCCGAGATCCCGCTGGGCCGCAAGGACAGCCTGATGGAGACCTTCAAGACCGTCGCGGCCGAGGACGGCGTGGACCAGGTCCTGCTGTTCGTCGTGGACATCCTGAAGGAAGAGGCCACCCTGCTGGTCCCGAACGACCTTGTGAAGGGCGTGGCAGAGAAGTCCTTCGGCGCGACCGTGTCCGGCGACACCGTGGTCCTGCCGGGCATCATGAGCCGCAAGAAGCAGATCATCCCGAACCTCAAGGTCTGAGGCGGGCGCGATCCTGCGCGTTGTTTTCCGGGCGCCCCTGCCGATGCGGGGGCGCCTTTTTCGTGCCGGGTCGGGGGCTCTGCCCCCGCTTCGCTCCCCCGAGGTAATTGGGCCAAGATGAACGGTCAGGGGCCGCGGAAGGGCAGCGGCTGGCCGAGGTCGATGCCATCGGGGCTGATCGCGCAGCCGAGGGCCAGGGTTTCCACGCCCGATGCGCCGGCCCGTGCGAAGGCTTCCGCGTAGGCCGGGTCGAGGTCGGGGGCGAGGGTGACGGTGCGGGCGTCGGTGCGCTGCACGAGGTAGAGCATCACCGCGCGGTGCCCCTGCCCCGCCATCGCGGCCAGTTCGCCCAGGTGTTTCGCACCGCGGGCGGTGCGGCTGTCGGGAAACTCCGCGAGGCCGGGCCGGCGCGAGAGGGTGACGGACTTGACCTCGACGTAGGTGTCGGGCCGCCCGGCGCCCGTCAGGAGGAAGTCGATGCGGCTGTTCTCGCCATACTTCACCTCGGGCCGGACGGTGTCGTAGCCGGCGAGTCCCGCGACCTCCCCCGCCGTGATGGCGTCCTTCAGCACGCGGTTGGCAGCGCCGGTGTCGACGCCGGTGAAGTGGCCGCCGCCGTGATCGACCAGCCGCCAGGCCCATTTCAGCTTCTTCTTCGGGTCGTCGTTGGGTTCCAGCCAGATCCGCTGGCCCGGATCGGCGAGGCCCAGCATCGATCCGGGGTTGGCGACATGAGCGGTCACCTGCGTTCCGTCGTCCAGCGTGCAGTCCGCCAGGAACCGCTTGTAGCGGCGTTCGAGGGTTGCAGGCACCAGATGTGTTTGAAAGCGCATGGAGCGGGCCCTATACGTTAACCACCCGGAGGCGCAAGGCGCCCGGGGCCAAGAGGAGGTGCCGCCCATGCCCAATCCCACCGCCGCCATGCTGGTGATCGGGGACGAGATCCTGTCCGGCCGGACGCGCGACAGCAACATGCACCACCTCGCGCAGGAATTCACCCGGCACGGCATCGACCTGCGCGAGGTGCGCATGGTCTCCGACGACCGGGCGGCGATCGTGGCGGCGGTCAACGCGCTGCGCCAGGCCTTCGACCACGTGGTGACATCCGGCGGGATCGGGCCGACGCATGACGACATCACCGCGCCCTGCGTGGCCGAGGCCTTCGGCGTGCCGATCTCGGTCAGGGAGGACGCGCGCGCGATCCTGCAGGCGCATTACGACCGCTCCGGCACCGAGATGAACGAGGCGCGGCTCCGGATGGCGCGCATCCCCGACGGCGCCACGCTGATCGACAACCCGATCTCCGCCGCCCCTGGGTTCAGCCTCGGCAACGTGCATGTCATGGCGGGTGTCCCGCAGATCTTCGAGGCGATGGTGGCGAGCCTGCTGTCGACGCTGGTGGGTGGTGCGCCGCTCCTGTCGCAGACCCTGCGCGTGCAGCGCGGCGAGGGCATGGTGGCGGAACCGCTGGGCGCATTGGCCGAGGAGTTCTCGGACCTGCAGTTCGGGTCCTACCCGTTCCAGAAGGACGGCATCTTCGGGACCAACGTGGTGGTGCGCGGCACCGATGCCGGGCGTCTCGACGCCGCGATGACGCGGCTCAACGCCCTCTTCGGCGACTGAAGGACGAAGATGATCCACCTCAAACCCGATCTCTCGCGGCTGTTCTCGGTCCTCGACACCACATGGCCCGCCGCGGCGCGGGTGGAGACCGGCCCCTGGACCCTGCGCGAGGGGCGTGGCGGCGGCAAGCGGGTGTCGGCGGCCACGGCGCGCGGGGCCTGGCGGGTGGACGACCTGACCGCCGCCGAGACGGCGATGCGGCTGATGGGGCAGCCCGCGCTCTTCATGATCCGCCCGGGGGACGAGACACTCGACATCGCGCTCGAGGCGCAGGGTTACGACCGGGTCGATCCGACGAACCTGTGGCTTGCGCCGATCGACCACCTGACCGACCTGAAGCTGCCGCGCGTCTCGGCCTTTGCCATCTGGGAGCCGCTGGCGATCATGAACGAGATCTGGGAGGACGGCGGCATCGGCGAGGCGCGGCGGCGGGTGATGGACCGCGCGCCCGAGCCCAAGACCGGCCTCTTCGGGCGGGTGTCCGACCGGCCCGCCGGCGCGGGCTACTGCGCGATCCACGAAGGCGTCGCCATGGTGCACGCGCTGCACATCCTGTCGGAACACCGCGGCAAGGCGCTGGGGGGCTGGATGATGCGCTGTGCCGCGCTCTGGGCCGCCCGGAAGGGCGCGCGCTGGATGGCCTGCGCCGCCACCGCCGAAAACGCGGCGGCCAGCGCGCTTTATGCGTCGTTGCACATGGAGGTCGCCGGGCAGTACCATTACCGGATGTACCAAAGCGAAGGCGAAGACGCGTGACCGACACCAGACCCACGGCCCTGAACCTGCCCATGGTGGACCCTCTGCCGGAGGCAACGCAGAAATACTTCGACGTCTGCCAGGAGAAGCTCGGCATGGTGCCGAACGTGCTGAAGGCCTATGCCTTCGACATCGACAAGCTCAACGCCTTCACCGCCATGTACAACGACCTGATGCTGGCGGACTCCGGCCTGACCAAGCTGGAGCGCGAGATGATCGCGGTCGTCGTGTCCTCGGTCAACAAGTGCTTCTACTGCCTGACCGCCCATGGCGCCGCCGTCCGCGCGCTGTCGGGCGATCCGAAGCTGGGCGAGATGCTGGTGATGAACTGGCGCGTGGCCGACCTGTCGGAGCGCCAGCACGCCATGCTCTGGTTCGCCGAGAAGATGACCAAGGCCAGCGCCGAGATCGGCGAATACGACCGCGAGGCGCTGCGCGATGCGGGCTTCAGCGACCGCGACATCTGGGACATCGCCAATGTGACCGGCTTCTTCAACATGACCAACCGCGTCGCCTCTGCCACGGACATGCGCCCGAACGATGACTATCACGCGCAGGCGCGCTGATACCCGGCGGGGGCTGGCCGCGGCTGCGGCGCTGGTCCTGCTTGGCGGTCCCGCGTCGGCGCTGGACCTGCCGCTGCCGGGCTCGGCAGAGCAGACCTTCCGCACCGTGCAGGACCCCGGGGTCTACGCCCTGCCCACCGGACCGTGGGCGGAGGACGCGCTGCCCACCCGGCGGGTCGAGGGGCGGGTCGAGGTCGAATCGTGGCGGGTGGCCAATTCCGGGCTGACCACGTTCCAGTTGCTGAAACCGCTGCGCGACGCGCTGGTGGCCGAAGGGTTCGAGATCCTGCTCGACTGCGCGGCGCTGGTCTGCGGCGGTTTCGACTTCCGGTTCGCGACGCTGGTGGTGCCCGCGCCGGAGATGTTCGTCAGCCTCGACAACTTCCAGTTCCTCTCCGCCACCGGGCCCGAGGGCGGCGCGGTCTCGGTGCTGGCCAGCCGCGGCGCGTCGGACGGCTATGTGCAGGTGATCCGCGCCGGGCAGGGCGTGCAGGCAGAGATTACCCGCGACGCCCCTGCCCCGGTGCAGACGCCCGGCCCCGCTGCCGACCCGGGCGACATTCCCGCCGCGCTGGAGCGGGACGGCCACGTGACGCTGTCGGACCTCGTGTTCCGGTCAGGGTCGACCGACCTCGGCGGCGACGACATCGCCTCGCTCGACGCGCTGGCGCAGTACCTTGCCGACAATCCCACCCGGCGCATCCTGTTTGTCGGTCACACCGATGCGACCGGCTCGCTCGAGGCCAACCAGGGCGTCTCGCTGCGCCGGGCGCAGGCGGCCGTGGCATACCTGCGCAACCGTCACGACACCGACGCCACGCAGATCGGGGCGGAGGGCGCGGGCTACCTCGCCCCGGTGGCCAGCAACCTCACCCCCGAGGGGCGGGAGGCCAACCGCCGCGTCGAGGCGGTGCTGATCTCGACCGAATGACTACCTGAGCCAGCCGGTGCCCACCGCCCGCACCCAGGTCTGGCGCCCGTGCGCGCGGGCCATGCCGACCATGCGGCTGGCGTCGTAGGGCACGTGATGGTGGCTGCTGGCCCAACCCGCCCGCGTCCGCTGGACCGTGGCATAACAGGCCTCGGGCGTTCCGGCCTCGATCACATGGGGCACCGGGGCATCGTCGTCGTAGCCGGGGCAGCCGACGCTGCCGGGGTTCAGGATCGTGCGCCCGTCCGGCAGGGTGACACGGCGCGGGATATGAGTGTGCGCGCAAAGGCAGAGCGGCGCATCCACCGTCGCCAGCGCCGCGATCTCGGCCCGCGGACGCAGCTGCGCCTCGGCGGAGGGGCCGAGCTTGTCGAGCCAGTAGATCCGGTCGCTGTCGGGTGTGCCGTGGCAGAGGAACACCTCGCCCATATGGCGGGTCGGCGGCAGCGACCGCAGCCAGTCGAGGTGGCGCGCCTCCAGCTGGTCGAAGGCCACGCGGTCGGACGGCCCCATGTCCCCGGGCGCGAGGTCGGTCAGGTAGCGGTCGTGGTTGCCCCGGATGCAGAGGATGTCGCTGGCCATCAGCACCTCTGCCACCTCGCGCGCGGCGAGCGGCCCGCTCAGGTGGTCGCCAAGCGCCACGATCCGCGTGATGCCCCGCCGCGCGATGTCCGCAAGCACCGCATGCAGCGCGTCGGCGTTGCCGTGGATGTCGGCGATGACGGCAAGGGGCGTGTCGGTCTCGGTCACGGGGCGGCCTCCGGATCATTCCAGCCCAGCAAGCCGCATCCCGCCCCCGTCTTGCAAGGCCCGTGGCACACCGCGCGACTGCCCGCCGGCGCGCATGATGAAAAAAACCCCCGACGACTTCTGTCATCGGGGGCCAGTCTGCCTAGCATCAGGCGGGGAAACTGATCTTGTCGTCGTACCGGGGGTGCTCAGGCCCCGGGTCTTACCACTTCTGCGGGCCCTTTTCGGCAAAGGCATGCACAAGGAAGTCGATGAAGGCGCGGACCTTGGGCTGCGTGAAGCGGCCCGGAGGATACACGGCGTATACACCCTGCATTTCCATCGGCAGATCGGGGATCGCATCCTCGACCAGCCCCTGCTCCATCGCGTCGTGATAGAGGTAGGAGGGCAAGTAGGCGATGCCGAGACCGGCGATGCAGGCGTTCAAAAGGGACTGCCCGTCGTTGACCGTCAGCCAGCCCGCGGTGCGCACCTGCCGCTTTTCGCCCGAGGGCGCGGTCAGCTTCCACACGTTGCCGGAGGCCTGGTTGGAGTAGTGCAGCAGCTTGTGCTCGTTCAGGTCGTCGATCCGCGCGGGGCGTCCGTATTTCTCGAAATAGGCGGGCGAGGCGATCATGCGCTTCGTCGTCTCGGTCAGCTTGCGGGCGCGCAGGGTGCTGTCCTCGAGCTCTCCGATGCGCACGGCCATGTCGAACCCTTCGGAGATCAGCTCGACGTAGCGGTTGTTCAGCACCATGTTCACGGTGATGTCGGGGAATTCGGCAAGGAATTCGCCCAGCACCGGGCTCAGGTGGTTCACGCCGAAGTCCGTCGCCACGCTGATGCGCAGAAGGCCCGAGGGCGCGGACTGCATGGAGGTGACAAGCGCGTCGGCCTCTCCGGCGTCGTTCAGGACGCGGCGGGCGCGGTCGTAGTAGGCCAGCCCGATTTCGGTGGGGGACACGCGCCGGGTGGTCCGGTTCAGAAGGCGGGCGCCAAGGCGCGCTTCCAGGCTCGAGACGTGCTTGGACACGGCCGACTTGGAAATACCCATCTTCTTTGCCGCGTCGGTGAACCCTCCCTGGTCCACGACGGTGGCGAATGCTTCCATTTCGGTCAGACGATCCATTCCCGTCTCCTCGTCCAGTCTTGTTCCCGTTGCTTATGAAAGCGAACAGGGGCCGAAATGGGGCGGGGTAAGGACAATATCGCGGTTTCTGCAGGGACTGGCGAACAGAGGGAAACAGGTTAACCGGGCCGGCAAACGAAAACCCCCGGCGCAGGGGCCGGGGGTTCCGTTCGGGATAGGAAAGGGAAGATCAGGCGGCCTTGCGACCGTGGGTGCCTTCCTCGATCTCCTCGACGATCTTCGCGACGAAGTCCTTCAGGTCGTCGGGCTTGCGGCTGGTCACGATGCCGTTGTCGGCCACGACCGAGGTGTCCATCACCTTGGCGCCCGCGTTCTCGAGGTCCGTGCGGATCGAGGTGTAGCAGGTCATGCGGCGACCGGCGACGATGCCCGCCTCGATCAGGACCCAGGGCGCATGGCAGACCGCGGCGACGACCTTGCCCTGGTCATGGAAGGTACGCACCAGTGCCAGCACCGATTCCTCGACGCGCAGCAGGTCGGGGTTGATCTGGCCGCCGGGGATCACCAGCGCATCGTAGTCGTGCGGGTTGGCATCCTCGATCTTCAGGTCGGCCTCGGCCTCGCGGCCCCAGTCGGAACCTTCCCAGCCCTTGATCGCCTTGCCGTCGAGCGTGGCGACATGCACCTCCGCGCCCTTTGCGCGAAGCTGGTCGCGGGGGAATTCCAGTTCGGATTGCTCGAAGCCGTGGGTGACTATGATCAGTACTTTGGTTTCTGCGATATTCGGCATGGGTGCCTCCTGTCGTATGTTTCATATGCGCGGCACATGTGGCGCGCTCTGACAGTAAAACGGTCAGACCCCGGGCAGAGTTCCTGCCCGGGGCCCCCGGATCAGCCTTCCGTGGCGGGAGGCGGCGGTGCCTCGGACGTGGTGCCGAGGAAGGGCCGGCGCCCTTTCGGCTTGTCCGCGTCGGGGCCGTACCAGTCCTCGTTGCGGGTGACGATCATGGTCAGCGCCAGCGCGAGGAAGGCCAGCGTCGACCCCGCCAGAAGCGCGTAATCCGCCGAGCGCAGGATCAGGTAGAGCACCGCGTAGACCACGACCAGCATCGCGCCCAGCACCAGCGCCCGGCGGCCGAGGTTCAGCGCCACCACCCCGAAGAGCGTGAGCAGACCGATCACCGCCGCGCTCGACAGAGCGTAGGCCACCGCAAAGCCCAGGTGTTCGGCATAGGACACCATCAGGAGCACGAAGGTCGTCTGCGCCAGCCCGGCCAGGATGTACTGCACGGGATGCGCGGGCCGCCCGGTGCCCCGTTCGGTCAGCAGGATCGTCAGGAAGGTCAGCGCGATGAACAGGATGCCGTAACGCGCCGCGCGATAGGCCTTCTGGTAGAAATCGTTGGGCGTCAGGTACTCGACCCCGAAGGTGGTGCGGCGGGCCGCCTCGTCGGGGTCTTCCAGCCCGGCCTGCGGCATCGACCGCGCGAGGTGCGGGATCGTCCATTCGGCGGTAAAACCCTCGTCCGTCACGGTGGACCCGTCCGGCAGGAAGGCGCCGGTGAACGAGGGATGCGGCCAGTCGCTGACCATCGTCACACGCGAGGTGCGCCCCACCGGCGACACCATCATCAGCTGCGCGCCGTTCATGCCAAGCCGCATCTCGTAGCGCCCCCGCTCCCGCGGATCGCCGACCAGCGCCTTCACCCCGGAGCGCTGCGACATGGGCTCAAGGGCCAGCGCCTCGCCGCCCTCCTCCAGCCGCGCCTCGCCCCGCAGGGAGCGGTTGTCATAGACGCCGAACCAGATCTCGGCCTGTTCCCAGAGCAGCCGCTGGTCCGTACCGACCAGCCGCTCCGCCGCCGCGGTGTCGAAGTCGAACCCGGCCTCTACCTGCGCGGTATAGACCGGCACCCGGAAGATGCCGCGCCTGCGCTCCTGCGTTTCGGTCGCGATGTCCACGTCGAAGGCTTCGGGCAGGAGGTGCACCGGGGCGCTGGCCTCCTGCACGGTCTCCCGGAACCGCTCGAACAGGTCCTCGCCGGTGTCCGGGTCGGTCAGGACGACACCGGTCTCCGGATCGACCCTGGGCCGGGTCGCCACCCGCGTCACCGTGGTTTCCACCGGGATGACAAGCTGCGGGCCATAGACGTACTGCCGGCCGCCCCACTCCTCGCCGACGCTGTTGATCGTCGCCTCGGAGTAGGACTTCCGCGAATTCACCACCTCCGCCGCAAAGAACAGCGGGATGAACATGAGAAGGGTGAGAAGGCCGACGATAAGGAACCGTCGACCGGATGATCTGAGCATGGCAATGTCCTCCGATTAATCACTTCGGCGAACATGCCGCCCCGGCTGTGCAGGCGCGCCCTGACAATTCTGCAGGGTTCGTGCAGGCCGGATCGTCAGAGCGTCGCCGCCAGCCGCACCCCCTGGTCGATGGCCCGCTTGGCGTCCAGTTCCGCCGCCACGTCCGCCCCGCCGATCACGTGGCAGGTCCGGCCCGCCGCCTCGAGCGCATCCGCAAGGCCGCGCGCGCTGACCTGCCCGGCGCAAAGCACCACGGTGTCGCAGGCGATGACCTCGGGCCGCTCGCGCGCCTCGCCGTAGGAGATGTGCAGCCCCGCGTCGTCGATGCGCTCGTAATTCACGCCCGCCTTCATCTGCACGGCCTTCATCTGCAACCCGGCGCGGTGGATCCAGCCGGTGGTCTTGCCCAGCCGTTTGCCCGGCTTCTCCGCCTTGCGCTGCAGCATCACCACCTCGCGCACCGGCGCGTCGGGCTGCGGCCCCTCCGGCGCCAGGCCGGACCGTGCCTCTGCCGGGTCGGTCACGCCCCATTCGCGCATCCAGTCCGGCAGGCTCTCCGTCGGGCTGTCGCCGGTCACGAGGAACTCCGACACGTCGAAGCCGATGCCGCCCGCGCCGATCACCGCCACGCGCTTGCCCGCCTCCGCGCCGTGGCGCAGCACGTCGATGTAGCCCAGCACCGAAGCGTGGTCCTGTCCGGGGATCTCCGGGTCGCGCGGGCTGACGCCCGTTGCCACGATCACCTCGTCGAAGTCCTTCAGGTCCTCCGCACCCACGCGCTGCCCCAGGGCCAGCGTCACGCCGGTCTCGGCCAGCATCGCGCCGAACCAGTCGACCAGCCCGTGGAACTCCTCCTTGCCGGGGATGACCTTGGCCATGTTCAGCTGCCCGCCGACCTCATCCGCCGCGTCGAACAGCGTCACGGTGTGGCCGCGCTGCGCGCAGGTGATCGCCGCCGACATGCCCGCCGGTCCCGCGCCCACCACGGCCACGGTCTTCGTCACCTTGGCGGGTTCCACCACAAGCTCCGTCTCGAACCCCGCCTTCGGGTTCACAAGGCAGGACGACACCTTGCCCGAGAACGTGTGGTCGAGGCACGCCTGGTTGCAGGCGATGCAGGGTGCGATCAGGTCCGACCGCCCGGCCTCGGCCTTGGCGACGAAGTCCGGATCGGCAAGGAACGGCCGCGCGAGGCTCACCATGTCGGCACAGCCCTCCGCCAGCACCTGCTCCGCCACCTCCGGCGTGTTGATGCGGTTCGAACAGATCAGCGGCACGCTCACTTTGCCCATCAGCTTCTGCGTGACCCAGGCGAAGGCCCGGCGCGGCACCGATGTGGCGATGGTCGGCACCCGCGCCTCGTGCCAGCCGATGCCGGTGTTGATGATCGAGGCGCCCGCCGCCTCCACCGCCTGCGCAAGCTGCACCACCTCCTCGTGGGTGGAGCCGTTGGGGATCAAGTCGATCATCGACAGCCGGTAGATCAGGATGAAGTCATCGCCCACCGCCGCGCGCACGCGCTTCACCACCTCCACCGGCAGCCGCATCCGGTTCTCGTAGGAGCCGCCCCAGCGGTCGGTGCGCTTGTTCGTATGGGTCACCAGGAACTGGTTGAGGAAATACCCTTCGGAGCCCATCACCTCCACCCCGTCATAGCCTGCCTCGCGGGCGCGGGCGGCGGCGGTGGCGATGTCGGCGATCTGCTTCTCGATGCCTTCCTCGTCCAGTTCCTTCGGCGGGAAGGGGCTGATCGGGGATTTGACCGGGCTGGGCGCCACGCAGTCTGGACCGTAGGCATAGCGGCCCGCATGCAGGATCTGCATGGCGATCAGCCCGCCCGCCTCGTGCACGCGGTCGGTGACGATGCGGTGGTTGGCGATGTCCTGAGGGGTATAGAGCCCCGCCGCCCCGGGAAAGACGCCGCCTTCGTTGTTCGGGGCCATGCCGCCCGTCACCATCAGCGCGACGCCGCCCCGCGCGCGGGTCGCGTAGAACTCCGCCACCCGGTTCCAGTCGCCCCGCTCCTCGAGGTTGGTGTGCATCGACCCCATCAGCACGCGGTTCTTCAGCGTGACATGCCCAAGGTCGAGCGGGCTGAGCAGGTGCGGATATGACGTCATGTGTGGACCTCCCTCTTTGGCTGGCACCACACACCATGACCCGCCCGCCGTCCACGTCAACGTGACGTCATGGATGGGGCGGGATGTGTCGGGAAGGCCGCCCGGCGGTGCACGGCGCGCCCGGCGAAGACGGGCCGCGCCCGCATGAGGTGCGCCCGTGATCCCGGGAGACGGGCCGCGAAGACGACCATCCCCGTCAGCCGTCATGGCGTCGCGCCCGAAGGCATCCCGGGGGTCCGCTCTTCCTTCCGTCTCTCCGACGCGGATCTCACCCTCGACCACGCCGCGCCACGGCTGCCGAAGGCGGACTCTCTCCCTTCATCTTGGTGCAAAATACCTCGGGGGGCCCCGCAGGGGCGGGGGCAGCGCCCCCTCCCCCGGACACGAAAAAGGCGGCGCACCGATACCCGGCACGCCGCCCCTGTTGCCGACCCATCAGGGCCTTACTCCGCCGCGTCCCGCCGGGGCAGCACCCAGCCCGGCCGCGGGTAGTGGCAGGTGTAGCCGTGCGGAATACGCTGCAGGTAATCCTGGTGCTCGGGCTCGGCCTCCCAGAAATCGCCCACCGGCTCGACCTCCGTCACCACCTTGCCGGGCCACAGGCCCGAGGCATCCACGTCGCGGATCGTCTCCAGCGCCACGTCACGCTGCGCCTCGTCGACGTAGTAGATGGCCGAGCGGTAGGACATGCCCCGGTCGTTGCCCTGCCGGTTGGGCGTGGTCGGGTCGTGGATCTGGAAGAAGAACTCCAGCAGCCGGCGATAGCTGGTCTTCTCCGGGTCGAAGAGGATCTCGATCCCCTCCGCATGGGTCCCGTGGTTGCGGTAGGTCGCGTTGGGCACGTCGCCCCCGGTATAGCCCACCCGGGTCTTTTCCACCCCCGGCAGCTTGCGGATCAGGTCCTGCATTCCCCAGAAGCAGCCCCCCGCCAGAACGGCACGTTCGGTCATTGGATCTCCTCCACCTGGTCGATGTACTGGCCGTAGCCTTCGGCCTCCATGTCGTCGCGGTGCACGAAGCGCAGCGAGGCCGAGTTGATGCAGTAGCGCAAACCGCCCCGATCGGACGGTCCATCCGGAAAGACATGCCCCAGATGGCTGTCTCCGTGGCGCGAACGTACCTCCGTGCGGATCATGCCGTGCGTGGTGTCCCGCAGTTCCACGACGTTCTCGGGTTCGATCGGCTTCACGAAGCTCGGCCAGCCGCATCCCGATTCGTACTTCGCGGCGCTGGCGAACAGCGGCTCCCCGGACACCACGTCGACGTAGATGCCGGGCTCCTTGTTTCCCAGGTATTCCCCGGTGCCCGGACGCTCCGTACCGCTCTGCTGCGTGACGCGATACTGCTCTGGCGTCAACGTGGCGATAACGTCCGGTCTGCGTTCATATTTTGGCATGTGCGTCCTCCTGTGCGGTCTGCAACGGAAGATGGGGCCTGTTGCGAATAAGCAAAGCCCCGCCGAAACATCGTACACATGAATGTGGGCAGCCTTGCGCCAAAAAGGTTCACCTGTCATGAAACAGGCGGGTGACAACGCTTTCTCCCAAGAACACGCAAGTCGCCTCGGGCGCGGAGATGGCAGCTCTGCGCCCGTCAATACCCCTCCGGACATCCACGGCTTGCATCGCAGCGTTCCGAAGCCCTGCTCTCGCAGGAACCTGTACATTTCGAGTGAATGCGTATTGGCAGCACGTCCCCCCACTCGGCAAATCGGATTCCATCACGGAATGAACGCCCGCGCAAGAGTCACGTTGCCGTGGCGTCTACTGTTTTTTCGGCAATCCGCGAAATGTGACCGAACTGCCGCGCCCCGTCAGCCCTTGCCGCGCAGGCGCCCAACCGCCCAGCGGGCCGCGTCCCGGACGGCCTCGTCGGGGTCGTCGCACAGCCCCTGCGCCACCGGCTCCAGCGCCGCCCGGCCCGAGTTGCCCACGGCATACATCACGTTGCGCACCATGCGGTCGCGCCCGATCCGCTTGATCGGAGAGCCGGAGAACCGCGCCCGGAATCCGGCGTCGTCCAGCGCCGCCAGATCGGCCAGCGGCGGGGCGCGCAGGTCGTCGCGGGCGTGATACTTCACCTCCTGCGCCACGCCTGCGAACTTGTTCCACGGGCAGACCGCAAGGCAGTCGTCGCAGCCGTAGATGCGGTTGCCCAGCCCGGGGCGCAGCGCCTCGTCCACCGGGCCCCTGTGCTCGATCGTCAGGTAGGAGATGCAGCGCCGCGCATCCAGCCGGTAGGGCGCGGGAAAGGCATCGGTCGGGCAGACGTCGAGGCAGCGGCGGCACGAACCGCAATGATCCGCTTCCGCTCCGTCCGGCGTCAGGTCGAGCGTGGTAAAGATGCAGCCGAGGAAGAACCACGACCCCAGCCTGCGCGACACGAGGTTGGTGTGCTTGCCCTGCCAGCCGAGACCCGCGGCCTGCCCCAGCGGCTTCTCCATCACCGGCGCGGTGTCGACGAAGACCTTGATTTCCGGCCCCGCCGTGCCCTCCGCCTCTGCCGCCTCGATCAGCCAGCGGCCAAGCCGTTTCAGCCGCTTCTTGACCACGTCATGATAGTCGCGATGGCGGGCATAGACGCTGACCGCGCCGCGTTCCGGCCGGTCCAGCACCGCAAGCGGGTCCTCGTCGGGGCCGTAGTCCTCCGCCAGCATCACGACGGAGCGCGCCTCGGGCCAGAGCGCCGCCGGATCGCCGCGCCAGTGCATCCGCTCCGCCAGCCAGCCCATCTGCCCATGGTAGCCCGCACCGACAAAGGCCTGCAGCCGCGACATCACCTCGGGCAGGTCCGCCACGCGGGCGACACGGCAGTCGGAAAACCCGACCTCTGCCGCTTCCCGCTTCAGCGCTGCCGTCAGATCCTGCACGCGACCCCCGTTCCTCTCTGTCCGAAGTGTCCCCGACCGCGGCACGTCATGCCGCGCAGGGCAACCGGCCTCAGAAGTCGAGGTCGGCGTAATGGGCGGGCGGCGGGAAGCCCGGCACCTGGTCGGCCAGGATCGAGCGGAAGGCGGGGCGCGACTTGATCTTCGCGTACCAGTCCTTGACCACCGACGACCGGTTCCAGTCCACGTCCGAGATGTAGTCCAGCGACGACAGGTGCGCGGCGGCGGCGAAATCGGCCAGCGTCATGGAATCCCCGGCCAGCCAGCGGCGGTGATCCAGCAACCACGCCATGTAGTCGAGGTGGTACTTGACCGCCTTGGCGCCCGACTTGACGTTGCCGCTATCGGGGAAGCCGGCCTTCATCATCTTCTTGTTCACCCGCTCGTAAAGCAGCTTCGACGTCACCTCGTTGTGGAACTTGTCGTCGAACCAGCCCACCAGCCGGCGCACTTCGTAGCGCGCATCGGCAGAGCGCGGCATCAGCGAGGGTTCGGGATACTTCTCCTCGATCCATTCGCAGATCGCCGCCGACTCGGCCATTGTCTTGCCGTCGATCCGGATCACCGGAACCTTGGCCGCCGGGTTGCGCCGCAGGAAGTCCGGGTCCTGCTCCCAGTAGCGTTCCTCCACCAGCTCGCATTCGATCTTTTTCTCGGCGAGGCTCAACCGCACCTTGCGGCAGAACGGTGAAAGAGGAACGTGATAAAGCTTGGCCATTTAAGTCCTGTATGGTCGGGGAGCCCCCCACTAATAGAGGTCAAGGCCACCGGGATTCAAGCGCCTCCACGCGTCCCGGCCACGGCGCGCCGAAGCGCCGCTCATCCTTCGAAACAGTCGTCCCGCCCGTCGGCGGCAATCGTCGCCGCGCCGTCCTGGATCGACCGCGCCCGCCGGTCGACAGAGTTCGAGGGCCGCCCGGCGTTGCGCTCCTTCGGGTTGGGCAGGACTGCCGCGAGCAGCGCCGCCTGCCGCGCGCTCAGCGCATCGGCGCTCACCCCGAAGTAGTGCCGCGCCGCGGCCTCCACGCCAAAGACGCCCTCGCCGAACTCCGCCACGTTCAGGTAGACCTCGAGGATGCGCCGCTTCGACCACAGCGCCTCCACCATGGGGGTCATGCCGGCCTCCAGCCCCTTTCGGAACCACGACCGCTCCTGCCAGAGGTAGACGTTCTTCACCACCTGCTGGCTGATGGTCGACCCGCCGCGCGCCGCCCCTTCCGAGATCGCCGCCCGGATCGCGCCCATGTCGAAGCCCCAGTGCTCGCAGAAATTGGCGTCCTCCGCCGCGACGGCAGAGCGGGCCATGACCGGCGCGATGTCCTCGAAGTCGACCCAGTCGCGTTCCAGCGCGCCCAGCCGCGACCGCTCCACCCACATGGTGTGCGTCATCGGCGGGTCGACCACGCTGAACAGCGCCACCGCCACGACCACCAGTCCTGCCATCAGCACCACCCCCCGCAGCACGAGCCTGCGCAGCCTCCGTTTCAGGGGAAGCCTGCCCGCCGTGCGCGCCTTGTCGCTCTTTGTCTTCCGCGCGTCCGTCTTGCGCGCCGCTTTTGCCCGTCTTGCCATCCCCCTTGTCTACACTGACGGGCGGCGGGTTCGAGAGCAAAAAAAGGAGCGCCCCGAAGGACGCCCCGCAGCCTGCCCGTACGGCCAGGCGAACCACTTGTTACCGTCAAAAGGGAACCCCTTACCAACGCCCCCTATATTGCTTCGGAAGGTGGCCCCGACCGCGCGCAAAAGTGGCGAGAAAGAGGTTTTTGACCTAACGTCAACCAATTTCGCGGATTTCGTAGTCGCGCTTTATCCCTGCGGTTGTCCTACCCCATTCACTTTCACGCATACGTTTCTGATGCGCCTCGAAGGCGGCGGAATCGGTGAATCGCTCTGCAACGCGCCAGACCAGCGGACCGCTGGGCTCCACCTCGAACGACAGGCAGCCCGGCTCCGCGCGGGTCAGCGCCACGTGTTCGGGCAGCGCCTGCCGCACCCGCTCCGCCTCTGCCGCGTCGGCGCAGATCAGCCGCCCCGTCAGTTCGATCATGTCCCCTCCCCCGCGCCCGTCCAGCCAGAGCCCGTCCAAAGCCGATAAAAAAAGGTCCCCGCCCGGGGGCAGGGACCTTCGATGTCTTGCGCGGGGATCACTCCGCCGGAACGGCGAGGCTTTCCTCGATGCCCAGCGGATGCGGGATCTTGTTCAGCATCTCCTTCGGGCAGACCTGAACGAAGTGCGCCTTCTCCAGGTCCCAGTGCTGCAGGATCTCCGCCGCGCGCTGCGACCGGGTCTCGGCCAGGTGACGCTCGATCAGGTCCTTCAGCTGGTCTTCCCAGGCCGACACGGTCACCGGGCAGGTCACCAGGCTTTCCATGTTCATCATGTCGCGCGCCTGGTCGTCCGGATCGTACAGGTAGGCCATGCCGCCCGTCATCCCCGCACCGAAGTTCGCGCCGATCGGCCCGAGGATCACGGCGACACCGCCGGTCATGTACTCGCAGCCGTTCGACCCGCAGCCCTCGACCACGACCTTCGCACCGGAGTTGCGCACCGCGAACCGCTCTCCGGCACGGCCTGCGGCAAACAGGTAGCCGTCGGTCGCGCCGTACAGCACGGTGTTGCCGATGATCGTGTTCTCCGACGCCACCAGCGGCGAGACCAGCGGCGGACGCACCACGATGGTGCCCCCCGACAGGCCCTTGCCGACATAGTCGTTGGCGTCGCCCGACACTTCCAGCTTCAGCCCCGGGGCCGCGAAGGCGCCCAGCGACTGCCCGGCAGAGCCGGTCAGCTTGACGTGCAGGTGATCGGGCTGCAGCGCGTTGCGCATCCCGAACTTCGACACGATGTGCGACGAGGTCCGCGTGCCCACGGTCCGGTGCGTATTCATCACCGCGTAGGACAGCTGCATCTTCTCGCCGTCCTTCAGGAACCGCGCCGCATCGCGCACGATCTCCGCGTCGAGCGTATCGGGAACCGGGTTCCGATCCTTGTCGCGGTTGTACTGGATCGAGTCGGAGCCATCCACGCGGATCAGCAGCGGGTTCAGGTCGAGGTCGTCGAGATGTTCCGCCCCGCGCGACACCTGCGTCAGCAGGTCCGCCCGGCCGATCACGTCCGCAAGCGAGCGTGCACCGATCTCGGCGAGGATCTCCCGCACTTCCGTCGCGTAGAAGGAAATGAGGTTCACCACCTTGTCGGCGTTGCCGGTGAACTTCTCGCGCAGCGCCGGGTCCTGGGTGCAGACGCCCACCGGGCAGGTGTTCGACTGGCACTGACGAACCATGATGCAGCCCATGGCGATCAGCGCGGCGGTGCCGATGCCGAACTCCTCGGCGCCCATCATGGCAGCCATCACGATGTCACGGCCCGTGCGCAGGCCGCCGTCGGTCCGCAGCGTGACCCGCGACCGCAGGTTGTTCATCGCCAGCACCTGGTGCGCTTCGGACAGCCCCATCTCCCACGGCAGGCCGGCGTACTTGATCGAGGTCGCCGGAGACGCCCCGGTGCCGCCGTTGTGGCCCGAGATCAGGATGAGGTCGGCCTTGGCCTTCGCCACGCCCGCCGCGATGGTGCCGACGCCCGAGGACGCCACCAGCTTCACCGTGACCTTGCAGCGCGGGTTGATCTGCTTGAGGTCGTAGATCAGCTGCGCAAGGTCCTCGATCGAGTAGATGTCGTGGTGCGGCGGCGGCGAGATCAGCGTCACGCCCTTGGTCGAATGACGCAGGCGCGCGATCAGGTCGGTGACCTTCATGCCGGGCAGCTGGCCGCCCTCGCCGGGCTTGGCGCCTTGGGCAACCTTGATCTCAAGCTCCTCGCAGTGGTTCAGGTACTCGGCGGTGACGCCGAACCGGCCCGAAGCCACCTGCTTGATCTTCGCCGACGGGTTGTCGCCGTTGGGTTCCGGCACGAAGTGTGCCGGGTCCTCGCCACCCTCGCCGCTGTCGGACTTGGCCCCGATGCGGTTCATGGCGACGTTCAGCGTCTTGTGCGCCTCGGGCGACAGCGCCCCCAGCGACATGCCCGGCGTCACGAACCGCTTGCGGATCGCGGTGATCGACTCGACCTCTTCCAGCGGGATCGGCTTGCCCAGCGGCTTGATCGCCAGAAGGTCGCGCAGGTGGATCGGCGGGTTCGCCTGCATCGCGTTGGAATACTGCTTCCACAGCTCGTAGGACGCCCGGTCGCAGGCCGCCTGCATCAGGTGCATGACCTGCGCGCCCCATGCGTGGGTCTCGCCGGACTTGCGCGCCTTGTAGATGCCGCCGATGGGCAGCACGTCGCGGCCCGACAGGAAGCCCAGCCTGTGCACCTCCTCGGCCTTCTTCTGGATGCCCTTCACGCCGATGCCGGAAATGCGCGACAGCATGCCGGGCAGGTACTCGGCGCACATCGCACGGCTGAGGCCCACGGCCTCGAAGTTCAGGCCGCCGCGGTAGGACGAGATGACCGAGATGCCCATCTTCGACATGATCTTCAGAAGGCCCTGGTCGATGGCCTCGCGATACCGCGCCACCGCCTCGGTCAGGGTCATGTCCAGCAGGCCGCGCTTGATGCGGTCCGCCAGGCTGTCCTCGGCGAGGTAGGGGTTCACGGTGGTCGCGCCCGCGCCGATCAGCACGGCAAAGTAATGCGGGTCGATGCATTCCGCCGACCGCACGTTGATCGAGGTGAAGGTCCTCAGCCCCTTGCGCGTCAGGTGGCTGTGCACCGCGCTGGTGGCAAGGATCATCGGCATCGCGACCTTGTCTTCCGAAGTCCGCTCGTCGGTCAGGATGAGGTGGCCCGCGCCGGAGCGCACGGCATCCTCCGCCTCGGCCCGGATGCGCGCCAGACCGTCCCGCAGCGCGTCCGGCCCGGGTGTGAAGGTGCAGTCCAGCGTGACGCAGGGCGCGTTGAAGTGCTTCTGCAGCTCGGCGAACTGGGCGTTGCCGATGAACGGCGTGTCCAGCACGAGGATCTCGGTCTGGCTCGACGACTCGTCCAGCACGTTCTTCAGGTTGCCGAAGCGCGTCTTCAGGCTCATCACGCGGAATTCGCGCAGGGAGTCGATCGGCGGGTTGGTCACCTGGCTGAAGTTCTGGCGGAAGTAATGCGACAGCGGGCGGTACTTCTTCGACAGCACGGCCGAGGGCGTGTCGTCGCCCATCGACGCGATCATCTCCTTGGCGTCTTCCGCCATCGGCGCCAGCACCTGCTCCAGCTCCTCGATGGAGTAGCCGGCCGCGATCTGCCGGCGGCGCAGCTCGGCGCCCTCGAAGATCGGCTTCTCGGTGATGGCGTTCAGCGCGGCGTCAAGCTCGGTGATCTTGCCGACCCACTCGCCGAACGGCTGGCTGGCCGCCAGGCGGTCCTTGATCTCCACGTCGTGGTAGAGCTTGCCGTCCTTCATGTCGACGGCGATCATCTGGCCCGGGCCAAGCGCGCCCTTCTCGCGGACCGTGGCCTCGTCGACCGGCACCATGCCCGCCTCGGAGCCCGCGATCAGCATGCCGTCGCCGGTCACCACGTAGCGCATCGGCCGCAAACCGTTCCGGTCGAGCCCGCCGCACACCCAGCGCCCGTCGGTCATCGCCAGCGCCGCCGGACCGTCCCACGGCTCCATCACGGAGTTGCAGTAGGAATACATGTCGCGCCAGGATTCCGGCAGCTCGATGGCCTGCTTCGACCAGGATTCCGGCACCAGCATGGTCTTCGCCATCGGCGCGTTCCGCCCGGCGCGCACCAGCACCTCGAACACCGAATCCAGCGCCGCCGAGTCCGACGACCCGGTTGCGATGATCGGCTTGATGTCCTCCGCGAGGTCGCCGAACGCCGAAGACGCCATGCGGATCTCGTGGCTCTTCATCCAGTTGACGTTGCCCTTCAGCGTGTTGATCTCGCCGTTGTGCGCCAGCATGCGGAACGGCTGCGCCAGCCACCACTGCGGGAAGGTGTTGGTCGAATAGCGCTGGTGATAGATCGCGAACGCGCTCTCGAACCGCTCGTCCTGCAGGTCCGGGTAGAACTCGCTGACCTGTTCCGCCAGCATCATGCCCTTGTAGATGATCGACCGGCAGGACAGCGACGCGATGTAAAGGCCGCCCGACCCGGCGATCCCCGCCGCCGCCGCCGCCTTCTCGATCCGCCGCCGGATCACGTAAAGCTCGCGCTCGAACTGCTCCTCGTCCACGCCCTTCGCGTTCGAGATCAGGATCTGCTCGATCTCGGGCCGCGTCGCGTTGGCCTTCTCGCCGAGGCAGGCCACCGACACAGGCACATGACGCCAGCCGTAGATGTAGTAGCCCATCCGCAGGACCTCGGTCTCCACGATGGTCCGGCAGGCCTCCTGCGCGCCGAAATCCGTGCGCGGCAGGAACACCTGGCCCACCGCCAGCAGCTCGTCCTTGCGCGGCGTGTGGCCGGTGCGCTCGACCTGATCGTAGAAGAACGGCACCGGGATCTGCACGTGGATGCCCGCGCCATCGCCGGTCTTGCCGTCCGCATCCACCGCGCCGCGGTGCCAGATCGCCTTCAGCGCGCCGATGCCCGCCTCCACGACCTTGCGCGACGGCTTGCCGTCAAGGCTGACCGCAAGACCCACCCCGCACGAGGAATGCTCCTCGCTCTCGTGGTACATGCCGTTCTCCGACATCCACTTGCGCTTGGCTTCCTCGGCCCGGACCCACTCTGCATCGTATTTGGTCATGGCTCACGCCCTCCATTCGTGGCCCCGGAGGGCCGTCTCAGTCCCGCGGGCCGCGCGGCCCGGTTTCCAGATGAGCCTTCCGGCCCCGTTCCCGGAAAGCGCCGAAGCCCCTGCTTCTCTGCTTTCCAAATACTCAACTGTCCCCACGCCGCCACGGCGCGCGGACCTTAATCCTCCGGGCCGCCGCCCTCCAGCACGCCGAAGCGTTCCACGCAGTCCTGCCGCGTCAGCAGGCGCCGCCCGTCCCCCGCATAGGCGAAGCTGTCGGGCTTGTGGTCGATGTAGATCTCGTTCGTCATCTCGAAGCCGCAGGCGTCGTCGAAGATGCCGATGGGCAGCTCCGTGTTGCCGAACCACCGGCTCTCCTGCGTCACCCGGAAATAGAGCCCCGAGCCGCAGCGCCCGCAGAACCCCCGTTCCGCCCAGTCCGACGAGGCGATGACCGAGACCGGCCCCTCCCACGTCACCTTCTCCGTCGGCACCGTCACACCGATCAGCGCCGAGCCGGTCCAGCGGCGGCACATCTCGCAGTGGCAGGCGCCCACGTTCACCGGCACCTCGGTGGCGGTAAAGCGCACCGCCCCGCACATGCAGCCGCCGGTCTGCGGCCCGGACCGCAGCGCGCTCATCGCACCCGCTCCGCCACAGGTTCCGCAACAGGCTCCAGCGCGCTCATCATCACGCCGCAGTCATAGATCGGCTCCAGCGCGCCAAAGCCCGGCTCGCCGGGATAGATGAACTCCTTCGGCGTCCGGTCGAACGAGGATTCCACCCCGTCGAACACCGCCTTGCCGCGCCCGGCAAAGAACCGGCGGTGCACGGGAGAGACATACTCCGACCCGGTGTAGGTGCCCATCACGCTGCCGTCGGCATTCAGGAAGTTGACCTCGAACACGGTGCGGTACAGCGGCTCGCCGTCGATCACCACGTTGCGGTCGACGATCCGGTCCTCGCCGGTGACCCGCTGCACGCTGCCGTCCGGCGTGCGCTGCTCGAAATCCATGCTGTCGGTGCCGGTCTCCAGAAGCGTGTCCATCGACGCCGGGTCCTTCGCCGGCAGCAGCGTCACCGTGGGTGCACCGCCCGGCAGTTGCCGGCTGGTGATCCACTGCGCCTGCGCGTCGATCCGGCTCTGGTAAACCGGACCCTCGTCGGTAAAGACCTCGCGGAATCGGTCGGTGCCCGCGGCGGCGCAGGTGTAGTGATGCTCCACCCGGCAATCGCGGTGCTGAACGGTCAGGTAGGCGGTGCAGCCCTCGGGCGGTGCAAAGACCGCCGACTGCGCGGCCAGCGCCACCGGCAGGCAGCACGACAGGAGGGCCGAAAGCCCCGCCGTCACCATGCGCTGCACCGATTTACGCATCCTCAACCCTTTTGCCGGTTCGGGTCAGCGCTGCGGACCCTTAACACTTGTGAACGTCGCACGCCGCCCCGCGCGGGCGCCGCTTCAGGAGGTTAACAACCGGCCGGTTCAGGGGGTCGAAACGGCCGGAAAGCGCATCCATGGCGGGAACTGCAACGCAATTCCCGCAACTCAAAGGTTATTCAGCCGCCACGGCCGTCTTTGCGTCAAGATCCTTTAACAGCGCCTCGACACAGTCGCGCCCGTCGCGGATCGCCCAGACCACCAGCGAGGCACCGCGCACGATGTCGCCGATCGCGTAGACCCCCGGAAGCGCCGTGCGGCCGGTGGTGAACTCCGCCTTGACGGTGCCCCAGCGGGTCACGTCGAGGCCCGGCACACCCCAGAGCGTCGGCAGCTCTTCCGGCTCGAAGCCGAGCGCCTTGATCACCAGGTCCGCCGGTTCGTCGTAGTCCGATCCGTCGATCAGCTCCGGCCGCTGGCGGCCCGAGGCATCCGGCGCGCCAAGGCGCATCTTCTGCACGCTCACCGCGCTGACGACGTCGCCACCCTTGAAGCCCGCCGGTGCGGTCAGCCATTCGAAGACAACGCCCTCTTCCTCGGCGTTCTGCACCTCGCGCTGCGACCCGGGCATGTTGGCGCGGTCGCGGCGATAAAGGCATTTCACGCTCTCGGCGCCCTGACGGATCGCGGTGCGGACGCAGTCCATGGCGGTGTCGCCGCCGCCGATCACCACGACCTTCTTGCCCTTGGCGTTCAGCGTGCCGTCCTCGAACTCCGCCACCGTGTCGCCGAAGTTGGCCGACTTGTTGGAGGCGGTGAGGTAGTCGATCGCCTTGACGATGCCCTTTGCGCCCGCGCCCGGCCCGCCGAGGTCGCGCGACTTGTAGACGCCGGTGGCGATGATGACCGCATCGTGTTGTGCGCGGATCTCGTCGAAGGACATGTCGTCGCCGACGTTGCAGTTCATGACGAAGCGCACGCCGCCGTCTTCGAGCTGCTTGACGCGGCGCATGACCACGTCCTTCTCCAGCTTGAAGCCGGGGATGCCGTAGGTCAGCAGCCCGCCCGCGCGGTCGTAGCGGTCATAGACCGTGACCTGCACACCGGCGCGGCGCAGCATGTCCGCCGCGGCAAGGCCGCCGGGACCCGCACCGATGATGCCGACCGACTCCTCGCGCTCCCGCGCGGGCGAGGCGGGCTTCACCCAGCCGTTTTCCCACGCGGTGTCGAGGATGTACTTCTCCACCGTGCCGATGGTGACGGTGCCGTGGCCCGACTTCTCGATCACGCAGTTGCCTTCGCACAGGCGGTCCTGCGGGCAGATGCGGCCGCAGATCTCCGGGAAGGTGTTGGTGGACTGCGCCAGTTCGTAGGCTTCCTCCATCCGCCCGGTCGCGGTCAGCCGCAGCCAGTCGGGGATGTTGTTGTGCAGCGGGCAATGGCTCTGGCAGTAAGGCACGCCGCACTGCGAACACCGCGCCGCCTGCTCCTTCGCACGGGCGTCGGCGAACTCCGCGTAGATCTCGTTGAAATCCTTGTTGCGGACGTTCGCGTCACGCTTGTCCGGCATCTGGCGCTCGGTGGTGACGAATTTCAGCATCGGCTGCTTGGCCATGTGTCGTGAAACCTCTTGCAGGGGTCAACCTCGTATCGCCGCCTCTGTACCGAAGCTTGATACGGAATAAAAGTCATAAGTGCTGACCTAAATGGCGATTTTCACACCCCCGAATACCGATATTCGGCCTTCCGGGCCGAAATATGGGTAGCAAACCGGACCTATTTTCACTCTTTTCTCTGAGAAACAGGGGGTTATACCGAAGCTGACCGATTTGCCGGAGCCGCTCGATGCCGCTGACCCAACTCCTGATTCTCGCACTGATCCAAGGTATTACCGAGTTTCTCCCGATTTCCTCCTCGGGTCACCTGATTCTTCTGCCCAACCTGACCGGAATGCAGGATCAGGGCCTCGCCATCGACGTTGCCGTCCACGTGGGCACCCTGGGGGCCGTGCTGCTGTATTTCCGGGCAGATGTGAAAGAGGCGGTCTCCGGCCTGCCCCGCCTGCTAACGGGACATATGGACACACCGGGCGCCCGGCTCGCATTCCTGCTGATCGTCTCGACCATCCCGGTGATCGTCGCGGGCCTCGTGCTGAAGGTCCTCGGCATCGACGAGATGCTGCGCTCCACCGCCGTGATCGGCTGGACGATGCTGGTCTTCGGGCTGGTGCTCTGGTGGGCCGACCGCACCGGCAAGGAAGAGAAGACCGACACCGACTGGTCGCTGAAGGACGCGATCATCATGGGGCTCTGGCAGGCCGTCGCCCTGATCCCCGGCACCTCGCGTTCGGGCATCACGATCACCGCCGCGCGGATGCTGGGCTACACCCGCACCGACGGCGCGAAGCTCGCCATGCTGATGTCGATCCCGACGATCCTCGCTTCCGGCGCGCTGCTGAGCCTCGACGTGCTCACCGGCGACGACACGGTGGTGGTGAAGGACGCGCTGATCGGCGCCGCCTTTGCCTTCCTCGCGGCGCTTCTGGCACTGACCCTGATGATGCGCCTGCTGCGCAGCGTCAGTTTCACGCCCTACGTCATCTACCGGGTGATCCTCGGCGCGATCCTGCTCTGGATCGCCTACAGCTGACGGCGGCCGGGCCGGATCTCAGGCCCGGTGATACGGCGCCCCGGCCAGGATCGAGGCCGCCCGGTACAGCTGCTCCGCCAGCATCACCCGCACCAGCATGTGCGGCCAGACCATCGCACCGAAACTGAGCGAAAAATCCGCCTCGGCGCGCAGGCCGGGGTCGATGCCGTCCGCGCCACCGATGACGAAGGCCAGGTCGGAACGGCCGCCGTCGCGCAGGTCCGCCAGCTTTCCGGCGAACTCCGGCGAGGTCATCAGCGCGCCGCGCTCATCGAGGGTACAGAGCTTCGCGCCGCCGGGCAGCGCCTTGCGCAGCAGCACGGCCTCTGCCGCCATGCCGCCGCCCTTGCGGTCGTCGACCTCGACCACGCGCGCAGGGCCAAGGCCAAGCGACCGGCCGCTGCGGTCGAACCGCTTGAGATAATCGTCGATCAGGGCGCGTTCCGGACCGGCCTTCAGCCGGCCCACCACGCACAGGTGCACTTTCACGTCGCGTCCGGACCTTTCATCAGGCCGAAGCGGTCGCGGGCATCCACATCTTCTCGAGCTGGTAGAACTCGCGCACTTCGGGGCGGAACACGTGCACGACAACGTCGCCCGCGTCGATCAGCACCCAGTCCCCGATGTCCTTGCCTTCCATCTTGCACTGGACGCCCAGCTCCGACTTCAGGGTCTCGGCCAGCTTGTCCGAGAGCGCGGCGACCTGCCGGGTCGACCGGCCGGAGGCAATCACCATCCAGTCACAGACAGAAGACTTCCCGCGCAGGTCGATCTGCACGACGTCTTCGGCCTTGTTGTCGGAGAGGGTGGAGAGGACCGTGGCGAGGATCTCGCTGCTCGTCGGGTCCGGATGGGTCGGCGCCGTCATCGGCTGACCCCGTTCAGCGGGTGTACCCGCATGTGCCATTGCAGACAGGACATTGTCCTCCTTCGGATAGCGCGCCTGTGACACGCCCCGGCGCCGGGCTGCCTCTGAATATAGCAGCGCAAATGTGAATTCTCAATGTCGCGCCGGCGCAGATGGCAAAGCCGCGCCACTCCCGCCACCGCCTGCCCGTTTTCCGGGCGGGCATCGCATGGCGGAGAGGATTACCTTCCTCAAGCGACTGTATGCTTCGCGCGCCAATACCTTCGACTCGCGAAGTTCCCCGCCAAAGCGGATGCCGGTCACGGCCCTGCCCGACTCCAAGGGATCTGGCGCATTCAGCCCGATTTCACCCGTCGGTCAGACGCCAACTCCTGCTGAGCTTTTCCAGTTTGCCTGCGTCTTTGAGGCGCTGTGCCTGCCATCGCATATCGTACTGCCACGTGAAGAACAGATCACCTGAACGCCGCAGTTCGGCTTCATGATTCTCCCAGATATGCTGAGCAATCCGAGTCAGGTGAGCCTCCCCACCAAGCGCTTTTAGAGCTGCTGTGATCCACTCTTGAAGGTCTTGTTTATTTGCCAATTCATTGCCCTCCCAACGCAAGATACCCGACATAGACCAGCCACAGCGCCGCCAGCGCCCAGGCCACGTGCATCACCCGCGTCAGCCGCCGGTGCCGCGCCGTGTAGTCGCGGAAGGCCTCCTCGTCGGGCGCCTCGTACTCCGGCGCCTCGCCCAGCCGCCGCCTCAGCGCGGTGGGCAGGTCGCGCGCCATGCGCCGGATGCGCGTCCGCCGCCAGTTCGACGCCGCCATGACGACGAACACGCAGACCATCGCCAGGGACCATACCGGATTGGCCTGCATCAGACGCCTCCCGCTTCTCTGCTTTGCAAATACTCAAATCCCGGCGCGCGGGCCATACGCCACGCCGGATACCCCGCGCACCCGGTGTAGGGTGGGGCTCCGCGCCACCCTGCTCCGACAGCCACACAGCCCGCCCAACCCATAGTCGCAGACCTCACCCCGGCCGCTGCGGCAGCACCGCCACCGCCTCCCGCAACCGCCCGTCAGGCACCGTGTTGTCCCGCACCTTCGTGCGTTTCAGAAGCTTCCAGCCGTTGGTGATGTTGCGGCAGTGCCAGAACCAGGCATCCTTCGCGCGGAACCACGTCGGGAAAGGCAGCCGCTCCAGCCGGTGCTGGCGCCACTCGAACCCGCGCAACGGCCCCGAGGGCACCATGCACCACTTGTCGGGACAGGCCTGCGCCGGATCGTCGCGCCAGCCATGCGCCGCGTGGAACGGCACGCCCTCGAACCCCGGCTCCGGATGCACCCAGTAGCCCGGGAAGGCGACATAACCGAACCGGCTCGCCACCGCCCGGTCGAAGATCGACACCTCCGACATCACCAGCTCGTCCAGGTCGCAGTTCAGCACCGCGCGGGCCTCCCACAGGAACCTGTGCCGCACCGCGTTCAGCACGCAGAACTGCAGGAACAGCTCGGAGTTGGCGTAGGGCTTCCTGCCGCGCGGCCCGTAAGGCACGGAGGTCGAGAGCACCCGCGCCACCGGCACGCCGGTCGCCTCCAGCGCCGCCTGCACCGCCGCGCGCCCGTACTCCTCCGAGCCGTTGTCGACGAAAAGCACCGCGTCGGCGCCGTGGTGGATCATGTGGAAGCGCACCCAGTCCTCGATCCACGCCGGGTCGTTGTCCTTCGACAGGGTGACCAGCACGTTGCGCCCGGCAAAACCCGCCTCCGGCCCGTGCACGGCGCTCTCCCCCCGCCAGCCGCCCACCTCGACAGAGACGGCCGCGGGGCAGCGCGCAAACGGCAGCGAGATCACCGTGTGGCGGTCGTAGGTCCGGAACCGCGCCCGCACCGCCCGCCCGTCCAGCGCGAACCGCGCGCCGCGCAGGGCAGGCGCAAGGTTGTTCAGCCGCGGGCAGATCAGCCGCACCACCCCGTCGCGCCAAACCGCATCCAGCCACAGCGTGCGCGCGTCGAACCGCTCGAGGTAGTCGTCCTCCCAAAAGGATTCCTTCACCCGCGGCTGCCGTTCCAGCCCGCTACCGTCCAGCGTCAGGGTCGCGAAATCGGTCAAGCGCCACTCCCTGTCCGGCCCTATCTCGTCCGGACCGGGCTTGGCATGGATCGTGCTGACCGTTCAAGCGACAACAATCGTGCCATCCCCGTCTTTTCTTGCGACTAAGTCGCATCAATATTGACTTCTTGCGAATGACTCTCATATTCAACCGGGAAAGGACAGCTTACATGACATTTACACGCCGGACCTTCCTTGGCGCCGCGGCCGCCCTTCCCCTCCTGCCGCGCAGGGGCCACGCCGCGCCGCCGCTCAGGGTCACCGCCACCACGGGCATGATCGCCGACACCGCGCGCAACGTGGCGGGCGGGCTGGCCGAGGTGACCGCGCTGATGGGCCCGGGCGTCGATCCGCACGGCTACCGCCAGACCCGCTCCGACATCGTCACCCTGACCCGGGGCGACGTGGCGCTGCGCAACGGCCTCAACCTCGAAGCGCAGCTCGAGGACCTCTTCGAAACCCTGTCCAGCCGCGTGCCCGTGGTGCCGGTTGCCGAATCCGTCCCGGCAGAGGACATCCTGCACAACACGATCTACGAAGGCCGCCCGGACCCGCACGTCTGGATGGTGCCCCGCCACTGGCGGCACGCGGTCGGGGCGACCCGCGACGCGCTGACCGGCCTGCGTCCCGACCAGGCCGAGACATTCGCCGCCAACACCGACGCCTACCTCGCGGAGCTGGCCGGGCTCCAGTCCTACGCGGCAGAGGTGCTGGCCACCGTGCCGGAACCCGCCCGCGTCCTCGTCACCGCCCACGATGCCTTTGCCTACTTCGGGGCCGAATACGGTTTCGAGGTCCTGGGCATCCAGGGCATCTCCACCGAATCCGAGGCCGGCCTGCAGCGCATCGCCATGCTGGTCGACACGCTCGTGACGCGCGGCATCGGCGCGGTCTTCGTCGAAAGCTCGGTCTCCGACCGCAACGTGCGCGCGCTGATCGAAGGGGCCGCGTCGCGCGGCGCCGACGTTCGCATCGGCGGAGAGCTGTTCTCCGACGCCATGGGCCAGCCCGGCACCTACGAGGGCACGTGGATCGGCATGATCGACCACAACGTGACCACGATCTGCAACGCGCTCGGCGGCACCGCCCCGGACCGCGGCATGAACGGCACGCTCAATGCAGGGATCTGAAATGCGCGGCCCCGACCTCGCCACATCCGCCGGACGCCCGGTGACCGAGGACCTCTCGGCGGCGCCGCTCGCCCTGCGCGGGCTGACCGTCTCCTATGGCGGCGAGCCGGTGATCTTCTCCATCGACATGACGCTGGCGCCCGGCACGATGACCGCGATCATCGGCCCCAACGGCGCGGGCAAGTCGACGTTGCTGAAGGCGGCGCTCGGGGTTATCAGGCCGCTCGCCGGCCGTGTCACCGCCTGGGGCGCCCCGCTCGAAGCGGCCCGCCACCGGATCGCCTACGTGCCGCAGCGCGCCTCCATCGACTGGGATTTCCCGACCACGGTCATGGACGTCGTTCTGATGGGCCTCTGGCGCGAACTGGGCCTGCTGAAACGCACCCGCAAGCACCACCGCGACGCGGCGCTGGCCTGCCTCTCCCGCGTGGGGATGGAGGGTTTCGCCGACCGCCAGATCGGCCAGCTTTCGGGGGGCCAGCAGCAGCGGGTCTTCCTCGCGCGGGCGCTGGCGCAGAAGGCCGACCTCTACATGCTGGACGAACCCTTTGCGGGGGTAGACGCCGCCACCGAAAGCGCGATCATCACCGTCCTGCACGCGCTGCGCGACGAAGGGCGCACCGTGCTGTCGGTGCACCACGACCTCGCCACCGTGCCGCGCTACTTCGACCGGGTCTTCCTGATCAACCGCCGCCGCATGGCCGAGGGACCCACAGCCACGACCTTCACCGAAAAGGCGCTGGCCTCCACCTACGGCGGGCGACTGCCCGACCCGCGCCTGCATCAGGGCGGACCGGAGCGGACCGGCCTGCCGAACACCGCCTGATCCGGACCCCGCTTCCCCGACACTGCCCAAAGGACACGACCCCGCACCATGCTTCTCGACGCGCTGACCCTGCAACTCGGCTACAACGCGACGCTGGTCGCGCTCGGCGCCGCCGCGCTGGGGCTGGCGGCGGGCACCGTCGGTGCCTTCCTCTTCCTGCGCCAGCGGGCGCTGGTCTCGGATGCGATCAGCCACGCAACCCTGCCCGGCCTCGCCTGCGCCTTCCTTCTGATGGTCGCCTTCGGCGGCGAGGGCCGCAACCTCGCCGGGCTGATGGCAGGCAGCGCCGTGTCCGCCTGGATCGGCCTTTGGCTCACGGCCTGGCTGACCCGCCGCACCCGCCTCTCCGAGGACGCGGCCATCGGCGCCGTGCTCTCGGTCTTCTTCGGGCTGGGGGTGGTGCTGCTGACGGTGATCCAGACCATGTCCGCCGGACGGCAGGCCGGGCTCGAAAGCTTCCTGCTCGGCTCGACCGCGGGGATGCTGCAAAGCGACGCGCTGCTGATCGCCGCCGGGGGCGCGCTGACGCTGGCCGCCACGCTGCTCCTGCGCCGCCCGCTCCTGATGATCGCCTTTGACGAAGGCTATGCCGCGCAGCGGGGCCTGAACGTGCCGGCCTTCGACATGGCGCTGATGACGCTGGTGATGGCGGTGACCGTGACCGGGCTGAAGATCGTCGGGCTGATCCTGATCGTCGCCCTGCTCATCATCCCGCCCGTCGCCGCCCGCTTCTGGACCGACCGCGCGCCGCATGTGGCGATGCTGTCCGGGCTGATCGGCGGCGCGTCGGGCTATGCCGGGGCGGCGCTGTCGGCCACCGCACCGCAACTGCCCACCGGGCCGATCATCGTGCTGACCTCCTTCGCCCTCTTCACCCTGTCGCTGATCGCCGCACCGGGGCGCGGGGTGCTGGCCACCGTGGTGCGTCACCGCCGCCTGCAACGCCGGGTGCACCTGCGGCAGGGGCTTCTGGCGCTCGCCCACGGCCAGCCGGTCTACGAAGACCTCACCCGCCGCATGCTCCGCGCCAACGGCCTGCTGCGCGCCGACGGCGTCCCCACCGAGAGGGGCCGCGCCCGCGCCGCGCAGGAGGCCCTGGACGAGGCCCGCTGGCAGGCGCTGCGCCGCGCACCCCACCTGTCCGAACTCGCCGCACGCGACGACGGCCTGACCCGGATCGAGGACATCCTGACCCGCGACCAGATCGCCACGCTGGACACCCGCCTTGGCCCGAAGGGAACAGTGGCATGACCGCCCTGCCCGATCCGATCCGAATCGCGAAGCCCGCACACGCCCCACAACCGGCGCAGCACACCCGCGTATCCCGCCGGGCGCCGCCCGCCCCTATCCCGGGGGGTGCGTCATGAACCCCGAGTTCCTCGCCCTCTCCCTGCCGCCGATGCTGATCGGCACGCTGGCCGCGATGGCCTGCGCCCTGCCCGGCAACTTCCTGCTGCTGCGGCGGCAGGCGCTGATCGGCGACGCGATCTCGCACACCGTGCTGCCGGGAATCGTGGTCGCCTTCCTCGTGACCGGCACGATCGCCGCCGTGCCGATGATGCTGGGTGCCGCCGGGGCAGCACTTGTCGCCGTGGTCCTGATCGAGGCCGTCCGGCGGCTTGGCCGGGTGGAACCCGGCGCGGCCATGGGTGTCGTCTTCACCGCGATGTTCGCCGGCGGCGTGCTGCTGCTGGAACAGACCGACACCGCGTCGGTGCACCTCGACGTGGAGCACGCGCTCTACGGCAACCTCGAAAGCCTGATCTGGCTCGACGGCTTTTCATGGAGCGCACTGACGGATCCCGCCGCGCTCGCCACGCTGCCGCCGGAACTGGGCCGCATGGCCGCGGCGCTCGCCGTGGTCTCGGTCGCGACATGGCTGTTCTGGCGGCCGCTGAAGCTCGCCACCTTCGACGAAGCCTTCGCCCGCACCCTCGGCCTGCCGGTGACGCTGATCTCGCTGGGCATCGTGACGATGGCGGCACTCGCGGCCGTGGCGGCCTTCGACGCCGTAGGCTCGATCATCGTGATCGCGATGTTCATCTGCCCCCCCGCCTGCGCCCGCCTGATGACCAACCGGCTGGAACGCCAGGTGGCCTGGTCCCTGGGTTTTGCCACACTCTCCGCCGTCCTGGGGTATGTCCTGGCCGGGTACGGCCCCCTCTGGCTGGGCAGCTCTGCGTCGGTCTCTGCCGCCGGGATGATTGCCACGGTGTCAGGCGTACTGCTGGGGCTGACCGCGCTCTTCGGCCCCCACCGCACGAACTGAGCGGTTTCGGATCGGCTGACGCCAATCCGACCGGCGGGGGGCTTTGCCCCCCGCACCCCCCAAGGTATTTGCACCAAGATGAAGGGGAAAGCGCGCCATGTCCTTCATCTTGGTCCAACTACCTGCTTTCCGGCCCCGGGCCTGGTCCGGCAGGCTGAATGACAAGGCAGCGGGTATCGACTCCAAAAGGAACAAAACATGAACTAATCTGGCCGGCATGTTCGCCGAGCTCTGCATCACGTCCAACTTCAGCTTCCTCACCGGTGCCTCGCATCCGGAGGAGTACGTGGAACGTGCCGCCTTTCTCGGCATCGAGGCGATTGCCATATGCGACGAGAACTCCGTCGCGGGGATCGTGCGGGCCCACAGCCAGGCGAAGGAGATCGCCTACCAGATCCGCGAGCGGGAGGAGATCGTCGCCCGCGACGGGCTGATCGGTCCGCCCGCGCCGCCGGGGGCCCCAGCGCCGCCCCGGGCGCCGGTCGACACGGTGCCGCGGGTGATTCCCGGCGCGCGGCTGGTGTTCCGCGAGGGCATCGAGATGACGGTGCTGGTCACTTCCCGGCAGGGCTGGGCGGATCTCTGCCGGGTGATCTCCGTCGGGCGGCAGCGGGCCGAAAAGGGCCGTTGCGACCTTTCCCTGGCCGACCTGCCCGAGGACATGGGCGGGTGGGAGGCCATTCTCCATCCGCCACGCGTCCCCGCGGTGACGGGCGGCGCGGGCGGGTGGCTGTCACAAGCGGAACAGCTGTCGCGCCGCCTTGCCCGGGCCTCCTCCGCCCCCTCCGACGGTATGGACGTGGGCGCCGCGCCGCATGACCCGGTCTCCCCGCCGGACGGCGCAGCCCTGTCCCCCGGGCGCCTGCACCTCGCGCTGGCGCCCCGCTACGACGGGCAGGATGCCCGCCGGTTCGATGCGCTGGCCCGGCTGGCGGCGCGGCTGGGCATCGACACCGTCGCCACCGCCCAGCCGATGATGCACCATGGCCGCCGCCGCCGTCTGGCCGACGTGCTGACCGCCATCCGCACCCGCCAGCGGGTCGACCGGCTGGGCCGTCACGCCCTGGCCAACGCGGAGCAGCGCCTGCGCTCCGGCGACGAGATGCGCCGCCTGCTCGGCCCCCACGCCGATGCCGTCACCCGCGCGGCCGAGCTGGCGCGGCGCTGCACCTTCGACATCGCCTCCCTGCGCTACGAATACCCCTCCGAGATCACCGGGAGCGAGACCGCCAGCCAGCGGCTCTCCCGCCTCGCGCACGAGGGGCTGGCCTGGCGTTACCCGCAGGGCGCCCCCGACAAGGCCCGTGCCCAGCTCGACCATGAACTCGCCCTCATCGCGAAGCTGAAGTACGAGCCCTATTTCCTCACCGTCCGCGACATCGTGGCCTTCGCCCGCGAGCGCGGCATCCTCTGCCAGGGGCGCGGCTCGGCGGCCAATTCGATCACCTGCTACTGCCTCGGCGTGACCTCCGTCAGCCCCGAGATCGGCACCATGGTCTTCGAGCGATTCGTGTCGGAGGCCCGGGACGAGCCGCCCGACATCGATGTCGACTTCGAGCACGAGCGCCGCGAGGAGGTGATCCAGCACATCTACGAACGCTACGGCCGCCACCGCGCGGGTCTCTGCGCCACGGTCATCCATTACCGCGGCAAGCGCGCCATCCGCGAGGTCGGGCGCGCCATGGGCCTCAGCGAGGACACGCTGGGCGCGCTCTCCTCCCAGCTCTGGGGGTTCTTCTCCACCTCCGGGATGGAGGAGAAGCGGATGCGCGAGATCGGCCTCGACCCGACCGACCGCCGCCTGCAGCTGACGATGGAGCTGATCCACGAGATCATCGGCTTCCCCCGGCACCTCTCGCAGCACGTCGGCGGCTTCATCGTGACGGAGGGGCGGCTGGACGAACTGGTGCCGATCGAGAACGCCACGATGGAGGGGCGCACGGTGATCTGCTGGGACAAGGACGACATCGACGCGCTCGGCATCCTGAAGATCGACGTGCTGAGCCTCGGGATGCTGACCTGCATCCGCAAGGCCTTCGACCTGCTCAAGGCGCACCACGGCACCACGCACACGCTGGCCACCCTGCCGCCCGAGGACCCGGAGGTCTACGACATGCTCTGCAAGGCCGACAGCCTCGGCGTCTTCCAGGTGGAAAGCCGGGCGCAGATGAACTTCCTGCCCCGGATGCGGCCGCGCAACTTCTACGACCTCGTGATCGAGGTGGCGATCATCCGGCCCGGCCCGATCCAGGGCGACATGGTCCATCCCTACATCCGCCGCCGCAACGGCGAGGAGCGGGTGAGCTTCCCCTCCGACGCGCTGGGGGAGGTGCTGGGCAAGACGCTGGGGGTGCCGCTGTTCCAGGAACAGGCGATGCAGATCGCGATCACCGGCGCGAACTTCACCCCGACGGAGGCCGACCGCCTGCGCCGGTCCCTCGCCACCTTCAAGAAGCACGGCTCGGTCAGCGAATTCCGCACGCGGTTCCTGAAGGGGATGCGCGACAACGGCTACGACGAGGAATTCGCCGAGCGCTGCTTCTCGCAGATCGAGGGGTTCGGGTCGTACGGCTTCCCCGAAAGCCACGCCGCCAGCTTCGCGCTGCTGGTCTATGCCTCCGCCTGGCTGAAGTGCCACCACCCCGCGGTCTTCGCCTGCGCGCTGCTGAACTCCCAGCCGATGGGGTTCTACGCCCCCGCGCAGATCGTGCGCGACGCCCGCGAACACGGCGTCACCGTGCGGCCCATCGACATCAATGCCAGCTACTGGGACAACGCGCTGGAACCCGACGGGCGGGGCGGGCTGGCGCTGCGGCTGGGCTTCCGCCAGATCAAGGGGCTGGGCGATGACGACGCCCAGTGGATCGCCCGCGCCCGCGGCAACGGCTACCGCACCGTGCGCGACGTCTGGCGGCGGGCGGGGCTGTCGCCCAAGGTGCTGGGCCGCCTCGCGGAGGCCGACGCCTTTGCCAGCATCGGGCTCAACCGCCGCGAGGCGCTGTGGGAGGCCCAGGCGCTGCACCGCGGCCCCGACCTGCCGCTCTTCGCCCGCGACATGGAGGGCGAGGCGATCCGCGAGGTCATGGCCGACCTGCCCCGCATGACCGAGGGCGAGGAGGTGGTGGAGGATTACGTCGCCATGCGCCTGTCGCTGCGCGCACATCCCGTGGCGCTGCTCAGGCACATCCTGACGCCGCCCGACGGGCGCGCCCCCGGCCCGATCTCCGGCCCCCTTTCCGGCCCCATCACCGGCTCGGCCAAACCCGCTCCCGAACACTCCCGCGACGCGCGGGAACAACTGGCGGCGGCGCGCGGACGGCACCCGCGGGACCTGCCCTCTCCGGTCACCCGCACCTGGGAAAGCCGCAAGGGCCGCACCGAGGACCGCTAGCCCCGTTGACGCCACGGCCCCGGCGCGCTTGGCTGGGCAGGCCCCCGGCAAAGGACGGACCCACGTGACAGATGCCCTGAAGACATTCCTGACCGACCTCGACCTCGACATCCGCGCGCAGGGCGACTGGGGGCAGGTGGCCGACTACATCCCGGAGCTCGGGCGCATCGACCCCGCGCAGTTCGGCATCGCCGTGGCGCTCCCGGGGGGCGGGATGGTCTCTGCCGGGCAGGCGCGCCAGCGGTTCTCCATCCAGTCGGTGTCGAAGGTCTTCTCGCTCGCCTGCGTGCTCGGGCGGATCGGCGAACAGATCTGGACGCGGGTCGGGCGCGAACCCTCCGGCCAGCGCTTCGACTCGATCCTCGCGCTCGAGCACGAGAACGGCCGCCCGCGCAATCCCTTCATCAACGCCGGCGCGCTGGTCACCACCGACGAGCTGCTGACCGGCCGCGCGCCGAAGGACACCCTGGCCGAGATCCTGGGCTTCCTGCGCGCCGCCGCCGAGGACGACGACATCCACATCGACAAGGCCGTCGCCCGGTCCGAGGCCGCCACCGGCCACCGCAACGCCGCCCTCGCGCACTACCTGAAATCCTGCGACAACCTGCGCAACCCGCCCGAGATCACGCTGGGCACCTACGTCCACCAGTGCGCGATCGAGATGACCTGCGAACAGCTCGCCCGCGCGGGCCGCGTCATCGCGCAACTGCCCGGCGCGCCGCGGATGCTGACCCCGCTCAAGGCGCGGCGGATCAGCGCCCTGATGATGATGTGCGGCCACTACGACGGATCGGGCGACTTCGCCTTCCGCGTGGGCCTGCCCGCCAAGTCCGGCGTCGGCGGGGGCATCCTGCTGATCGCACCGGGCCAGGCCTCCATCGCGATCTGGTCGCCCGGCCTCGACGGCTACGGCAATTCGAGGATGGGCAGCCACGCCGCCGAACGGCTGGCGCACCACATGGGCTGGTCGGTCTTCGGCTAGGCCTCGAACCTCCGGGCCGCTGGCCGGTCCACGCCTGACCCTCGGCCCTCCGGAGGGCTGGCCGCGCCGCACGCCGGTGCGGCAGTCCGCCCGGCCGCCGGGCCCTCCACCGCAAGGACGCCGAACCGCCGCCCCCCGCCGTTTCCACACAGCCCCGCAAGTTCACCTTGCGCGCAGAGCGAACCTTCCTGACACTGGGCGCGACATCGCACGGGACAGACCAATGATCGCCATCATCTTCGAAGTGACCCCCGCCGAGGGCAAGAAGGACGCCTACCTCGACATCGCCGCCTCCATGCGGCCGCTCGTCGAACAGGTCGAAGGCTTCATCTCGGTCGAACGCTTCCAGTCGCTGACCAACCCGGAAAAGCTCCTGTCGATCAGCTTCTTCGAGGACGAGGCCGCGGTCGAACGCTGGCGCCAGCTGGAAAAGCACCGCGCCGCGCAATCCGCCGGGCGGAAGGGCATCTTTGCCGACTACCGCCTGCGCGTGGCGCATGTGCTGCGCGACTACGGCATGACCGAACGCGCCGAGGCGCCCGTGGACAGCAAGGCCGCGCACGACCACACGGCTGCGTGATCGCGTATGAAATGTGTGGCGGGCGGCAGGGAGCCGTGTGAACTGGAGATGCATTTTCGCATTTCAAAGGACTTTTCACATGACCACGTTTGACCGCCGTGCCGTGCTCCGCATCGGGGCCGGCCTCACCCTTCTGCCCGTCTCCGCGCTGACCGCCCGCGCCGCCAGCCACGCCGGCGCCGCCGTCACCATGTCGGGCATGGCCTTCGCGCCCGCCGCCCTGACGGTCAAGGCCGGGACCACCGTCACCTTCATGAACGAGGACGGCGCCCCGCACACCGCCACCGGCGACGGCTGGGACACCGGCCGCCTGAACCGGGGCGACAGCAAGGACGTCACCTTCGACACCGCCGGCACCTTCGCCTACGTCTGCGCGATCCATCCCTCGATGAAGGGCACGATCACCGTCGAATGACGGGCCGGGCCCTGCGCCGAAAACGACACGGGGGGCGCGGCATATGCCGGCCCCCCGCTTTCGTTCGCCAATGAAGGCCCGTCAGACCCCGGCAGCCACCATCGCCTCCGCGAGGACCGGCACGGTCTTTGCGTTCAGGCCCGCCACGTTGATCCGCGAATCGCCGACCATGTAGACGCCGTGCGACTGGCGCATCGCTTCCACCTGCTCCGGCGTGGCGCCGAGGCGCGAGAACATGCCGCGGTGCTGCGCGATGAAGCCGAAGCGGTCCGACCCGGTCAGCCGCTGCAGTTCGACGGCCAGCTGTTCGCGCAGACCCAGGACGCCCTCGCGGATCTCGCGCACTTCCTCTTCCCAGTCGGCCCGCAGCGCCGGATCGTCCAGCACCATCGTCACCAGCCGCGCCCCGTGGTCCGGCGGGAACGAGAAGTTCTGCCGGTTGAGGTGGTTCAGCATCCCCTGGTTGGCCTTCTGCCGCACCGGGTCCTGCGCCACGGCCATCAACAGGCCGGTGCGTTCGCGGTAGACCCCGAAGTTCTTGGAGCACGAGGCCGCCACCAGCACCTCGGGCATCTGCGACACGACCATGCGCAGGCCGGCCGCGTCCTCGTCCAGACCGTCACCGAAGCCCTGGTAAGCGATGTCGATCATCGGGGTCGCGCCGTTCTTCAGCAGCAGGTCGATGACCTCCTGCCACTGGGTCGCGTTCAGGTTCGCGCCGGTCGGGTTGTGGCAGCAGCCGTGCAGCAGCACCACGTCGCCCACCCGCGCATCGGCGAGGTCTTCCATCATGCCGGCGAAATCCACCGCCCGGGTCTCGGAATCGAAGTAGCGGTAGGGCTGCATGTGCATCTCGAGATGCTTCAGCATGGTGATGTGGTTCGGCCAGGACGGATCGCTGACGAAGACCCGCGCCTCGCGGTCCGCCATGCGGATCATGTCGAAGCCCTGACGCACCGCACCCGTGCCGCCCGGCGTCGCCGCCGCCGCCACGCAGTTGCGCGGCACCGCATCGCCCATCAGCAGGCCGAACATCGCGTCGGCAAAGCCCACGTCACCGGCCAGCCCGGTGTAGGACTTCGTGGTCTCGGTCTCCCAAAGCTGCTTCTCGGCGGTCTTGATCGCGCGCATGATCGGCGTGCGGCCCTCGGCGTCCTTGTAGACGCCGACGCCCAGGTCGATCTTCTGCTCGCGCGGGTCCTCGCGGAACGCCTGCATCAGCATCAGGATCTTGTCTGCGGGTTGCTCTTTCAGCAGTTCGAACATCACTTCTCTCCGGTCGCGACGGGCAGCGTCGGAAAGGCACCCCATTCCGCCCACGACCCGTCATAAAGCGCATGGTCGCTCTTCCCGAGCACCTCCAGCGCAAGGTTCACAATCGCCGCCGTCACGCCCGATCCGCAGGAGGTGATGACCGGCTTCGACAGGTCGACGCCTGCCGCCTCGAACACCGCGCGCAGCGCGTCGGGGTCCTTCATCGTGCCGTCGGACGTCAGCAGGGTGGCATAATGCACGTTCTTCGAGCCCGGAATATGGCCGGACCGCAGACCGGCGCGCGGCTCTGCCGCCTCGCCGCGGAAACGGGCCGGGCCGCGGGCATCGACGATCTCGTGGTCCTTCAGCTTTGCCGCCGCGCTGACCTGCGTCACGTCGCGAACCAGATGGGCCTGGCGGCGCACCGTCATATGGCGGTCGCGGATCACCGGCGGCAGGTCCTCGACCTCGCGGCCCTCGGCCTGCCATTTCGGGAAACCGCCGTCCAGCACCGCGATGTCGTCCTTGCCCATCAGCTTGAACAGCCACCACACCCGCGCCGCGGAAAACAGCCCGGCGCCGTCGTAGACCACCACCTGGTGCCCGTCGCCCACGCCCATGGCCCGCATCCGCGACATGAACTTCTCCGGCTCCGGCGCCATGTGCGGCAGCTCCGAACGCGCATCCGAAACCTCGTCGATGTCGAAGTAGCGCGCGCCGGGGATATGCGCGGCGGCGTATTCGGCTTTACCGTCGCGCCCCATGTCCGGCAGATACCAGCTGGCGTCGAGGACCCTCAGGTCGGGATCGTTCAGATGCCGGGCCAGCCATTCCGTCGACACCAGCACTTTCGGATCGTCCATGGCTTGCGCGCCTCCTCGCCCCGCCGTTTTCGTCCACACGTGCTTAGGCAAGCCCGCGACGTCATGCAAGCGGCTGGGCGCCGCGGCGCGCATTACTTCTGGTTTTCCTTCTTCGCGGCATTGCGCACCGCCCCCGCAACGGCCACCAGCACCGCGCCCCCGGCCAGTCCGCCGGAACTCTGGCCCAGCACCATCGCAAGATCCACACCGCCGCTGTCCTCCGGCGCGCCGATGCGGTTCAGGACAGAGCTGCCCAGCGCACCGCCGAGCAACCCGAACCATCCGTCCGGCCATCGCCCGAAACTGAGATGCCCGGCCCTGAGGCCAAGCAGAATCCCACCCAGAACCCCCGCAAACAAACCGATCAAGAGCGCCATACGATCCATCCTGACACGTTATGTTCAGGTTTACGTAAAGCGATCCAATGTCAGTTTAAGGAAAAAGCACAAAAGTTGACGTTTGGTCATCCGGCGTCAGGTCAGCCCTGCTTCAGCAGCCGCTGCTTCTGGCGGTTCCAGTCGCGTTTCGCCTCGGTCTCGCGCTTGTCGACGGTCTTCTTGCCCTTGGCGATGCCGATCTTGATCTTCGCGATACCCTTGTGGTTGAAGTACAGGACCAGCGGCACAAGCGTCATGCCCTTGCGCTGGGTCTCGTTCCACAGGCGCGCCAGTTCCCGCTTCGACGCCAGGAGCTTGCGCCGCCGCCGCTCCTCGTGCCCGAACATCGCGCGTTCGTAGGGCGCGATGTAGGAGTTCACCAGCCACAGTTCGCCCTCCTCCACCGCGGCATAGCTCTCCGCGATGTTGGAGGTGTTCTCGCGCAGCGACTTCACTTCCGAGCCGGTCAGCATGATGCCGCACTCGAGGTCGTCCTCGATGGCATAATCGTACCGCGCCCGCCGGTTTTCGGCGATCACCTTGTAGTTCGGACTCTGGTCGGGTTTCTTGGCCATGGGCGTTGTAGATAGGCGTCCGAGCGGCCGCTGTCCAGTTGCGTGATGCGCGCCTCCCCACAGCCTCTCTGCCCCGGGCTGGCCGGTGCGCCCATGCGCCGTGGTACGGTCCCTGTCACGGCGTCCCGCGCCAGACCATCGGGCAGGAAAATCCGCGTCGTTAACCACACATCGCCGTGATCCGGGGCAAAAGGTTACCAACCGGCCGGTTCGGCACCCCGGAACGGCCGGTTCGTCGGTAACGGAACTTCATCTTGGTGAAGATCGGGTGCCATCCTTGCGGAACGCCCGCGCCGGGGCCCCAGATGTGGGGAGCGCGCGCTCCGTCAACCCGGGCGCGCGCTGCATGAACCTTAACGGATCTTCACACCCGACTCAGGGCCCTCAGCTGCCCCGGTAGGTCGAGAAGGCGAAGGGCGAGATCAGCAGCGGGACGTGGTAATGCGTGTCCTCCGACATGCCGAAACGGATCGGCACCTCGTCCAGAAACAGCGGTTCCGCCCCTGCCTGCCCGGTGGCGCGCAGATAGGCACCGGCTTCGAAAACCAGTTCGTAAGTGCCGGTGCGGAAATCCTCCTTGGGCAGGATGTGACTGTCGGTGCGCCCGTCGTCATTGGTCACGACACGGCAGATCTCGTGGCGCTCCTTGCCCTCGATACGATATAGGGTGATCGCGACGCCCTTGGCGGGCAGCCCGCGCGCCGTGTCCAGAACGTGGGTTGTCAGGAACCCTTCGGCCATATCTCGGGCCCTCCTCTTGCAAATCCCGCCGGTTTGGCGCTTCTGAGGGGGACTGCAAGACATTCCGAAGGTCCCGTCAAGATGACCCGCTACACCCGAGACATGATCGGTTACGGCCCCGACCGCCCCGACGCCCGCTGGCCGGGCGGTGCGAAGATCGCCGTGCAATTCGTCCTGAACTACGAAGAAGGCGGCGAAAACAACGTCTTGCATGGCGACGGAGGGTCCGAAGGCTTCCTCTCCGACATCCCCGGCGCACAGCCCTGGCCGGGCATGCGGCACTGGAACATGGAGTCGATCTACGAATACGGATCGCGCGCCGGCTTCTGGCGGCTGCACAGGCTTTTTACCCAGCGAAATCTGCCGCTTACCATCTACGGCGTGGCCTCTGCCCTCGCCCGCTCGCCCGAGCAGGTGGAAGCGATGAAGGACGCCGGATGGGAGATCGCCTCGCACGGGATGAAGTGGATCGAACACCGCGACATGCCCGCGGAGGAAGAGCGCGCCCAGATCGCCGAGGCCATCCGCCTGCACACCGAAGTCACCGGCGAGGCGCCGCAGGGCTGGTACACCGGGCGCTGCTCCATGAACACCGTCGAGCTTGTCGCGGAGACCGGGCAATTCGCCTATATTTCAGACACCTACGATGACGATCTGCCCTACTGGAAACAGGTCCACGGGCGCGATCAGCTGATCATTCCCTACACGCTCGAAGCCAATGACATGCGGTTCGCGGGCGCGCCGGGCTGGGTCACCGGCCACGATTTCGAGGAATACCTGACCGACGCCTTCAACGTGCTGCGCGCCGAGGGCCACGCCGGCAAGCCCGCGATGATGAGCATCGGCCTGCACTGCCGCCTGATCGGGCGCCCGGGCAAGATCGCCGGTCTGATGCGCTTCCTCGACCACATCCAGCAGTTCGACGACGTCTGGGTCGCCCGCCGCATCGACATCGCGCGCCACTGGGCCGAGACCCATCCGCCGGTCCACCGTCCTCGCCCGTCGCAGATGGACCGAGAGACCTTCGTCGGCACCTTCGGCGGAATTTACGAGCATTCCCCGTGGGTTGCCGAACGCGCCTTCGACATGGAGCTGGGGGCCGCCCACGACCGTCCGGCAGGTCTGGCCAACGCGTTGGCCCGGGCCTTCCGCCGCGCCACGCCCGAGGAACGCCTGCAGGTGCTGCGCGCCCACCCCGACCTCGCCGGCAAACTGGCACAGGCCCGCCGCCTGACCGCCGAAAGCTCGGAAGAGCAGGCCTCGGCCGGGCTCGACGCGCTTACCGACGAAGAGCGCAGCACCTTCGAGGCGCTGAACACCGCGTATACGGAAAAACAAGGGTTTCCGTTCATCATCGCGGTCAAGGACAACAGCAAGCAAAGCATTCTCGCCGCCTTCCAGCGCCGCATCGACAACTCTCATGAACAGGAGTTTGACGAAGCGTGCCGCCAGGTCGAACGCATTGCCCGCCTCCGGCTGGAGAGCCTGATTTGACCACCTACGCCTTCCCTCCCGGCGGGTTGCCGGGGCAGAACATCAACCCGCAGGGCACCGCCGTCTTCACCGAAGCCTACGCGGTGATCCCCGCCGTCACGCAACGCGACATCACCACCAGCTTCCTGCCGGACTGGCTTCTGGCGAAGGTCTGGATCCTTGCCCGTCCGCTGACGGGCTTCGCAGAGACCTTCGCGCAATATGCCGTGGAACTCGCGCCCGGCGGCGGCTCTGCCGATCCCGAACCCGACAGGGAGGCGCAGGCCGCGATCTTCGTCGCCTTCGGGACGCTGCGCATCTCCATCGGCGGCGCGCGGGAGGACCTGCAACCGGGTCACTTCGCCTACATTCCCGCAGGCGCGCATTGGGAGATTTGGAACACCTCGGACGCACCGGCGGGGTTCCACTGGATCCGCAAACGCCACCAGAACGTGCCGAGCCTCAACCCGCTGACCCCCTTCGTCGTCCACGAGACGGAGATCAGCAAGGCGGCGATGCCCGATGCCGTGGGCGTGTGGGAAACGCAGCGCTTCTTCGATCCTTTCGACCTGCGCTACGACTTCCACGTCAACATCGTGAACTTCCGTCCCGGCGGGCGCATTCCCTTTGCCGAGACCCACGTGATGGAACACGGGCTTTACGTCCTTCAGGGCACCGCCCGCTACCTCCTGAACCGCGACTGGGTGGAGGTCGGGCCGGGCGATTTCATGTGGCTGCGCGCCTTCTGCCCGCAGGCCTGTGTCGCCACCGGCAAGGAACCGTTCCGCTACCTGCTTTACAAGGACGTGAACCGCCACGTCAGCCTCACCCTGCCCGGAGCACGGCCATGACCCTGCCGACCATCCAAGCCCACCCGCTGACCTCCCAGGCCTTCGCCCCTTTCGGCGACGTGCTCGAGGCGCAGGGCGCGCCGGACAAGGTCATAAACCAGGGCAAATGCGGCCGCTTCCACGACCGCGCCGCGCTGGACTTCGGCCCCGGGGGACGGGCGGGCGTCTCGGTCTTCGACGCCGAACCGCGCACCCTGCCCTACAAGCTGGAGATGGTGGAATGTCACCCGGAAGGCTCGCAGGCCTTCCTGCCGATGCACAGCCATCCCTGGCTGGTGATCGTGGCAGAGGCCGGGGATGTGCCGGGACCGATCCACGCCTTCCTCGCCTCTGCCGGGCAGGGCGTGAACTTTCACCGCGGCACGTGGCATGGCGTCCTGACGCCGCTGTACGCGCCCGGCCTCTTCGCTGTGGTGGACCGCATTGGCGAGACGCCGAACCTTCAGGAACACTGGCTGGACCAGCCCGTCCTGATTGCCCCCGCCTCCATGTGACACCACGCGAAAAAGGGCCCCGCGAAGGGCCCTTTTCCAGGGGGTGCGACCTGCGCACCCCATGCCCCCCGGGACAGGATGGGGGGACTGCCCGACAACGGAGCCTTGCGATCGAGAGGGGATCACCCCGCGCGAAGCTCCGGCCATTCAGGATCAGTGACGGTGGTGGCGGCGGTCCCAGTACTGGCGACCTCCCTTGCGTTGCTGGTAATAGCGGTGATGGCGGCTCGGCCCGCGGTCGTAGCGGCCATCGCGATGACCGCGATCGTAGCGCGGCGAGCGGTCGGTCTGGATGTAGGCGCGCGGCTTGTGGCCCTTGTTGTTCTGCTTGGCCAACTCGTTGAGGAGGAGCAGCGTCGCCGCCGTTCCGAACAGCAATTTGGCGCCGTCATTGTTGCGCGCGGCAGCGGGGGTGGCGGTGGAGAGGGCGGCGATCAGCGCACCGACGGCGACGATGGAGGTCACGAATTTCAGACGCATTGGAAAATTCCTTTCTTCGCATGGCAAGGTGGGTGTGGCGCCCCCGGGGCGGGGAAACCTCGTACAGCCACGCTGCCCGCCCCCTGCCGGGCCGCGCAATAACGCCGCGCCGCTATCGGATAACCGCCCGCCCAGACCCTTGTGGTTATTGAATTTCCCCGGGACCGGGCGCAGGGTGACAGGCATGAAACGCATCCTCGCCCCGGCCCTTGCGGCCATCGCCCTCCTCACGCCCGCTCTGGCCTCTGCCGCCTGTTCGGTGGAATACAAGGCAAAGCAGGACGACCCCCTGCGGCTTGACCATGGTACGATCGTCATTGACGCCTGCGAGTCTGACGCGCAGGTCGAACGCGAGGTCCGCACCCGGCTTGCCGCACAGGGGTGGATCCTGCTCAAGATCCTTGGAACCACCTCCGGATAAAGCCACGATGCCGCCTCTTGCCGTCTCCGTTTTCGAAAGCCTGCGTTCCGGCAGCCGCCTCGTCTCTCTGGGCATCGCGGCCATCGTCGCGATCCTGGCCGTGACGGGGGCGCTGCTGATCCTCACCCTGCCCGACGCCAACGCCTTCAACGCGCGGGTGGAGCGGATCTTCGTCGAGAACGACGCACTGACCGGCGAGGGCGAGATCAAGCTGCTGGAGATCCTGGCACAGTCGGGCACGGCCTTCTCGGACGTGCTGGCCAGCTACCGCACGATCATCTTCGTCCTCTTGATCTTCGCCACGGCGCTCCTGGTGGCGGCGCTCGTGTTCCTCGTGATGCTGGTCACGCTCAACCGCCGCATGGCCCAGATCGAACGGTCGGGGATCGAGGTCTCGTCGCTCATCATCTCGCGCGAGGAGCGGACGGTCTACCTCAACACCATGGGCTTCAAGCTGACCGACGCGATGATGGAGACGCTCTCCGTCCTTGCGGAGGCGCGGCTCGACGACGAGATGCTGACCGGCGCACAGATCGAGGCGATGATCTCCGGCAAGTCGGAGGCCGACTGCGAGGAAGCCGCCGGCGCCACCCGCATCAAGCGGCTGCGCGACGGGCTGGGCAACCAGATCGTGTCGGAACTGCTGGTCAAGAACATCGCCCGCCGCGGTTACGTCCTCGCCATCGACAAGGGCGTGATCGAGATGGTCTGACCGGGCGCAGGCACGCTGTCAGCCGTGCCGCCCTCGACCGACGATCCCCACATGCCGCGCGGGACCGGGCGCAACCCGATGTAGGGCGGGGCTTTGCGCCGCCACCCTCAGGACAGTCAGAACAGCACAGCCTCGTCGGCCACCACCCCCAGCGTCTGCCGCGTCACCGCGCCATCCTTCGCCTCTCCGCGCAGCACCCGCAGCGCGCGGCGGTGATCGGCCTTCACCTTCACGACCGCCATGTTCCGAGCCGCACTGTCGCGCAGGAACCCTTTCCAGCGTTTCTCGGACAGGGCGAAAGAGCGGTTCAGGCGCGCCGCGCCCCAGCCGTTCTCGTAGACCCGCTTGCCCAGAAGCACCGCCTGGAAGGTGTTGTGATCGAAGAGGTTCGCCCGACCGATGTCCATCTCCACCGGCAGTTGCCGCTGCCAGAGGTCCAGCCAGCCCTCCAGCCGGTCCGAGATCTTCAGCCCGCGCGCATCGCGCCAGTAGTCCGTGTCCGTCCGGTTGCCGAGCCGGTAGTGCAGGCAGATGAAATCGCGCACCTCGTTGTACATCTCGTCGGCGCAGCGGTTGTAGGCGGCGCGCGTCGATTCCTCGTAATCCTGGCTGGGGAAGTACTGCAGCAGCCAGCGGATCCCCATGTCGATCATGTGGATCGCGGTCGATTCCAGCGGCTCGATAAAGCCGCCGGACAGCCCCAGCGCGATGCAGTTCTTCACCCACGCACGCCGCATCCGCCCGATGCGCATCGGGATCACCCGCGGCTCTGCCCCCTTCGGCGCGCGGTCGCCCAGGTGCGCCAGGAACTCATCCCGTGCGGCGTCATCCGTCCGGTGCGCACTGGAATAGACATAGCCCGTCCCGATCCGGTGGTAGAGCGGCACGGCCCAGCTCCACCCGGCGCCAAGCGCGGTGGAGGACGTGGCCGCCGGCAGCCTTTCCGGATCCGGATGCGGGATCGGCAGCGCCATGGCCCGGTCGTTGGCGAGGTAATCGGAGTAGTTCTCGAACGGCTCGCCCAGCGCCTCGCGGATCACCAGCCCCTTGAAGCCGGTGCAGTCGATGACAAGCTGCACGGGCCGCCGCCCCGTCTGCCGCAGCTTCAGCGCCGCGACATGGCCCGTGTCATCCAGTTCGACCCCGTCCACATCGTCCAGCACATGCTCCACCCCGCGTGCCACGCCGACCTCCGCCAGCATCTTCGCAAAGGCGCCCGCGTCGAGGTGATAGGCGTAGCCCGCGCGCGGCATCGGGTCGTTCGCCGCGTTGAAGGACAGCGGGCCCTTGCCCGCGTCGAGCAGGTCCATCAGCGGCGAAAACGACTGGATGTAATCCCGCCGGCCCGCGCCGAACGCCTGGAAGTAATGCCCGACCTCGACCCCGTCGATCTTTGGCGGCGGCGCAAAGGGGTTCATGTAGTCGAAGGGCCGCCCCTTGTGATCGACGTTCCAGCCGCGGAACATCACGCCCATCTTGAAGGACGTGTTGCAGCGCCGGAAGAACTCCTTGTCGTCGATGCCCATCTCGCGCAGCGTCACCGGCATGTGCGGGACAGTCGCCTCGCCCACGCCGACGGTCGGCACGTTGGGCGATTCGATCAGCGTGATCGCGATCTTCGGCGCGCACTTGCTGCGCAGATAGGTTGCTGCCAGCCAACCGGCCGTGCCGCCCCCGACAACAGTGATCGATGTGACCGGCTCCGCCATGCTGTGCATCCCGCAGATGTTATGTGGAGCGACAGAATACAGCCGCCGGGGCCCCGCGCCAGCACGAGGGGGCACATCTGCAGTGCGCGTATCCCAAAGGCCACAAGAGCTGACGCCGGGACCGGCGCCGCCCCCGTTGCCAATCACCCCTGCCGAAGGCCGTCCGGCAGCGGCAGCGTATCGGGTGCGGGGAGGCCGGCCAGTTTCAGCATGTGCCACGCCAGCACCTGGTTCGAGGCGAGCACCGGCAGACCCAGTTCCGCCGTCAGCGGTCCCAGCAGGTCCGCCGTACGCAGGTTCGTGCAGGACAGGAACAGCCCGTCGATGCCGCCGCCCCGCGCCACCTCGCGCGCCGCCGCCGCGATCGAGGCAGGCGCAATCCGCGCCACCCGCGCCTCCTCCTCTTCGCCGAAGGACAAGGTCCGCGTCACCGCCACGCCGCCTGCATCGAAGGCGGCGCAGAGTGGCTCCGACACGTCCGCCACGTAGGGTGAGACCACGCCGATCCGCTGCAGCCCCAGCGCATGCAAGGCCGCCAGCCCCGCCGTCAGCGGGTCGGTCACCGCGGCGGTCGTGGCGCCCGCCGCGACCTGTCCGTGCACCTCCTCCGCCCCCAGCAGCGCCGTGCCGGAGGTGCAGGCATAGGCGATCACGTCGAAGTGCGCCGCGGGGGGCAGAAGCTGCGCCGCGGCGGTCAGCCCCACCTTCATGCCCGCGATGCTGCCCGGTGTCAGCGTGTCGCCGGACCGCAGCCGCGTGACGTGCAGCCTGGCCCCCGTCGCGGGCAGGTAGCGGCGCAGATCGGCCTCCACCGTCTCATCCACGTGCAGCGAGATCAGGCCCAGCACACCGCGCGGCGGCTCATCCAGATCGTAGGGAAAGCCCCTCATGTCAGCACCGGCAGCTCTTCGGGCGCGCGCGGCGACAGCAGCTCCGGCCCGTCCGCGCGCAGCACGATGTTCTCCTCGTGCACCAGCATCCGGCCCGGCACGACCCATGCGCCCGGTTCCAGCGTCAGGACCATGCCTTCGCGCAATGCGGTGTCGTCCAGCGGCGTGAACGAAGGCCACTCCGTCAGCGTCACGCCCAGCCCATGCCCCAGCCGCCCGCCGCCTGGCGCCACCCCGCGCGCCGTCAGCCCGTCCGACAGGATCCGGTGCGCGTCGCTTGCCAGCATCCCGGGCCGCAGCCGGTCCAGCGCATCCTCCGTCGCCTGCCACAACGCCTCATGCACCCGCCGCACTGCATCGGAGGGCGCGCCCACCGCATAATTCCTGTCGAAATCGCAGAAGTAGCCGTCCCGCACAGCGCCCGTGTCCAGCATCAGCACGTCGCCCGGCACCATCGGCTCGGGCCCTGCAGGCGAGATCACGTCGGCATACCCGTCCGGACCCGCCGCGCCCGCGACATAGCTCACCCAGTCGGCGCCCTCCTCCAGCAGCAGCCGCTGGAAGTCGCGGAACACCGCGTCGAGCGGCCGACCCTGTCCGGCAATCTCCGACACCCGGTCGAAGGCACGCCCGGCAATGGCACAACTTGCCCGGATCTTCTCGACCTCCGCCGCGCTCTTGACCTCCCGCACCCGCTGCACGACCTCCGTCCCGTCGACGAAGCGGCGCGGTGCGATGGCCGCCGACACCCGCGCGTAATCCGTGAGCGGCATCCGCAGGTGCGTTTCCAGCCCCATGGGCACGCCGATCCGTCCGGTCCCCGGCACGAGGTCACACAGGGTCGCCGCCAACAGCGAAACCCCGTCGTCTCCGGGACAGGGCGCATCCCACGTCCGGATGTCCTCCATCCACGTGCGCGCCATCAGGTCCGCCCCGATGGAGGGGATCACCGCCACCGGATCGCCATCAACGGGCACCACGACGAACCATGGCCGCGCCGGGCTCTCCCAGAAGCGGGTCAGGAAACCGGTGACATAGAACACGTCCGCCGCAGCGGTCAGCAGCAGCGCGTCGATCCCCTGTGCGGCCATCGCCGACTGCAAACGCGCAACGCGGCCCCGGTACTCCGCAGCGTCGAAGACCAGCGACCGGTCAGCCATCCTCCGGCCCTTCGCTGAGGATGGTCAGCACGCGCGCATCTGGCCCAAGGCCCAGCCCCGCGATCAGCGCCGCCAGCCCCGCACCGCCCGACGGCGTCGTCGCCAGGCCGAGGTCCGCCAGCACCGCGACACCGGCATCCGCCTCCTCCTCGGTGATCGTCACGAAAGCGTCCGCATCGCGCGACAGCCCGGCCAGCGCAATCATCGACGGCGTCTTGCAGTCGAGCCGCCCCATGGCGGAGACAGGCCCGTTCGCCGTGACCAATTTACCCGCCCGGATGCTTTCCGTCAGTGCCGGGGCATAGGCCGGCTCCACGACGATGATCTGCGGTGCGTCGCCCCAGATTTTGCGCGCATGGACCGCCACGGCCGCCGCCAGCCCGCCCACACCGGCCTGCAAGAGGATATGGGTCGGCGGCTCCGGCATCTGCGCCACGGCCTCCGCCGCAAGCTGCAGGTAGCCTTCCATGACCCGCAGCGGCAGCCCGGTGTAGCCTTCCCACGAACTGTCCGACAGCAGTGTCCAGCCCTTTTCCGCCGCGCTCTGCTCTGCTGCCATCATGCTGGCCTCGTAATCGATCCCGGCGCGCAGGACCTCTGCGCCACGGTCACGCAGCCGTTCGGCAAAGGCCTCCGGCACGGTCTCGGCCAGAACGATCACCGCCCGCGCGCCGAACACCCTTGCACCGGCGGCGACGGAGAGACCGTGGTTCCCCGCGCTCGCCGCCACGTAGGTCCGGCCCATCAGCGCCTTCTGCAGATCCTCGGAGCCCGCGGTCACCGCCTCCCGCGCGATGGCATGGGCTGCCCCCAGCGCCTTGAAGCTGCCCAGCCCCATGCGCCCCCGCTCATCCTTGACCCAGACCCGCGCCACTCCGACACGGACGGCCAAGTCCGTCACGTCATGCAAGGGCGTCTCCGCATGCCGGGGACAGGAGGTCAGAAGCTGCGCAACACCGGCAGCCTCGGCCAGCGGCAGGACATCCGCCGGGCCGAGCCCCCTGCCACGCCACGGGTTTGTCAGAACTTCAGGCAAAGGCAGGTCCCTTCCACGGTGACTTGCCCCCGATCATGGGCACCCCGCGCCAAGAGCGCAACCGCAGCGATGTAGAATGGCGATCCCGGCAGGACTTGGTTGCGATTACTGCTCTCACCACACCCAATAAAATCAGATAGTTAAATACCTGACATCCCGGGGCTTGCAACTGCGTGTGTCATCTGCCCACCAGAAGGGCATACTGTACCAAGCATGCCCCCCCAGTGGACAGGCAGAACAAAAGGCAAGTTCCTGACTTCTGCAAATCCGGCATACGGACCTATCGGAGATACCGGGTTCCGCTGCGATCTTCCGCTTGTTCAGGCCTTCCTTCAGGAGCTCCTGTGCGCGCCCTGAGAGGCGCCGGGCGTTAGGCTGACGACCCTTGTATCGTCCGGCAGACCTGACCTTCCGAATGCCCTCACGCTGCCTCTCAAGCATCATTTTCCGTTCGAACTGGGCCACTACCCAAGGACATTCAGCATGAGCTTCCCGGTGGCTGTGGTGGTGTCCAGTCCAAGGCTCAGTATCCGGACCCCATCGCGCCTTACCCGAAGCCCAACAGCCCAAGCCTACCGCATCGCCGCTCAGAAGATCCGCATTTGACGTGACAATCGCTTCCAGTCGCCCATGCGGCGGGCCAGATCGGCGCCCGACCCGCTGGCGGTGGCGTGGATCAGAAGGCTTGTCGCTGCGGTTATGCCAAGGGTCGATTCAAGAAACAGCCCGGTCTTCGACGGCGTGTTGATCACCGCGTCAGTCACATCATGCGCCCAGTGGCAATACTCGTCCGTCACCACCACCACGTCGCGGCCCTGATCGCGGGCAATGCGTGCCAGCGTCTCGCATTCGGAAGCATAGGGAATCACATCGATGATCAACAAACAGCTTCCCCCCTCAGGCAGCGGATCGAGCCATTCCGAAAGCATGCTGTCATGCCCCGACAGGAATCGCACGCGCGGCCGCGCCAGCGCCAAGCGGCGGGCAACGTCCTCGGCCAGCCCACGCACGGTCTGAAAGCCCGTCACGTGCACCTCGGCAGACTGGCGCAGGTACCGCTCGGCCGCCGCGAAACCGGGACTGTCGATCTTTCCGTAAACCGTGCTGACGGCCAGCAGTTCGGCATCCCTCTGGGCCTGCCAGTCGCTTGACAGTTCTGTGTCCCGAGGCAGGCTCTCGCCAATGATAGAGTAGCGGTGCCGCAGCATCGCCTTGAACTCCTTGAGCCCCGCGCAGCCGAAGCGGCGCAGCATCCGGCCCACGGTGATCTCGGCCACTCCGGCCTTCTGCGCGATGCCCTTGCCCGACTCGAAAGAGATGGACGCACGGTTAAGCAGAAAATACTGCGCCACCTTCGCCTCTTGCTTGGGCAGATCAGACAGGCCCGCCTCCATCTTGCTCATTAGTTCATCAATTGAGGCCTCGGCATACGAGGAAAAGCCGTTGGGCATGAGCATTCTCCACATGACAGAAAAATAACATTTGACGGAAATGACAGTAACCAACCATTTTTCGACTGCAACAAGAATACTGCGAAAACTGCACAGGGAGCCTGAACATGAAACCGATCCACCTTGCCACGACTGCGCTGATACTGTCCCCGATGGCGGCGATGGCACAGGAGACTCTGTCGCTTTACAATTGGGGCGACTACATCAATCCAGCCGTGCTCGAAGCGTTTACCGAGGAGACCGGCATCGAGGTGACGCTCGACACCTACGGCTCCAACGAGGAGATGCTGGCCAAGATCCAGGCCGGTGCAACGGGCTACGACATCGTCTTTCCGTCGGTGCATATGCACGACATCATGTTCCAGCTCGGCCTTTTGGCGAAGACCGACATCGGCGACGCCCACGGTTTCGAGAACATCGACCCGCAGTTTGTCCGCGCCGAAACCGATCCCGACGCGGAATACTGCCTGCCCTACGCCTGGGGCAACGTCGGCATCGTCTACAACAAGGAATTGGCCGGCGACATCAACGGCTGGGAAGACTTCTTCGCCCTCGGTGCCGAAGGCAAGAAAATCACCCTGCTTGACGATCTGCGCGAAACCATCGGCATCGGCCTCATCATGACAGGCAATTCGGTCAACGCGACCGAACCGGAAAAGATTGCCGGCGCCGCTGACTACATCATCGACAACATCGAGGGCGTTACCGCGTTCACTTATGACAGCGTGCCGCAGGTCATCTCCGGCGATGTAGCGGCGGCGCATTGGTATGTCGGCGCCAACATCTTCGTCGCCGAGAACCCCGATACCATCGACTACATCATCCCCGAGGAAGGCGCGACGCTCTATCAGGAAGACATGTGCATGCTCGCCTCGGCACCGAACCCCGAGAACGCGAAAAAATTCATGGAGTTTTACCTGCGTCCGGAGATCGCCGCAATGAACGTGGAGCAGCAGATGAACGGCACGCCGAACATGCCCGCGCAAGAGCTCATCCCCGCCGAGATCGGTGCGAACGAGACGATCTATCCTCCGCAGGACGTGTTGGAAAAGCTGGAAATCTTCAAGGATCTCGGTCGCGACCTACAACTCTACAATGCCGATTGGACGCGGATCAAAACCTCCCAGTGACCCCTTGTCCGGCGGGCAACGCCCGCCGGCGAACCTGATTGGACGACCATGCCCTCTGCCCTAGACATCATCGACGCCCGCAAGGTGTTCCGTACTCCGGAAGGCAGCACGCTGACCGCTCTCGACGGAATTTCACTGCGGCTCGCAAGCTCCGAATTCGTCACGCTGCTCGGCCCCTCGGGCTGCGGCAAGACCACGCTGCTGCGCACCATCAATGGCTTCGAGAGCCTCGACTCCGGCGATGTCGTGATCGACGGACAGGCGGTCACGCAGAAACCTGCGCACCGCCGACCCGTGAACACCGTGTTTCAGCGCTATGCGCTCTTCGGCCACATGAGCGTTGGACGCAACGTCGGCTACGCGCTCGAGATCGCCGGGAAGGACAAGCGCGAGATCCGGACCCGCGTTGGCGAGATGCTCGACCTCGTGGGTCTGTCGGGACTGGACAAGCGGAGCATCTCGCAGCTGTCCGGCGGCCAGCAACAACGCGTCGCGCTGGCTCAGGCGTTGGCGGCAAAGCCGAAGCTGCTGCTGCTCGACGAGCCGCTTTCGGCGCTCGACAAGAACCTGCGCCAGAAGATGCAGCAGGAGCTGAAGGCGCTGCAGCGTGAACTGGGCATCGGCTTCATCTTCGTGACCCATGATCAGGAGGAAGCGCTGACCATGTCCGACCGCATTGCGGTTCTGGCGCATGGCCGCATTCAGCAGATCGGCGCACCGACCGAGCTTTACCAGCGCCCGGCGAACCTTTTCACCGCCGATTTCGTCGGCGAAAGCAATCTTTTGCCTGTACGATGCGACGGGCGGACCGCGCAACTTGTCGACGGCCAGACCTTCGCCGCGCCCCGCGCCCCCGGTTCGGCCACATTGCTGCTGCGCCCGGAGGCGCTGTCGCTGACCGCCCCCGCCGGGCCATCGCTTAGCCTGACCGGCACCCTGCGCGAGACCTTCTACACCGGCACCGACCATCAGGTAGTGCTGCACGCCCCCGCCTTCGGCGAGATCCGCGCCCTGCTGCGTACCGGCCAGAGCCTGCCCGCACCTGGCGCGCAGATGACGCTTTACGCCGCCGCCGAGGGTCTGCACATCATCGACGAGGTCGCACCATGACCCTCGCGCGCCGCAAGTTGATGCAGCTCATTGGCCTGCTGGGTCTGCCGACGCTGTTCCTGCTCGTCTTCTTCATGTGTCCGCTGCTGATCATGCTGATTTACAGTTTCCTGACCCCCGGTCTTTACGGTGGGGTCGACTGGACCTTCAGCCATCTCAATTTCGGGCGCATTCTGGGCTGGGCCGACACGCGCTACGACCGCTTCGACCCGGTGTACATCGCGATCTTCCTGCGCTCGCTGAAACTCGCGGCGCTGACCGTGCTGGCGAGCCTCGTCATCAGTTATCCCGCCGCGTTCTGGATCAGCCGGATGCGCCCGGGGCTGCGCGATTTCGCGATCTTCCTCGTCACCCTGCCCTTCTTCGTCAGCCTCATCGTGCGCCTCTTTGCATGGGTGCTGATCCTGAGACCGACCGGCTTCCTGAACCAGGGGTTGATGGGTGCAGGACTGACGTCCGAGCCGATCGAGTTTCTCTACACGGATTTCGCGGTGATCCTCGGCATGACCTACGTCTTTATCCCCTTCATGTTCCTGCCGCTCTACGGCTCCATCGAAAAGCTCGACATGGCGCAGATCGAGGCGTCGGCGGATCTTGGGGCGACGCGGTTGCAAACCTTCTTCAAGGTGGTCTTGCCCGCGACCCTGCCCGGCATCGTGGGCGGGTCGATCATCACCTTCATCCCGGCGCTCGGCAATTTCATCGTGCCCTCCGTGCTGGGCGGAGCCAAGGTGCTGATGATCGGCAACCTGATCGAGCAACAGTTTCTTTCGGCCCGCAACTGGCCCTTCGGCTCGGCACTGGCGATGATGGTGATGGCGGCGGTGCTGTGCCTGCTGGTCGCCCAGCTGCGCCTGGCCCGCAAGGGGGAGGCCGCACAATGACCCTGCGCGGACTGCTCTCCCTCTACGGAATGTTGTTCTTTGCCTTCGTCTACGCGCCGATCCTGCTGGTGGTGATCTACTCGTTCAATGCCAACACCGTGAACATGCTGATCTGGGACGGCTTCACCCTCGACTGGTATCGCCAGATCTTCGGGATGGAGACCACTGTCACCGATAGCGCCAGCTACGTCGACAGCACCGCACAGCTCTACGCCTCGGTGAAGACCAGCCTCATCGTCGCGCTCTCGACCTCGGCGCTTTCGACGGTGTTTGGCACGGCGCTTGCCCTCGGCGTGGCGCGCTATCGCTTTCGGCTGGCGCGGTTCTACCGCACGCTGATGATGGTGCCGATGATCATGCCGGACATCGTGCTGGGCATTGCGCTGCTGATCTTCTTCATCACCATCGGCATGAACCTGTCGATGATGACGATCATCATCGGGCAGTCGACCTTCCTCATCTCCTATGTCTTCGTCACCGTCTCGGCCCGGCTCGCGGCATTCGACACCTCGGTCGAGGAAGCCTCGGCGGACCTCGGCGCCACCCCGGCGCAGACCTTTCGCAAGGTGACACTGCCGGGCATCGCTCCCGGCATCCTCGGGGGGTGGCTGCTGGCCTTCATCATCTCGATGGATGATCTGGTGATCACCTATTTCATCGCCGGCACCGGCAACACCACGCTGCCGATCCACATCTGGGGGATGCTCCGCCGCGGCATCAAACCAGAGATCAACGCCATTGCCACGCTGATGCTGCTGTTCACGCTCGTGATCGCGGCGGCGGGCCTCTACTTCCGATCGAGACGCCAGAAATGACCTGCAGGACCAAACCCCGCGCCCGCGCGCTGGGAGTGCCGCTGCCCGGAGCGCCCGGGCCGCTCAACGCCATCACCGACGTGCCGGGGATCGAAGTCGGCGCGGCAGAGCTGCTCTCGTCGCGCGATCCAAGCTTGGCGACCCGCGGCATCCAGGTGCAGACCGGGGTCACCGCGATCCTGCCGCGCGGGCGCGATGCCGAGCCCAAACCCGTCTGGGCCGGGCAGTTCAGCCTCAACGGCAACGGCGAGATGACCGGGGCGCACTGGGTGCGTGACGGCGGCTGGCTGGCCGGGCCGATCTTGATCTCGAATTCCCATGCCATCGGGCCATGCCACACGGCGGCAGTCCGCTGGATGATCGAGACTTACGGCGCAACCTGGGAAGCGAACCACCTCTGGGCAATGCCCGTCGTGGCCGAGACCTACGACGGCGTGCTGAACGACATCAACGGGCTGCACGTCACCGAAGCTCTGGCGCGGCAGGCCATAGACGCCGCCGCCACCGGCCCCGTGCGCGAGGGCAACTCGGGCGGGGGCGCGGGCATGATCTGCTACGAGTTCAAGGGCGGCACCGGCACGTCCTCACGTCGGCTCGACATCGACGGCGCGGGCTTCACCGTCGGGGCGCTGGTCCAGGCAAACCACGGGATGCGCCCGTGGCTGACCGTTGCCGGCCATCGGATCGGCCCCGAGATGCCCGAAGACCGCATTCCCGACATGATCACCGAACGCGGGTCGATCATCGTGGTGCTGGCGACCGACCTGCCGCTGTCTCCAGGGCAGCTGGAACGGCTGTCGCGCCGGGCCGCCATCGGGATCGGGCGCGGTGGCACACCTGGGGGCAACAACTCGGGCGATATATTTCTCGCCTTCTCGACGGCCAACGAGATGCCCTTGCCTCAGCTTTCCGGCGCCTGGCGGCAGATGACCACGCTCAACGACGAGCGGCTGGACCCGGTCTACATGGCAGCGGTCGAGGCAGTGGACGAAGCCGTGCTCAATGCGCTCTGCGCCGCCGAAGACGTTCCCCTTGCCCGGCCTGCGAAGGGCATTTGCCGCGCCATCGATACCGCGCGGATGATGAAACTGATGCGCGAGCCCGCCTGACCCCGGGCCCGGCGCACCGGTGGGTCTGATCATCTCTATCCCAACGGGAGAGGCGCCCCTGTGCCGCGGGGGACCCTAAGGAATGAACTCGGAACATTTACGGCGAGGGTCGCCGCGATACCCGATGCGCTTTTCTCAGGGGCTTCCCGGCGTGCAGCTCTGTCGCGGAAATCGAGGCGAGGAGTCATGTCGTAAAACCAGCATGGTAGCCGGGACTGCATGAGCGGACCTAGACCACCGAGCCACAAGACCAGGAACTGGCCGGCCTGCAACGATGCGCCGAAGCAGCGTGGCTCCCTGACGATCTGGTTCGGCCCGGGCATGATCTGGAAACCGCCGCCGACCGGCAAGCGGGGTCGGCAATCGTGCTACAGCGACGCTGCGATCCAGACCTGCCTGACGGTGACCTTCCCTGCGAACCGCAGGCTGCGCGGACACTCAGCGCAGGCCGACAAGGATCAGGGCCCCTCCGCCGCAGATCATCACGCACGCGATCAGACGATCAAGGGCGGGTCGGGGCGAGACCAGCTTTTCAAAGAGGACAAATCCCGCCAGTGCGGCGATCCAGGCGATGTTCATGACGCCACCCCAGAACAGCAAGAGCATGATCGCCCAGCAACAGCCCACGCAGTAGAGACCGTGGCGAAGTCCCATTTGCCATGCGCCGCCGGGGCCGTGGCGCCAGCCTAGGGTCAGGACCTGCGCAGGGGACCGGCATTTTTTCAAACAGACCGACTTGGCGGGCGTCAGTTGATACACTCCGGCCATCAAAAGAAGCCCGCCGGAGAGCGATACCGCGGTGCTGCGCATCCCTTCAACCAGACCCTGCCGGACGAGGATCCACTGGGCCAGGACCGCGAGCAGACTGAATCCGCACCAGACAAGCACATAGCCCGACGCCAGCAAGAGCGTCGACCCGTGTCTGCCGGACCGACGGGCGAGGGCGGCATAAAGCAGGATCATCGGAGCGGCACTGGGGAGCATCATGGCGGCCATCATGACGCACCACATCAGGAACATGGTCGCCGCGAGGCCCGGCGTCCATGTCGCGGGTGTCACCGGCATGGCCATGTCGGACATCGACGCCGGCATCTCCATGCCGGCGCCGATCCAAAGGTAGCCCCAGCTCGCAAGGATGACGGCAGTCAGTGCGGCGCTCGCGACCAGCTTGTCGCGCGCAACCAGCCGCTCCACCGGCGTCAGGGCCTCGGTCATGTCAGGCCGCCGCCCTGATGTACCCGTGGTTGTTGAAGTGCAACTCGTTGAACTGCGCGTAGCTGTCGGTGTTGTTGGGCAGGTCGATCAGCCCGTGAGTCCGCGTCGTGGCACTGCCCATCTCGGCGATCTCATATCCGAACCCTCCGACCATATCGATGCGGACCCTGTGCGGCTGACCCGTGACGGGATTGATGATCGGGCCGGCGTCCAGATCGAGGACCCCGTCGATCTGCACTGCGCCGGTCCGGGCCTCGACATCGCAGGAATAGTCGAACTTCTTGAAAATGGTCTCTTCCTTGTGGGGCGACATCATCGAGTAGACCCACCACATCGTTGCCATCTCATCGGTGTCCTCGCCCCGCATGATCCGTTCCAGAGCCTTGCGCTGGTCCGGGGATGCCGCTTCGTCGATGACGATCTGCATGCGGCCCTCGCCGAGGTGGATCGCCCCGGGCCATTTGACGACGGCCGCGAAGTTCAGCCCGTCCAGCGACGTCTCTCCGTGGTGGCCCTTGTCGACATGGAAGCAGATCGCCGCCTCGCATGTGCCGTGGGTGGGCAGCGCGTTGAACTGGCAGGGGCAGCCGTAGGCGCAGTTGCAGTTGGTGAGTTCGGTTCCGTGGATTTCCCAGGGGGTCATCGGTTTTCTCCGGTCAGGGGTGAGAGGCGTGCAGCAGGATCCTTCGCTTGTGAAATTCCGGGGTCTAAAGAAGGTCGGACAGCATGTGTGCGGCGCGGCGGGCACCGTCGGCTTCGACCGGGCGCATGGCCCGCGGAGCGGCCAGTTCCTCGACCATCGCCTGCGCGATCCGCTCCGGGTCGCTCTGGTCGTAGATCATCCGCCGACCGGCGTTGTAGCGGTCAAGCCTTTGGGCGACATGGAAGTTCTGTTCGAAATGGTTCTTCAGCGGAAAGTAGAGGAAGGGCGTACCCGCCGCTGTCAGCTCCATCGTGGTGGTCAGCCCGCCCTGCACCAGCGCCAGATCGCATGCGGCCAGATGCCGGTCGAGGTCGGGGACGAAGGCGCGCGCCTCGACCCCTTTCGGAAGCGCGAAGGCCGCGGGGTTCAGGCGCGGTCCGGTGACCAAGATCATCCGAAGCTCGGGAATGCGCGACCGGGCGATCGGATAGGCGTTCAGGATCCGGCGGATCAGGCTGGCCCCGACACCCGAGCCGCCAACGGTCACGATGCAGACCTTCTCACCCTCGCGATACCCGAACCTCTCGCGCAGCTCTGCGCGGCTGCCGAAGGACGTGGGATGCTGGCCGATGATGTACCCGGAGAAGTCGTAATGCGCGGGCACCCAGTCGCGCATCTGCGGCAGGCCCGGGCCGAAACTCATCGGAATGACATCCTCGGGTCCTCCGACGAAAATGGCGCGGTCGCGGATACCGGGGTTGGCTTCGACATGGCCGATCATCTCGGCATTGTAGTCGGCGGTCAGGAAGGCCTCGCGCGCGCCATTCTCCGGGATGGGCACCCAGCCGACGAAGTCGGTGAACCATGCGACCGGGGCGCGCTTCAGATCGGGATGTTCGTGCCAGTAGTGATCGACGTCCCAGGCCTCGTCCGCGATGACAAGATCATAGTCGCCGTCCTCGACCACCTCCTGAAAGACCATGAAGTTCTTGATCAGGATCTCGTCCATGTTGCGGATCGCCTGAAAGGCGTTCAGGTCGTGTTCGCCGGATTCCGCCTCGATATGTGCGGATTCGTTGGCCAGTCGCGCGCTGGCCGGATGCAGGACCTCGTCATGGGCGGACAGGAAGCGGGTCACCGGATCCTGTGCCAGCCAATGCACCTCGAGATCGGGATGCAGGATGCGCAGTTCTCGGGTGACGGCAAGGTCGCGGCGGGCGTGGCCCAGTCCGATCGGCGACGACAGGTAGAGCGCGCGCTTGGGGCGCTGGCTGCGCGTCCGTTTCACCGGCGGCGGCGTGCCCGTATGGCGGTCGAGGAAGGCGCGCACCAGCGTGTTGAACCGCGCCGGATACCGCGCGTTGGCGCCATGCCCGACACCGGCCCAGAGCTGGAATTCACCCCCCGTGGCGCGCGCGGCGGCCTCGGACATCTGCCACGGGGTCACCTCATCCCGCTCGCCATGTACCCAGAGCGAGGGGCAGCGGATCCTGCCATAGGCCTCTTCGGTCGCGGGATAAGGGCCCCGGTCTTCGGCCAGCGACATGCGGGCCAGAACCTCGCCGCTGCCGTCGGCCGCCCAGCTCAGCGCGTCCTCGATCTGCTTGGTGGAATGCGGCTCGCAGAACATCCGGCTGAAGAAGAACGCGCAGAAGTCGGCGTAGTCGGTCTGCCAGTAGCGGGCATTGAACTTGTCCCAACCCTCCGGGGCCTCAGGCGTCGCGCGAACGACGTCGACGCTCTTGTGGGGGTGCGGGGGCACGAAGGGCACGACAGCCCCGCAGCCGACCAGCGCCGTGACCCGTTCGGGTGCATGGGCCGCGATCAGCGCCGCGTAGAGACCGCCAAGTGACAGCCCGATCAGGCTCGCTTTCGCGGTGTCGGTCGCATCGAGGATCGCCAAGGCATCGGCCACGTTCTGCGAGGGCGCATAGGCGTCGGGATCCTCGGGCCGGTCCGACAGGCCGTTGCCGCGCGGATCGAACGAGATCACCCGGAAGTGGTCGGCGAAGTAGGGGATCTGCGCCTTGTAGACGCGCGAATGGACAATCGGCCACGCGGGCAGGAACATCAGCGTGCGCGGACCGTTGCCGTGGATGGCATAGTGCACCGTCACCCCGTCCCGAACGATCGTGCCTTCGCTGGTCGGGGTGGCGGCGCGCATGACCTATTCCTTCGCTGTATCTGGGGGTTCGTGCTGCGCGATCAGGTCACCGACCCGCCGCAAGGCCCGGCGCATGGGAAGGGCGTCGCTTTCCAGCCCCAGCAAGAGGTACGCCTCGGCGCCGATGAACGCGCTGCCCACGAGAGCCGCGACATCCTCGGGGTCAAAGGGGCCAAGCCCGCCGATCCGGTCGGCAAGGTCCTTCGCAAGGGCGACATGCATATCCCGCAACTGGCCGAACGAGGCGCGCACCGCGTCACCGACCATCGGATTGGACCATCCGACCGCGATCAGCTCCTGCAGCACCCTGACGTAGCCGCTGTCGAGATCCTGGTCGAGGAAGTCGCAGGAGAGGGCCCATTTGCGTGACAGCGGGATCTCCGGATCATTGAAGACCGTGCTTTGCCGGGAGATCAGGCGTTCCGTCATGTCGTCGAAAAGAGCGAGGATCAGTCCGTCCTTCGACCCGAAGTGATAGCGGATCTGGCTCATCTGCGTGTTTGCGGCCACTGCGACCGCCCGCGTCGAAAGGCCGGAATAGCCGTCGCTCATCAACACATTGCGTGCCGCGTCGATGATCGATTGTCGTGTGCTTGAGGTTTCGCGTGCTGAGAGGGTCATTCAACATCATTAGTTCGTTCGAACGAATTAGTCAATGGTTGGCTGGTGCGGACAGGGCCGGCATGACCGTGGTGCGATAACCGGCCGAGTCCCAGCGCGCGAACGGGGGCGACCTAAAATAGACGGTCGGGAGCGGCAGATTGAGATACAGGGCTATTCTGCCGCAAGACCATCGTTCAGCGCCCGATGGCTCAACGGAAACCAGCGCTTGAACGCGCGAACATGCTCCTGCTCGTCGCCAATCGGGATCTGGCTGAGCAGACCGGGCAAGACCGGTGCATCACCAATGTGGCCCCCGGTGATCTCCCCTCTCGGCAGATTTGCTACCTAAGGCCGGAATTGCGTATCTCGTGCGTGCAGCAGTTTCATGCGGACTTGCCAAAGGTTTTTCCAATCCTCATACAGCCCAGATCCTTGTCGAAGCGAGCTGTGAACAGAAAACCAACCGACGCCATGCAGCCGCGAGTCAGTCTCCGATCTTACGTGCCCAACGAGCCGGACCACAGGCACGAGTTTCATCAGATTGTCCTGCCGTTCAGCGGCAAGATGGAGTTGCGCGCCTCCCGAAGGGGGCATGTTCACGACTCGTCGGCCGCCTTCGTGCGGGCGGGCGAGGTCCATTCCTTCTCTGCTGCGACGAAAAGCAGGTTCATTGTTCTGGACCTTCCACCCGATGAGCAAAGGCTCCATCCGGACAACATCCCGCCGTTTTTCCACATCGACCCGGTTCTGCGCAGCCTGCTGGACTATCTTCGCGCCATCGGTGACTACGGCGCAGACCGAGCATCCGCGTGGATGACGCTTCTGCTCGATCAGATGACCCGCGTGACTGCCCCGATGGATATGCGGGACATGATCCTCGATAGGGCCTGCAGCTACATGCGTCAGCGCCTTGCGGACCCGATCACCGTCGCAGACGTCGCTCGGGAGGCAGGGACCAGTGTCAGCGGTCTCAAGCGGCTTCTGCGCGCAAAGCTGGACACGACTCCGGCAGCGTATCTCTCGACGCTGAGGATCAATGAAGCAGAACGTTTGCTGGAGGAAGGAAGACTGCCGATTGCCGAAATCGCGATGGTCACCGGCTACTCCGACCAGAGCGCGCTCAACCGTGCGGTTCGGCGCGAACGTGGCACGACGCCGGCCAGAATCCGCAAGACGCCGATCGCCAAAGACTGACCGCTTCGGTCAATTCGCTGACCGCCTTGGCCAAGAATATCCCCCTGAAACCATGTCTCTGAGGGCAAAAGCCCCGGAGGTCCCATGGCGCACCATTCTCAAACAGCGGCGACACTTGTCGGCCTTGTCGCCATAGGGTTTTCTGCGTCGCTGGCCTTGCTCTCGACACGGGGCGACGGCATTCCGCCGTTCCAGTTGCTTGCGATGAACGCAGCCATAGCCTTTGTTGCCGGTCTCCTTTTCCTGGGAGCGCGGGGAAAAGGCGCGTGGCGCGTCCTGAAACAACCGTTGCGCCCCTGGATCATGGCTGTGCTGGCGATCTTCACCTATCATGCCGCCTATTTCTACGCCGTGTCGAGCATACCACCCGCGCGCGCCAGCCTGATCGCCTACCTCTGGCCGCTGCTGATCGTGGTTTTTGCCTCTCTTGCCTCGGGCGGCGGCGGGGTGCGGTGGGGCCACGGTCTCGGTGCGCTGCTGGGCCTTGCGGGTGTCTTCGTCATGTTCGCAGATAAATCCGCGACGGTGGAGGCCGTCGGCCCAGCCTCTGGATACGTGGCGGCGTTCGCCTGCGCCCTGATCTGGTCCGGCTACTCGGTGCTCAATCGCAGATATTCGGGGGTGCCCAGCGAGATGCTGATCGGCGTTTGCGGGGCCGTTGCGGTACTGTCCGCCCTGTCTCACCTGGTTTTCGAAACCAGCGTCAGCCCAACTCCCGGGCAATGGTGGGCAATTGTTCTCCTCGGTATTGGCCCCATCGGCTTGACCTTCCTGTCGTGGGACCACGCGACCAAACATGGAAACATCGCCCTGCTCGGCGTGATTTCCTTCTCGACCCCAATTCTTTCGACCGGCCTTCTGGTCCTGGCGGGAGAAGCATCTGCCTCCATTTACCTGGGTCTTGCCGCCGCGCTTGTCGTCACCGGTGCGATGGCCGCGAGCCGAGCCGGAAAAGACCTGCGTTCACAAAGAAGGGCCAATTCTCGATATTCTTGATAAGTGAGATCTCGGTCGCTCCTAAACCTCGCTTTTGCACTGTGAAGTTCGGAAAGCTACGGGTCTCAGCTGCTGGCCTGCAACATGATCATCTCAATTTCGCTGATGGAAAGTTCGGCCGCGCACTCCGCTTCGCCACCGAAGGACGGCAAGCGGCGGCATAAGGGTATGTCTTTCCAGCCCCTCATGTCTTCGCACGCAAATGCGAGGGCTGCAACGTTCGGCACGAAAGGGCTGGAAGGCGCGGAGCGCTGCTATCAATCCAAACGGCAGCTTTCGGCTGGATGAGCCGAGTGGAGATAGGTTCGGTCACTGCGTCTAACCTATGTGAAAACCGCCCAGCGCAAGAAGCTGTCGGCGGCTGGCATGGCAAATATCCGTGCTGCGAAAGTGTCCAACCTTTCCGACTCGCTGGATGAAACCCCTACGCAATCGGTTGAAAATAAAAGGAATTAATGGAGTTTTGGCGATCCCGGCAGGATTCGAACCTGCAACCTGCCCCTTAGGAGGGGGCTGCTCTATCCAGTTGAGCCACGGGACCGCACGCCCCGCCTCTTAGCCTGTCCGGTACGCCTTGTCATGACCCTTTCCGCCCTCGAAAGGACAGGTTCCGCGCGCGACTGCGCGGCACCGCAGCCCTCTCTTGCGCATGGCGGCGGGCGCGGCGTATCGTGAAGCAACTCGAAGAAAAGGAATTTCCCAAGTGCCAGCAGACGATCACCGCCCGCTTACCCTGCGCGACGTTTCCGAAGCCTCCGGCGTCTCCGAGATGACGGTCAGCCGCGTGCTCAGGAACCGGGGCGATGTCAGCCAGGCCACGCGGGAAAAGGTGCTCGAAGCGGCCAAGGCGCTGGGGTACGTGCCCAACAAGATCGCCGGGGCGCTGGCCTCCCAGCGGGTGAACCTGGTCGCGGTCATCATCCCCTCGTTGCGCAACATGGTCTTCCCCGAGGTGATGTCCGGCATCTCCCGCGTGCTGGAGAACACCGAGCTGCAACCGGTGGTCGGCGTGACCGACTACCTGCCGGAAAAGGAAGAGCGCGTCCTCTACGAGATGCTTTCCTGGCGGCCCTCCGGCGTCATCATCGCGGGCCTCGAACATTCCGAGGCCTCCGAGGCCATGCTCAAGGCCTCCGGCATCCCGGTGGTCGAGATCATGGACACCGACGGCGACCCGATCGACTGCGCCGTGGGCATCAGCCACCGCCGCGCCGGTCGCGAGATGGCCCGCGCCATCCTCAAGCAAGGCTACCAGAAGATCGGGTTCATGGGCACGAAGATGCCGCTCGACCACCGCGCCCGGAAACGGTTCGAGGGCTTCACCACCGCGCTCGCCAAGGAAGGCGTGGAAATCGCGGAACACGAATTCTACTCGGGCGGTTCCGCACTGAAGAAGGGCCGCGAAATGACCAAGGCCATGCTTGAGCGTGAGCCCGAACTCGATTTCCTCTACTACTCCAACGACATGATCGCGGCCGGCGGGCTGATGCACCTGCTCGACGCCGGGATCGACATTCCCGGCCGCGTGGGCCTTGCCGGCTTCAACGGGGTGGAACTGCTCGACGGGCTGCCGCGCCAGCTTGCCACGATGGACGCCTGCCGGACGGAAATCGGCACCCGCGCCGCCGAGATCATCGCCGAACGCGTTTCCAACCCGGCGGCCGAGGTGGAGCGCCTGATCGAACTGACGCCCACGATCAACTACGGCGACACGCTCAAACGGCGCTGACCGGCAGGGGCCCGAAACGGCCTCCTTCCTTCATCTTGGAAAAAATACCTGGAAAAACCCGATCCGCGCCGACGCGCGGTCGGGCAAGGGCTCAGCGGCGGGCCTCGACCGCCGCGATGGCCGCCGCAACCGCATCCGCGATCGCCATCTCCGAGGTGTCGACCACCGTCGCATCCCCCGCCGCCACAAGCGGCGCCTCGGCGCGGCTCATGTCACGCGCATCGCGCGCACGCACGTCCGCCAGCACCGTGTCGTAGTCCACATCCAGCCCCTTCTCCACCAGCTCGCGGAAGCGGCGCTGCGCCCGGACCTCGGCGCTGGCGGTAACGAACAGCTTGGCCTCCGCCGTCGGGCAGATCACCGTACCGATGTCGCGCCCGTCGAGGACCGCGCCGCCCTCGCGCCGGGCAAAGCCGCGCTGGAAGTCGACCAGCGCGGCGCGCACCTCCGGCAGCACCGCCACCTGGGAGGCCGCCTGCGCCACCTCCGGCGTGCGCAACGCGCCCTCGTCCAGCTCGGCAGGGTCCAGTGCCCGGGCCGCGGCAACCGGGTCCTCGCCGTTCAGCAGGTGCCGTCCGACCGCGCGATACAGCAGCCCGGTGTCGAGATGCGCAAAGCCGAAGTGCGCCGCCACCGCCCGCGCGATGGTGCCCTTGCCCGCCGCAGCAGGCCCGTCGATGGCGATGGTAAAGATCATGGCAGCCTCCGTGTCGCGCCCGGCGCATACCAACGTGCAACCAGAAAGGAAAGGCTTAGCGCCAGAGATCGCGCAGCAGCAGACCACCGGTCACCAGCGGGTAGAGCACCAGCTTGGCCCGGGTGAAGGGCACGGCCTGCGCATCTTCGATCAGCGGCGGATAGAGCACCCAGCCAGTCGGCAGGCTCCGCCCCATGGCCCAGTCGAGCGCCTGTTGCAGCAGGACGTTCTCCGCAAGATCGCAGGCCAGCACCACCCCCGCCAGCGCCATGCCCACCGCGCGCCGGTCGGGAAAGGCCAGGACCACCCAAAGGCCCCAGAGCCCCATGAACAGGAGGTCGAGCCGCAGGATGTTCCGGTAAAGCCCGCCTTCGCCGGAGCGCAGCAGTTCGGTTCCGAACGCCTGCAGGTCCAGGGACGAGTAGCCGCGGAAGGCCAGTTGCGGAAGGAAGCCGCTGTCGGTAAGCGGCGCGATCTTCCAGTGCAGCAGCGCCGCCATCAGCGTCAGAACCGCCAGCGCGCCCAGTCCGGCGGCCGGACGCGGGTGGCGGCGCAGGATCATGTGCGCTCGATCCGCGCGCCGAGCCCGGCCATCAGCCCTTCGAAAATCGGGAAGGAGGTGGCGATCGGCTGGCCGTCGTCGACCGACATCGGCGCGTTGGTCGCCAGACCCATCACCAGGAAGGACATGGCGATGCGGTGGTCGAGGAAGGTCTCTGCCGTCACGCCGCCCGCGACATCGCCGAAGCCGCGCCCGTGCACCGTCCACCAGTCGTCGCCCTCGTCAACCTGCACACCCGCGGCGCGCAGCCCGCGTGCCATGGCGTCGATCCGGTCGCTTTCCTTGACCCGCAGTTCCTTCACCCCCGGCATGTGGGTCCTGCCCTGCGCAAAGGCCGCCACGACCGACAGCACAGGGTATTCGTCGATCATCGAGGCCGCGCGCTCGGCCGGGACCTCGATCCCCTTCATGTCCGGAGAGAACTTCGCGCGCAGGTCCGCAACGGGTTCGCCGCCTTCCTCGCGCATGTTTTCGAAGGTCAGGTCCGCGCCCATCTCCTGCAGGGTGAAGAACAGCCCGGCGCGCGTCGGGTTCAGGCCGATGTTGGGCACCAGCACGTCCGACCCTTCGGCGATCAGCGCCGCGCAGACCGGGAAGGCGGCCGAGGACGGATCGCGCGGCACGACGATGTCCTGCGGCACGAATTCCGGACGGCCCTGCAGCGTGATGACCCGGCCCTCGCCGGTGTCCTCGGTCGAGATCGTGGCGCCGAAACCTGCAAGCATCCGCTCCGAATGGTCTCGGGTGGCTTCGCGCTCGATCACCACCGTCTCGCCCGGGGCATTCAGCCCGGCCAGCAGCACCGCCGACTTCACCTGCGCCGAGGGCACGGGCGTGGCATAGCGCACCGGCATGGGTTCCTTTGCGCCGACGATGGTCATCGGCAGCCGCCCGCCGGACCGTCCGTAGGACCGCGCCCCGAACAGCGCCAGCGGATCGGTCACCCGCGCCATCGGCCTCTTGTTCAGCGAGGCGTCGCCGGTGAAGGTCGCAACGATGGGCGAGGTCGCCATCGCCCCCATGATCAGCCGCACGCCGGTGCCGGAGTTGCCGCAGTCGATCACGTTCTCCGGCTCGAGAAAGCCGCCCACGCCGACGCCATGCACATGCCAGGTCTCGCCGATCTTCTCGATCTGCGCGCCGAAGGCCTGCATCGCCTTGGCCGTGTCCAGCACGTCCTGCCCTTCCAGGAGCCCCGTGACCTTCGTCTCGCCCACCGTCATCGCGCCCAGGATCAGCGAGCGGTGAGAGATCGACTTGTCCCCCGGCACATGCGCCTCTCCGGTCAGCGGACCGGCGCGGCGGGAAGTCATCGGAATGGGCTCACCATGGGCGGACATGCAGCGTCTCCTGTCAAGATCGCGGCACTGTTAGCGCGGCACAGGTACGGGCGCAACGGCCCGTAGGGCGGGGCTGTGCGCCGCCTCCCCCCTTACAGCTTGCGGAACGTCAGGTAGTGCGGCACCCGGCCCTCGCGCAGGGCCTTCTGCTCGTACCGGGTGGAATGCCAGTCGGACCACGGACGGCGCCAGTCCTCCGGCGCCTCGGCCTCCCACGCGAACCCGGCCTTCGGGACCTCGACCAGCGCCTGCCGGACGTAATCGGGGATGTCGGTCGCCACGCGGAACTCCGCGCCCGGCTTCAGGGCGCGGTGCAGGGGCGCCAGATGCTCTTGCGTCACGAACCGCCGGCGGTGGTGCTTCTTCTTCGGCCAGGGATCGGGGTACAGCAGGAACGCCTTGTCCAGCGAGGCCGCCGGCAGCACGTCGAAAAGGTTGCGCACGTCGCCCGGGTGGACCGAAACGTTCTCGCAACCCGCCTCCCGCAGCTTGCCCAGCAGCATCGCGACGGCGTTCATGAACGGCTCGCAGCCGATGATCGCCACGTCCGGGTAGGTCACCGCCTGATGGACGAGGTGCTCGCCGCCGCCAAAGCCGATCTCCAGCCAGACGGGCCGGTCGCCAAACCGCGCCTTCAGATCCAGTGGGGTGCGCTCAGGGTTCACGTCCCAGTCGACCGGTCCCGGCGACAGGGCGCCCAGGTCTTCCTCGATGTATTCCACCTGGCTCGGGCGCAGGGTCTTGCCCCGCACACGGCCATAGAAGTTGCGCCAGGGCGCATCGGGATGTTTGTTCGACGTGGTCATGGCCGGGGCGTGTAGCCCCGCCCCGCGCAAAAGAAAAGGGGCGCCCCGCCGGGAACGCCCCCTGTTTGCTGTCCGTCGCGCGGAGGTGGCCGGGTCACACGGCCTTTGCCAGCGCCTCCGCCAGGTCGGTCCGCTCCCACGAGAAGCCGCCGTCCGGTTCCGGTGCGCGGCCGAAGTGGCCGTAGGCCGCGGTGCGCGCGTAGATCGGCTTGTTCAGGTCCAGATGCGTGCGGATGCCGCGCGGGGTCAGGTCCATCACCTTGGGGATCGCCCGCTCGATCGCGGCGGCGTCGATTTCGCCGGTGCCATGGGCGTCCACGTAGATCGACAGCGGCCGGGCCACGCCGATGGCATAGGACAACTGCACGGTGCAGCGTTCCGCCATGCCCGCAGCCACCACGTTCTTGGCAAGGTAGCGCGCGGCATAGGCCGCCGAGCGGTCCACCTTAGTCGGGTCCTTGCCGGAGAACGCGCCGCCGCCGTGCGGGGCCGCCCCGCCGTAGGTGTCGACGATGATCTTGCGGCCGGTCAGGCCCGCATCGCCGTCCGGCCCGCCGATCACGAAGGTGCCGGTCGGGTTCACCCACCATTCGGTGTCTTCCGAAATCCAGCCGTCGGGCAGGATCTCGCGGATGTAGGGCTCCACGATGGCACGGATGTCGTCGGAGGTCTGGCTCTCGCTCTCGTGCTGGGTCGACAGCACGATGGAGCTCACGCCCACCGGCTTGCCGCCCTCGTAGCGGACCGTAAGCTGGGACTTCGCGTCGGGGCGCAGGGTCGGTTCCGTGCCGTCCTTGCGCACCTCGGCCAGCCGCTTGAGGATCGCATGGCTGTAGAGGATCGGCGCCGGCATCAGCGCATCGGTCTCGTTGGTGGCGTAGCCGAACATGATGCCCTGGTCGCCGGCCCCCTCGTCGCGGTTGCCGCCACCGGTCACACCCTGCGCGATATGCGCGGACTGTTCATGCAGGACGTTGGTGATCTCCACCGTCTCGTGGTGGAACTTCTCCTGCTCGTAGCCGATGTCCTTGATGCAGGCGCGGGCGATCTCGTCGATGCGGCCCATGTACTCCGCCAGCTTGGCCTGATCGGTCAGGCCGACCTCTCCGCCGATGACGACACGGTTTGTGGTGGCGAAGGTCTCGCAGGCGACACGCGCCAGCGGATCCTCGGCGATGAAGGCGTCGAGGACGGCGTCCGAGATCCGGTCGCAGACCTTGTCGGGATGCCCTTCCGAGACGGACTCGGAGGTGAAAACGTAACTCTGTCGGGACATGGGGGGTGCTCCATTCGGGTTTCTCCGTCACGCCAGGAAGCCGTTGTGACGGGATTTGTTGGGCCATTTCTCAGGCCTTCGTTCGGGGTACGCCCGCCGGGGGAACGGGTCAATCGTTTTCTCTGCGCAATGCGATGCGATGGTGTCGCAGCAGGAGGCCCGCGAAGAGGAACAGCATGATCAGTACCGGCAGGTCCCCCGTCCGGCTGTAAAGCGTGACGCGCAGCGGCGGCGGCAGCGGCGCGTCGATGTAGCCCGCCTCGTTCAGCGGCAGCGCAGCCAGCACGCGGCCTGCACCGTCGATCACCGCCGAGACGCCGGTGTTCGCCGCCCGAAGCATCGGCAGCCCCTGTTCGATCGCACGGATGCGCGCCTGTTCGAGATGCTGGTAAGGACCGGAGAAGGCGCCGAACCACGCGTCGTTGGTGATCTGCATCAGCATGTCGGGCCGCGCCGGCGCGCGGTGCACGTCCTGCGGAAAGACCGCCTCGTAGCAGATCAGCGGCAGCGCGACCCCAAGCGGCCCGAGGTTCAGAAGCTCCGGCCCCGGTCCAGCGCTGTAGCCGCCCTCTGCCCGCGCCGCCAGCCCGGCGATGTTCCAGCGGGCAAAGACCGCCTTGGCGGGCATGTACTCTCCGAACGGCACGAGGTGATACTTGTCGTAGACCTGCCGCACGTCGCCCTCCGGCCCCATCAGGACAAGCGAGTTGTACCAGTTGCCGAGGTTCTCGCGCTGCAGCCCCACGACCACCTGCGCCGCACCCGCCGCATGGCTGATCTCGCCCAGTTCGTTGGCGGAGCGGTGCAGCAGCGTGGGCAGCGCCGTCTCCGGCCAGATCACAAGGTCGGGCCTGCTGTCGCCGTCCTTCATCGGGGCGGCGGTAAAGTCGACCTGGCGGCGATAATAGACCGGCACCATGTCGCGCTGCCACTTCAGGTGCTGCGGCGCGTTTGGCTGGACAAGGCGCACGATGGGACGGCCGTCGAGGTCCTGCAGCGGCGGGATCAGCGCCTGCCCCCCGCCGAAGAGCGCCAGAAGCGCCGTCACCCCGAGTACGGGCGGCAACAGCCGCATGTCGCGCCGAGGCGCCTCTGCCGCGAAAAGGGCTGCAGTGGCAAAGGTCAGGAAGGTGAGCCCGTGCGGCCCGACCAGCGACACCCACTGCACCGGCGGTACCGGCAGCCAGAGATAGCCCACCAGCCCCCAGGGAAAGCCGGTCAGGACGTAGGCCCGCGCCAGCTCCGCCGCTGTCCATGTGACCACCAGTGCCGGCAGGGCGCGGTGTTTCGCATGTCCCGCGCCCCAGAATGCAAGCGCCCAGAACAGGGCCAGCCCGCCCGCAAGGCCCAGCAGCCCGAAGGGGGCCATCCAGCCGGTCGTGGCGGCATCGACCATGAAGGGCTCGACGATCCAGCTCATCGAGAGGCCGAAGTAGCCCAGTCCGACCATCCAGCCGGTGCCCACCGCCCGCAGGCCACGCGGCGCCACGCGGAACAGCGCAAAGGCCCCCACGAGCCCGAGGAAACCCACGTACCAGAGATCGTAGGGTGCAGCCGACAGGCCCATGAGCGCGCCGCAGGCCAGGGCCAGCGGCAGACGCGCCCACCCGCGCAGCACAAATGCCCGCGCGGGCGCCGTCAGTTCAGGCATGGCCCGCCTTCGATGTACCCGCCGGGGTGGCGGGGACCTGTGTCTGGCTGGCGGCGCGCTGCGCGCCGGGCAGACGCACCCGTAGCCGCTTGATGCGGCGCGGATCGGCATCCACCACCTCGAGGTCGAGACCGGCGGGATGGCGCACCACCTCACCGCGGGCCGGCACGCGGCCAGCCAGCATGAACACGAGGCCACCCAGCGTATCGATTTCTTCCTCGTCGATGTCTTCGTGTTCGGTCAGGTCGAAGCCCAGTTCCGCCTCGAATTCCTCCAGCGGGGTCTTGGCCAACGCAAGGTAGCAGCCCGGACGCTCCTTCACCCACGACTGGTCGTCGTCGGTGTCGTGCTCGTCCTCGATCTCGCCGATGACCTGTTCGATCAGGTCCTCGATCGTCACCAGCCCGTCGACGCCGCCGTATTCGTCGATCACCAGCGCCATGTGCCGCCGTTCCGTCTGCATCTTCGTCAGAAGCACGCCGATCGGCATCGACGGCGGCACGAAGAGCAGCGGTCGCAACATGCGTTTCAGGTTGAAGCGGGCGCCCGCGCCGTTGAACCCGTAGGCCAGCGCAAAGTCCTTCAGGTGCGCCATGCCCACCGGGGTGTCGAGCGTGCCCTCGTAGACCGGCACCCGGGTCATCCCGCTTTCGCGGAAGACCTTCACCAGGTCGTCCCGGGTGATGGTGTTCGGCACCGCCACGATGTCGGCCTTGGGAATGGCCACATCCTCGACCCGCATGCGCCGCAGGTTGATCATGCCGTGCACGGGTGCTTCGCGCGGGCCGACGGTGTCGTCGCCCTTGAAGTCGTCTTCCATGTCGGTTTCCGTGGTCCGACCGAAGAGGCGTCTCAGGAATCCCGGCCTCGCCGCATCCTGTCCCTCTTCATCCTCAAATTGTCTCAGCGCGCCATGCGCCGCCTTAGACGAGTCGTCGTTGTCGCCCATTTCTCCGGTCCAGTCACGAGCCATTGGGCCCATTAATCTCCCTATATGGGTCAGCGATACCGAGATTGCCAAGTATCTCGCGCTCCAACCCTTCCATCAACGTGGCATCCGCATCACGGATATGGTCGTAGCCCACAAGATGTAACACCCCGTGAACAAGCAAATGCGTCACGTGGTCCGCCATGGACTTGCCCTGTTCGGCAGCTTCCCGCTCACAGGTCTCCCATGCGAGCGCCAGATCGCCCAGATGATGCGGTTCGCCCATCTCCTCGAAGTCGTCGTCGAGGTGCGGCAGGAAAGGCTCACCGCCCACTTCGGGCGAGCCGAGTTCCTGCGTCGGCCAGCTCAGCACGTTGGTGGGCGCCGGGCGGCCGCGGAAATCGGCGTTGAGGATGGCGATGCGGCCGTCGCTGCAGCCCATCACCGCGATCTCGTAGTCGTCGGCCACGAGGCCGAGCAGTGCGAGGGTCGCCTGCGCGGCCTCCTCTGCCAGCGCCCCGAGCCCCGCCGCTTCCCAGCGGTCGTCCTCGATGATCGTATCGGTCAGCATATGGCCGACCGGCCGGGGGCCAGCCCCCGGACCCCCGAGGTATTTCTGCCAAGATGAAGGTGAGGCGAAGGGCGGAGGCGGCAGGGGGATCTCACCCCTCCGCGTCCTTCTCGTAGGCCTCGATGATGGCGGCGACAAGCGGGTGGCGCACCACGTCCTTGCCGGTGAAGTAATTGAAGGAGATGCCCTTCACGTCCTTCAGCAGGCGCTCCGCGTCCTGCAGGCCCGAGGGCACGCCGCGCGGCAGGTCGATCTGGGTGCGGTCGCCGGTGATCACCATGCGCGACCCCTCGCCCAGTCGGGTGAGGAACATCTTCATCTGCATGGTCGTGGCGTTCTGCGCCTCGTCCAGCACCACGAAGGCATTGGACAGCGTGCGCCCGCGCATGAAGGCCAGCGGCGCGATCTCGACCGTCTTTTCCTCGCGCATCTTGGCAAGCTGCTTGCCCGGCAGGAAGTCGTTCAGCGCGTCGTAGAGCGGCTGCATGTAGGGATCGACCTTCTCCTCCTGCGTGCCGGGGAGGAAGCCGAGCCGTTCGCCCGCCTCGACCGCGGGACGGCAGAGGATGATCTTGTCGACGGCGCCGGTGATCAGCATGTTCACCCCCACCGCCACGGCGATGTAGGTCTTGCCGGTGCCCGCGGGGCCGATGCCGAAGGCCAGCTCGTTCTCGAACAGCGACCGGACGTAGGCCTTCTGCGCATCGGTGCGCGGTTCCACCAGCTTCTTTCGGGTCTTGATCTCGACCTTGCCGCCGCCGAACATCTCGAGCTGCTGGTCGGGCTCCGGTTCGTGTTCCATGCGGAACTCCCGGTCGATGTCGCCCTTGCCGACCTCGCGCCCGGCCTCCAGCCGCTGGTAGAGCGCCTGCAGCACCTCCGTGGCGCCCTTGATAGCGTCCTCCGGCCCGTGCACGGCAAGCTGGTTGCCGCGTCTGAGGATCTGCACGCCCGTGCGCGCCTCTATGTCTGTGAGGTTGCGGTCGAACTCTCCGCAGAGGTCGATCAGCAGCCGGTTGTCTGGAAACTCGAGGATGGCTTCGTTCAGTACGCCAGTGTTCAAGCCTCTCTCCTGCTCCGTGTTCGGCCCGGGCTGTGGATTCGGCGGGGGCCCTTGTCTAGATATGGTGCCAAGCCACACCCGCCTGCGCAAGTCTCGCGGGACGAATGTCACGCAAATGAAACACTGCCGCCCGCGTGTGCCTGCGTCCGAGGCGCCGGAACGCACGGCGCGGGACCAGACGGGAAAAGGGCCGCCCCCGGTGGGAGACGGCCCTTTTCCAATGGCTGAGGTGACGGTGGCGTCAGAGCGGGTCGCCGATGATGCTGGTCGAGCCGCCCTTGAACTGGCCGGTGACGACGGTCGGCGGGGCGACGCCCGAGCAGACCGGCTTGCCGTACTTGTCGAGACGCAGCGAGAGGTAGCCCTCGACGCCGTCGTCGATGATCCAGTGGTCGCACCCGTTGGGATCGACCCAGATGCCCGCCTGCATGGAGGACAGGTCATCCCGGTCGAAGAAGTTGCGGTCCTGGCTCTTGTCCGGGCCGATCGGAACGTCGACGCCACAGGCCGAGACGAGTCCCGCCACGGTCAGGGCAAGGAGCGGTTTTGCGAAGTTCATGTCCAAGGTCCCCCGGGCTTTACTGGAAGCAGAGAATTTCGACGCGGCGGTTCTTGGCCATGCCTGCAGCGGTGGCGTTGGACGCCACGGGCATGCGTTCGCCATATCCGCGCACGTCGGTGATGTTCGCTCCCACGGCCCGTGCAATGCGGGCCACGGCCAGCGCACGGTTGTACGACAGCTTCATGTTGTAGGAGTCCGAGGCCCGGCTGTCGGTATGCCCGGCGATCACGTAACCCACCGCGGTCGAGGACCGGAAGAAGTTGGCGATCTGCGCCTGGCCGTGCTTCGAGATCTTGTAGCTGTCGGTGGCAAAGAACTGGTCGGTGTTCATCACGCCGCAGGTGTTGGACCGGCGGCAGACCGGGATCCCCTTGCGGTCGAGGTGGGGGTCCATGTAGCCCTCCACGCCGTCGTCCATGACCCAGTGCTCGCAGCCATCGGGGTCGACCCAGATGCCCGGAATGTATTGCTCGCCCACAATGGTGCGCGTGGTTTGCGTAGAAATGATAGGTGTTTGCCCAGCATCTTCCGCGACCGCCGGTGCAGCAACCGACAGGCACAGGGATGCAGTCAGCGCAAGCGCGCTGAGGGCCTTGGAGATGCGTGTCACCACAGCCTCTGTCCCTTAACTGATGTTTCCCCCATGCGCGGCTGTCCGATGGCAGCGGGCCGCGCAAATTAACTGTAAAGTCAGTGTAAGGATTCCATTAGGTAAGGGAAGAAGAAATCCACAAGGACTGTACCGCTTTCGGAAACAGTTCCCACTATATCTTGTGTTTTGTGTGGATAATTCGGTGTTGTTTTTTGATTCAATAGGTTCTGTGGCGACATTACATCGCCATCATGGCGCCTTTAAGGCTGTTTGGACCGCTGGATTCGATTCGGACAGGGGCAATATCGCCCACGTCGATTCCCTTTGCCTCCACATGCACGGCATGCAGGTATTCCGATTTTCCGACCATTTGCCCCGGCAGGCGGCCCGGCTTTTCGAAAAGCACCCGGACCTCGCGCCCGACCATCGCGTCCTGCAACGCGCGCTGCTGTTTCGTCAGCAGGGCCTGCAGGCGCTGAAGGCGGTCGTCCTTCTCGTCCTCGGGCACCTGCGCGCGCTCGGCGGCGGGTGTGCCCGGACGCTCCGAATACTTGAAGGAAAAGGCCGATCCGTATTCCACCGCCTCGATCAACGCGAGCGTGTCGCGGAAATCCTGCTCCGTTTCTTCGGGGAAGCCGACAATGAAATCGCCCGACAGGTGCAGGTCGGGCCGTGCGGCGCGCAGCCGCTCGATCAGGCGCAGGTACTGCTCGGCCGTGTGCTGGCGGTTCATCCGCTTGAGGATCCTGTCCGACCCCGCCTGCACGGGCAGGTGAAGGTACGGCATCAACTTCTCGCATTCGCCGTGCGCCGCGATCAGCGCGTCGTCCATGTCGTTGGGATGCGAGGTGGTGAAACGGATACGCGCCAGACCGTCGATTGTTTCCAGTTCCCGGATCAAACCGGCCAGCCCGCCGTCGTGCCCGTGATAGGCGTTCACATTCTGGCCCAGCAGGGTGATCTCCCGCACGCCGCGCTCCACGAGGTCGCGCGCCTCGCGCATCACCCGCTCCGCCGGGCGGCTCACTTCGGCGCCGCGTGTGTAGGGCACCACGCAGAAGGCACAGAACTTGTCGCAACCCTCCTGCACCGTCAGGAAGGCCGTCGGGCCGCGCTTCGCCTTCGGGCGCTGCGCCAGCCGCTCGAACTTGTCTTCCTCCGGGAAATCGGTGTCGAGCGCCTTCGCCCCGGTGCGCGTCTTCGCCTCCAGCTCCGGCAGGCGGTGATAGCTCTGCGGGCCGACAACAAGGTCCACCATCGGCTGACGGCGCATGATCTCCTCGCCCTCCGCCTGCGCGACACAGCCCGCCACGCCGATCTTCAGGTCGGGCTTCGCCGCCTTCAGACCCTTGTACCGGCCCAGCTCGGAATAGACCTTCTCGGCGGCCTTCTCCCGGATGTGGCAGGTGTTCAGCAGGATCATGTCGGCGTCGTCGGGCGTGTCGGTCACGACATAGCCCTGCCCGCCCATGGCCTCCGCCATGCGCTCGCTGTCGTAGACGTTCATCTGGCAACCGTAGGTCTTGATGAAGAGCTTCCGGGTCATGCTGCACCATTGCGTAGGGGATCAGGGGCGGGGGATACCCCGAAACCGCCCCGTCTTGCAATGGGGCCGAAATTCACCGATTCTCGATGCAAAGCGCTTGAGGGCAGGCCGATGCAGTACGACTCCCTACAGGATTTCCTCAACCGGGGCCGCGACGCGCTGGCCAGCGGGCCGGTTGCGATGATCTTTGCCGAGGACGAGACGGAGCTCGCGACCACGCTGCGCCACCACCGCCACTGCGGCTTCCGCATCGTCCTGTGCTTCGTCTCGCCGCTGTGGGAGACGCCGCCAGACCTCGTGGGCAAGATACGCCGCATCGACTACGATCCGATGGCCGACGGCGCGGTCCAGGCCGCGGTGGACCAGGTCAACGCCGCCGCCGGGGGCACCTGGCTCTACTACTGCTACAACGCGGAATACCTGTTCTACCCGTTCTGCGAGACTCGCACCATCGGCGAGATGCTGGCCTACCACACCGAAGAGCGGCGCGATGCCATGCTGACCTACGTGGTGGACCTCTACGCCAGCGATCTCCGCCGCCACCCGAACGCGGTCTCGCTCGACGAGGCCTGCCTCGACCGCTCCGGCTACTACGCGCTCGCCCGGCTCGACCCGGACAACAAGAACTACCCGAAGGAACGGCAGCTCGACTTCTTCGGCGGCCTGCGCTGGCGGTACGAGGAACACATCCCCCCCGAACGCCGCAAGATCGACCGCATCGCCATCTTCCGCGCAAAGCCGGGCCTGCACCTGCGCGAGGATCACACCTTCGACGACGAGGAATACAACACCTACGCCTGCCCGTGGCACAACAACCTGACGGCCGCCATCGCGTCCTTCCGCACCGCCAAGGCGCTGAAGCGCAACCCCGGCTCGACCTTCGACATCCAGAACTTCCACTGGCACAACTCCGTGCCCTTCGAATGGCACTCGCGCCAGCTCCTCGACCTCGGCCTGATGGAGCCGGGCCAGTGGTTCTGACCGCCTCCTGACAACAGCCATACCAAACGGAAGGACAGGGAACTGCCCCTGCCCTTCATCTTGGTCCAAGTACCTTGGGGGGTCCGGGGGGCCAGCCCCCCGGCCTTCGCGGGCAACGCCCGCGCGGGTCGGTCCGCGCCAGCGGACCGAAACCCGTCAGTCGAACTCTTCCGTCACCACGTGGTCCTTCGGCACGCCCAGCTCGGCGACCTCGCGCGGCAGCGCCTCGACCATGCCGTCCGGGCCGCAGACGTAGACCACGTCGCCCTTCACATCGACCATGTCCTTCAGGAAGGACGCGTCGACCTGGCCCCGCGCGTAGCCGCTGTCGGGCTCGTCGGTCACCGTATAGACCACGGCCAGCCCCGGCATCGCGTCGAATTCGTCCTTCAGGATGATGTCGGCCTCTGTCTGGTTCGAGAACACCAGCGTGTTGCCCTCCAGCGTGCCCTTGTCCTGCAGCTTCTTGCGCAGGATGGAGATGAACGGCGTCACGCCCGCGCCCCCGGCGATGAAGATGCCGTCGCCCTTGTCCTCGATCGCGCCCCAGGGGTCCTCGATCAGCACCTTGTCGCCGGCCTGCAACTTGCCGATCTGCTCGGTCACGCCGTCATGCTCCGGGTAGGACTTGATGACGAACTGCAGCGTGTCCTCGTCCGGCAGGCTGGTGAAGGTGAAGGGCCGCTTCTCCTCGCGCCAGCCGTCCTTGTCCAGCGACAGGTCGACCGCCTGCCCCGGCGTGAACGAGAATCCCTCGGGCTTGTCGAACACCAGGTGGTGCGTGTCATGCGTCACGGGCGAAATGGATTGCAGTGTCAGCGTGTGAGTCATGTGAACCTCCGTTTGCCGTCAAAACGCGGCGGCAGGGACAGGGGTTCCGGGACGCGCCCTCAGGCAGAGGCCAGCGTCCCGTAGGTGCAGAGCTGCCGGTGCCCGTCCGTGCGGCTCACCAGCGTGCCGCCGCGATAGACCGCATGCACGTATTTCGGCCCGTCGCCGTAGGCGTAGCTCACGCAAGACTCGTCGAAGTTCTTCGGGTTGCGCTCGAACCCGGCCTCGGTGCCAAGCGCCACCTCCGCCTCGGCCCGGGTCACACCCAGCGTCAGCTTCTGCGCCACGCCGTCGTTGCCGGGCTTGTCGGCCTGCGGCGCGCCCACGGTGCAGGCGGACAGCATCAGGGCGATCAGGGCAAGGACAAGGCGCGGCATCTGGGCTCTCCGGTCAGGGGATTCGTTTCCCTTGGGTAGCACGCGCCGCCCGCGCCCGGAACCGGGCCGGAGGCTCAGTCGGACGAGAGCTGCCCCATGCGCCGCACCGCGACGCGGCTTTCGGGCATGGCGTTGACCGGAGGGCGCTCCGCCGAACGCTCCTCGTTTCCGGCCGAAAGCCATCCGCTCCCCGGCAGCAGCGCGGCCTCCTCCACCGTGTCGACGGGCGCGAAGGCTTGCGCCGGCACCGCGGCGGCCGCGGTCATCGCCGCCTCGCGGCGCGCAGCCATCTCCGTCTCGATGACCTCCAGCAGCCCGGCCTGGAACCGGGCCATCGTGGCCTGGCCGTCCTCGGTCGCGATGAGATAGCGGGACGCCCCGAGGCTCAGCCCCAGGAACAGCAGCTTGAGGGCGATCTTCCGGGCGAAACCGCCGCGCCGCCTGCCGCGACGCCGCTTCTCCGCACGCTTGCGCACTTCCGCGCCCGCATCCCCGAGGATGGCCTGTCTGAGATCCTGATCCGTCGTCATGCCACGATCCCAGCACATGACCCTGCCGGAAGCACGGCAAAGTCACGGCGGAATTTCGGCACTTTTTACGAAAATGGAAACTTACAGGTTCTCGTACTGCGGCATTCCGAGCACGTGGTAGCCGCCGTCGACGAGGATGATCTCGCCCGTCGTGCAGGCCCCCGCGTCCGAGCACAGCCAGACCGCCGTGCCGCCCACCGCCTCCAGCGTCGCGTTGGACCGCAGGGGGGCGTTCTGGTCGGTGTGCTTGTAGGTCTTGCGCGCACCGCCGATGGCCGCACCGGCCAGCGTCTTCATCGGTCCCGGCGAAATGGCGTTCACGCGGATGCCGTCCGGCCCGAGGTCATTGGCAAGGTAGCGGGTCGCCGATTCCAGCGCCGCCTTGGCGACGCCCATGATGTTGTAGTTCGGCACGACGCGCTGCGACCCCTGGTAGGTCAGCGTCAGCATGGTGCCGCCCTCGGTCATCAGCGGATAGGCGCGGCGCGCCACCTCGATGAAGGAATAGACCGAGATGTCCATGGAGTTCTTGAAGTTCGCCCGCGAGGTGTTCAGGAACCGGCCCTGCAGCTCCGACTTGTCGGAAAAGGCGATGGCATGGACGAGAAAGTCCAGCCGGTCCCAGCGCTTGCCGAGGGACTCGAACGCCGCATCCAGAGAGGCATCGTCCGTCACGTCCACGTCGACCATGAAATCGGAGCCCACGCTTTCGGCCAGTGGTGCCAGCCGCTTGCCGAAGGCTTCGCCCTGGTGGGTGAAGGCCAGCTCCGCCCCTGCCTCGTGACACGCCTTCGCGATCCCCCAGGCAATCGACCGTTCGTTCGCCACACCCATGACAAGCCCGCGCTTGCCTTCCAGAGTTATCGTCATCCCAGTCTTTCCGTATCAGTCGTTGAACCGCGAGAGCACCATCGAGCCGTTGGTGCCGCCGAAGCCGAAGGAGTTGGTCATCACCGAATCCAGCCCAGCGTTCTCCACCAGAGACGTGGCGATTTCCTCGGGCTTGAGCGCCGGATCCAGCGTTTCCACGTTGATCGACGGGATGATGAAGTCGTCCCGGAGCGCGAGAAGGCAGTAGATCGCCTCCTGCGCGCCGGTCGCGCCCTGGCTGTGGCCGGTCATCGACTTGGTCGAGCTGACCGGCGGGGTCGAACCGTCGCCGAACACGCGGCGCACCGCCTCGATCTCGCCGACGTCGCCCACCGGGGTCGAGGTGCCGTGCGCGTTGATGTAGCTGACCTTGCGGCCTTCGGGCAGCGTCGACAGCGCGACGCGCATCGCGCGCTCGCCGCCCTCGCCCGAGGGGGCCACCATGTCCGCGCCGTCCGACGTGGCGCCGTAGCCCGTCACCTCGGCGTAGATCTTCGCGCCGCGCGCCTTGGCGTGTTCCAGGTCTTCCAGCACCACGATGCCGCCGCCGCCAGAGATGACGAAACCGTCGCGATCCTTGTCGAAGGCGCGGCTCGCGCGCTCCGGCGTGTCGTTGTACTTCGAGGACATCGCGCCCATGGCGTCGAACAGGCAGCTGAGCGTCCAGTCCAGCTCTTCGCCGCCGCCGGCGAACATCACGTCCTGCTTGCCCATCATGATCTGTTCCGCCGCGTTGCCGATGCAGTGCAGCGAGGTCGAGCAGGCCGAGGTGATCGAGTAGTTGATACCCTTGATCTTGAACGCGGTCGAGAGGTTGGCGCTGATCGTCGAACACATCGCCTTCGGCACCGCGAACGGCCCGACGCGCTTCGTCCCGCCGGACTTCAGAACGGTCTGGTGCGCGGTCAGCAGGGCGGAGGTCGACGGCCCGCCGGACCCGGCCACAAGCCCGGTGCGCGGGTTCACGATGTCGGACTCTTCCAGCCCGGAATCGGCAATCGCCTGCTGCATCGCGATATGCGCATAGGCCGCACCCGGCCCCATGAAGCGCAGCGTGCGCTTGTCGACGTGTTCGGACACGTCGATCTTGAGCTGGCCCGAGATCTGCGAGCGGAACCCGTGTTCCTTCATCTCCTCAGAGGCGGAAATCCCCGACCGCCCCGCCTTCAGCGAGGCGGTGACCTCTTCGGCGTTGTTTCCGATGCTGGAGACGACCCCCAACCCTGTAACGACGACGCGGCGCATGCGGCCTCCCTTGATTTGTTGGGTCTTACTAAGGCAGTCCTGCGGTCAGGCGCAAGGTGCGCAGCGCGCTTCCATCCACGGCAAGGCCGGCAATCGCCGCTGCGGATGGCCGGAACCGATCCCGCGGTTGAGCAAATGTGCGCCCCGTGGCAGCCTCTGCGTCACACGCAAGAGGACAGCGCGGATGCCCAGACACCTGCCGGAACTCGACGGCAAGACCTTCCTCGTCTGCATCGGCGCGGCGAAATGCGGGACGAGCTGGCTGCACCGCTACCTGTCGGGCCTGCCAGAGGTCGAACCTTCCCCCTTGAAGGAACTGCATTTCTTCAATTCCCGCACACCCGTTCCCGCCTTCGGCGATCCGGATGCCGTGGCCCTTGCCCGCCTGCGCGCCTTCATGGGCCAGCCGGGCGACACGCTCGCCAACCTGCGCGAACAGCCCGCCTTCGCCGCCAGCCTCGACCGGGCCCGGATGATCTATGACGAGGACGCCTATTTCGGCCATTTCGCGCGCCTCCTCTCTCCGCAGACCCGCGTCCTCGCGGACATCACGCCCGCCTATGCCACGCTCGGCCCTGCGGGTTTCGCGGACATGCGCGCCTTCTTTGCCAGCCAGCAGGTGACGCTGAAGGTACTGTTCATCATGCGCGATCCCGTGGACCGGCTGTGGTCGCAGTTGCGCCACGTCGAACAGATGACCCCGGACAAGCCCGCCGCCACCCATTGGCACCTGGCCCCGGACGCGCCCGCAATCTGGTCGCGCACGGACTATCGCGCCACCATCGCCGCCCTGGACGCCTGCTTTGCCCCCGAGGACCGGCTCTGCCTCTTCTACGAAACCCTCTTCGCCCCCGAGACGCTCGGCCGCCTCTGCGACTTTCTGGGCGTCGAGGCCGCCGCAGACATGCCCGCCGGACGCCAGAACGAAACACGGGTTCAGGTCGCCCTGCCCGATGACGCCCGCAGGACCTTCGCCGTCCTGCTCGCCCCGCAGTACGCCTTTTGCCGCGAACGCTTCGGCACGGAAGTGCCCGAGGCATGGGGCAGGTATTCCTGACTCGCAGGCGCGCCCCTTTCCCCCCATCTAAGCCGTGTTCAACACAACCCGCCCGCAGATTTCAGGGGCGGTTCTCAACACAAGGACTTTTGCAATGCCCGAAGATTTAGGCAGCGGTTTCGCCTCGTTCAAATTCCGCTCTTCCGACCGGAACACCAGCTCCGACGACAGCGCGGGCGACGACTTCGACCTGATGCTCCAAACCGCCTTTGGCGACGCCTACGGTTCCTTCGACCAGAGCGTCGAGAGATCCGGCGACACCACCCCCACCACCTGGGAGGGAGACGTGCCGCCCGACCTGTCGGACGATTTCGACTTCCTGCTGTAGGCGCAGCGGCGCAAGGCCAATGCCCCGAAACGCAAAAGGGTGCGCCATGGCGCACCCTTCTTCATGTCCGGCAAATGAAACTCCGGCAAATGAAACGCCGTGCCTTCAGCTCTCGCTGAGCGCCACCTTCATGTCCTTGACCTCGTAGATGATCTCGCCGTCGGCCTCGACGATGCCGTCGGCCACGCCCATCGTCAGGCGGCGGGTCTGCACGGCCTTGGTGAAATCCACCTTGTAGGTCAGCATCTTGCGGTCCGGACGGACCATGCCCTTCAGCTTGACCTCGCCCACACCCAGCGCATAGCCGCGCCCGGTCCAGCCGCGCCAGCCGAGGTTGAAGCCGGTCAGCTGCCACAGGCCGTCAAGGCCGAGGCAGCCCGGCATGATCGGGTTGCCGGGGAAGTGGCACTCAAAGAACCACAGGTCCGGGGTGATGTCGAATTCCGCCACGACGTGCCCCTTGCCGTGCAGGCCGCCGTCGCCGGAGATGTCGGTGATCCGGTCCATCATCAGCATCGGCGGCTCGGGCAGCTGGGCGTTGCCCACGCCGAACAGCTCGCCGCGGGCGCATTTCAACAGGTCTTCCTTGCCGAAGCTGGTGGGGTAATCGGCCATGCGGGGAGGGCTCCCTATCCATCATGAAGTGATCGTGTCGCGAAGTCCGGCCCCCTCTACCACCCGGAAAGCGCGCCATGCAAGCGGAACACGGTGCCGCAGCCCGCAAGCCGCTGGCACGAAAAGGTTTGAAATCGGGTGCGCCGACACATTATATAACAATGCAATGACCCAGACGGATATAACCTCCTCCATGTCCACGGAACTCGACCGCGGAAAATCCTGGCTGGCGCGCAGCGATCTGCGCCCGACCCGGCAGCGCGTGGCGTTGGCGGCCCTTCTGGTGGGCGACGGACGCAACCGGCACGTCACCGCCGAAAGCCTCTTTGCCGCCGCCAAGGACCAGGGGGAGCGGGTCAGCCTCGCCACCGTCTACAACACGCTCAAGGCGTTCTGCGACGCGGGCCTGATGCAGGAAGTGACGGTCGACGGCTCGCGCAGCTATTTCGACACCAACACCCACGACCACCCGCATTTCTTCTGGGAAGACGACGGCCACCTGACCGACGCCCCGGCGGACCAGCTGGTGATCACGCAGCTGCCGAACGCGCCGGACGGGGCAGAGATCGCCTCCGTCGACGTGGTCATCCGCCTGCGCCGGAAATAACCCCTGAACCGACGGGCCGACCACGGGCAGAGATAACCTCCGTCCGTCTGCCCTTGGCTTCCCCCGGGCAGCTTTCGGCCATGCACGCCCTCTTCGGCCATCGTTTTCCGAAAACTGACGGACTGCCTGCCTTTCTGCTGCGCCTCCAGAGCGATCTTGTCGCAGGCGACTTGGCCCCGGCTGCTCAGCGCTGCCCTTCGCGGGTTGTGTTGTCGAGTTGCCCGAGAGACTGGGTGTTTTTTCAATGTCCCTATCCTGCGCCTTTTTCTCGCGCAGCAGAATCGCCCTTATTCGCACCCTGAGTGGTGGGATTTAGGGGACCTCCCGAAACTCCCCCTGAGATCATTTCACCGCATTCAGAATACGACGATTGTCGCGGCGCCCATAAAACAGGCGTCTGGCGCGTAATAAATAATTCCAATACGGCGCCGGAATTGAAGGGAGAGGGTGGTACCCGCGGCCGGACTCGAACCGGCACGGCACAAGGCCTGGAGATTTTAAGTCTCCTGTGTCTACCATTCCACCACGCGGGCACACGCGCGCGACAATAGCGGCGGCGCGCACCGTGTAAACCGGTCGCGTCGGCCCGTCAAAGCAGGAAATCGTCTGCCGTCACGCCGCCCGGCACGTTCAGCAGGATCAGCTCGCCGTCCGACACGCCGTCGCCGGTCTCGTCGAGATAGAGGATCGCGGCACCGAAGGCGTTCATGAAATAACGCACCTCCATCGCGCCGGAGCCGGTGAACCCCGCCGTGCCGCGAAAGACGAAGCTGCCCTCCTCGTTGATGCCGGACAGGTCGACCATGTCGATGCCGCGCTCGAAATCCTTGATCCGATCAGAGACGCCGTCGTCCGCCTCCAGCACGCTGTCGAAGACGAAGATGTCGGCGCCGGACTTGCCGATCAGGATGTCGTAGCCCAGCCCGCCCTGGATCACGTCGTTGCCGCCGTCGCCCGCGATGGTGTCGTTGCCCGCACCGCCCAGCAGCGTGTCGTTGCCGTCGCCGCCCAGCACGCGGTCCGCGCCGTCTCCTCCATCGAGGAAATCGTCGTCCTGCCGCCCGACCATGTAGTCGTTGCCCGCCCCGCCGGACAGCGCGTCGCGGCCATAGCCGCCGTTCATCGTGTCGTTGCCGTCGCCGCCGTCCAGCACGTCGTCGCCGTCCTCGCCCGAAAGTTCGTCGTTGCCCGCGCCGCCGATCAGCGTGTCCGATCCGGACCAGCCCGACATCGTGTCCGCGCCAAAGCCGCCGTCCAGTTCGTCGTCGCCGGAGTTGCCGCTCAGCAGGTCGTTGCCGTCGTCGCCGTAGAGGATGTCGTTGCCCGCGCCGCCCGCGATGGTGTCGTCGCCCCCCAGCCCCGCCAGCATGTTGTGGCCGGAGTTGCCGACGATCTGCTCTGCCTCGACAGAGCCGCGGACCTCATGGTTGCCGGCGCCCAGCAGCAGGATCGCCTCCACCCCGCTCACGTTCAGCACGTCGGAGCGGGCAATCACCGTGTCCTGCCCAGTGCCGCCGATCACCGCGACGCTGCCGTCCTCGATCACGATCAGGTCGTTGTCCGGGCCGCCGTCGATCCAGCCCTCGAAACTGCCGCCGGTGCCGTAGATCGTGTCGTCGCCATAGCCGAGGTCGAGGTTCCCGAGCCACTGACCCGCGTTGTAGACCACATCCGCGCCGGAGCCCGCGTCGAAGTCCCCCCGCACCGTGCCGTCGTTGCGCAGGATGTCGGCGGTCTCGCTGCCCTGGATCCACGCCTCGCCCGCATCTGCAAGGCCCGCCACCGACGTCTCCCACCCTTCGATCACGCCGGTGTTGAACAGGGTCAGCCCCAGCACGGCGGCGCCGTCGATCTGCGTCACCTCCATCCGGCCCGCGTTGTCGAGGTAGGCCCGCCCGGTGCCCGACATGCCCAGTTCGCCGCCGCGCATGGTGCCGGTGTTCTCCACCGTGACGTGCTGGGCGTAGTTGCCGTCGCGCAGCACGTCATGCCCGTAAAGCGCCTGCATCAGCCCGTGGTTCACCACCGTGTAGGACAGCGCCGCCGCCGCGCCGATCACGTCGATGACGCGCCCCGCGCTCGTGATCTCGCCGTTGTTGACGATCCGGTGCGTGCCCGCCGTGGCCAGCAGCAGCGCGCTGCGCATGTTCAGGGAATCGTCGTTGTTGCGGATCAGGCCGTGGTTCTCCACCACGGCCGAGGCCGCGCCCATGTAGATCACCGAATTGGCGTGGCCGATGATGTCGCCGTAGTTCACCAGCAGGCTGCGCTGCGACCCGCCGCTCATCTGCACGGTATAGGTTTCGTCGTTGGCGATGATCGTGCCGTCGGTCACATAGACGGTGTCGCCATTGGCCACGGTGTAATGCGAGCCGGTGTAGATCTGGTCCGCGTTCTGGAATACGAAGGCCATTCTCGCCCTTTTCAGGCGGCCCGTTCTGACCGCTCATGACTGTCCGCGCCCTCTTCGACGCGAACCCACCATGGCGCGGCAGGGTAAAGATGGGGTTAGCCGTATCCGGGTCGCGCGGGCGTCAAAGCTCCTCGCCCGGCTCTTCCTTCAGCAGGCGGCGTTCCACCAGCCACGGGTTGATCTCCAGCGCGGCGCGCAGGGCGGCCTGCCCCTCGTCGTCGCGGCCAAGGGCGATCAGTGTCAGCGCCCGCCCCGACAGCGCCCCGACGTGGCGCGGGTTCAGCTCCAGCGCCCGGTCCAGATCGGGCAGCGCGGCGGCATAATCCTGACGGATGAAGTTGACGAAGGCCCGCTGGTTGTAGCCCTCCGCGTAGAACGGGCAGTAGCTCACCAGCGCATCGAACCGCTTCAGCGCGCGCACCATGTCGAAACTGGCCCGCGCGCGCATCCCCTCGTCCAGCATCTCCTGGCTCGGCTCGTCGGGCGCGTTGTCCCACAGCAGCCACATCCGGTTGGTGATCCCGCGCGCCGTCATCTCGTCGGGCGCCTGCAGCAGTTCCTCGTAAAGGGGGTCGATCTCTGCCGAGATGTCCGGCGCCTCAGGACAGCCGTCGGCCAGCACGGGCGCGGCGGCGAGGCTCATGACAAGTGCAAGTCTCATGACGAAAGAGTGCCAGATCGACACCCTTAATCAAGTCACATCCGTGACAGCCTCGTCCTTGATCGCCTCCATCGCCACGAAGGTGGAGGTCGAGGCAACCCCCGGCAGGACCGAGACCTTCTCGGCCAGCACCTGCCGGTAACTGGGCATGTCGGCGGTGCGCACCTTCAGCAGGTAGTCGAAATTCCCGGCGATCAGGTGCGCCTGCTCGATCTCGGGAATGCGGGCGATCTCCGCGTTGAACTTCGCCAGCGTCGCCTCGCGCGTGTCGATCATCCGCACCTCGACAAAGGCCACATGCGCCAGTCCCAGCCGGATCGGGTCCAGAAGCGCGCGGTAGCCCTGTATGACGCCCGTCTCCTCCAGCTTCTTCAGGCGCGCCTGCACCGGGCTTTTCGACAGGCCGACCCGGCGGGCCAGCTCGGTCACGGAAATCCGCGCTTCGGCCGCGAGTTCCCGTAGGATCGCCCGGTCGAAACGATCCATTTCCCCAAATTCCTTCTGCACTTCATTCTGCACTGGATGTGCCCCTTTTTTCAGTCCGAACGGTGTGCGCTCGCGCCTTCAACAGTCGGATCACCTGCAATCCCACCCGTATACTATCCCCAACTTTGCTTTGAGGCATGACATGAATCACCCTGACCTGCGCACCCGCATCGATACGCTCACCTACGCATCGGAACAGACCGCGCTGGAGGCGCTGCGCGAGCGCGCCGAACTTTCCGCAGCCGACCGCACCGCCATCTCGCGCGATGCGGCGAAACTGGTGCGCGACATCCGGTCCAGCACCCGTCCCGGCCTGATGGAGGTCTTCCTCGCTGAATACGGCCTGTCGACCGAAGAGGGTGTCGCGCTGATGTGCCTCGCCGAGGCGCTGCTGCGCGTGCCCGACGCCGAAACCGTCGACGCGCTGATCGAGGACAAGATCGCGCCTTCCGACTGGTCCAAGCACATGGGCCATTCGACCTCGCCGCTGGTCAACGCCTCCACATGGGCGCTGGCGCTGACCGGCCGGGTGCTCGACGACGAGGTCCATCCCGGCCCCGTCGGCCACCTGCGCAACGCCATCCGCCGCCTGGGCGAGCCGGTGATCCGCACCGCCGTCGGCCGCGCCATGAAGGAGATGGGCAGCCAGTTCGTGCTGGGCGAAACCATCGAGGCGGCGATGAAGCGCGGCTCGAAGATGGAGGCCAAGGGCTACACCTATTCCTACGACATGCTGGGCGAGGCCGCCCGGACGGAGAAGGACGCCTCCCGCTATCACCTCGCCTATTCGAAGGCGATTTCCGCCATCTCCAACGCCGCCACCCACGGGGACATCCGCAAGAACCCCGGCATCTCGGTCAAGCTTTCGGCGCTGCACCCGCGCTACGACGAGCTTCAGGCCGACACCGCGCTGAACACGCTGGTGCCCCGGCTGACGGCGCTCTGCGGTCTGGCGAAAAGCGCGGGCATCGGCCTGAACATCGACGCGGAAGAGGCCGACCGCCTGTCGCTCTCGCTCGACGTCATCGAACAGACCCTCAGCCAGCCCGCGCTGAAGGGCTGGGACGGCTTCGGCGTCGTGGTGCAGGCCTACGGCCAGCGCGCGGGCGCGGTGATCGACTGGCTGCACGGGCTGGCCGAGCGGCTGAACCGCAAGATCATGGTTCGCCTCGTGAAGGGCGCCTACTGGGATTCGGAGATCAAGAAGGCGCAGGTCATGGGCCTCGACGCCTTTCCGGTCTTCACCTCGAAGGCCGCGACCGATGTCTCCTACATCGCCAACGCCCGCCGCCTTCTGGGCTACACCGACCGCATCTACCCGCAATTCGCCACCCACAACGCCCACACCGCCGCCGCCATCCTGCACATGGCCGGTGACATGAAGGTGTCGAAGGAGGCCTTCGAATTCCAGCGCCTGCACGGTATGGGCGAGACGCTGCACGCTCTCGTCAAGGAACAGAACGGCACCGGCTGCCGGATCTACGCCCCCGTGGGCGCGCACCGCGACCTCTTGGCCTACCTCGTCCGCCGCCTGCTGGAGAACGGCGCGAACTCCTCCTTCGTGAACCAGATCGTCGACGAGGACGTGCCGCCAGAAACCGTCGCCGCCGACCCGTTCGAGGCGGTGCAGACCAACACCCTGCCGACCGGGCGCGACCTCTTCCCCGGGCGCGAGAACTCCAGGGGGTTCGATCTCCGGCACCGCCCGACCATGGCGCGCATCGACGCCGCCCGCGACGCCTTTGCCACCCACCGCTGGAAGGGCGCGCCGCTTGTCGCCTGCGACGCCGCCGCCGGTCCGCGTGAAGAACGGACGAACCCCGCGATCCCCTCCGACATCGTGGGCTCCGTCACCTGGGCCACCGCCGAACAGGCCACCGCCGCCGCCGCTGCCGCGCAGCCCTGGGACGCCCCCGCGGCAGAGCGCGCGCGCATCCTGAACGCCGCCGCCGACCTCTACGAAGCGCACTTCGGCGAACTCTTCGCCCTGCTGCACCGCGAGGCCGGCAAGACGCTGCTGGACGCCGTGGCCGAACTGCGCGAGGCGGTCGACTTCCTGCGCTACTACGCCACCCAGGCCGAGGGCGGCGCACCGCGCGGCACCTTCGCCTGCATCTCGCCGTGGAACTTCCCGCTGGCGATCTTCACCGGGCAGCTCTCTGCCGCGCTGGCCGCCGGGAACGCCGTTCTGGCCAAACCGGCCGAACAGACGCCGCTGGTCGCATGGCGCGCCACCCAGCTCCTGCACGAGGCCGGCGTGCCCGCGACCGCCCTGCAACTCCTGCCCGGCGCGGGTGACGTGGGCGCCGCGCTCACCTCCTGCCCGGACGTGGACGGCGTGGCCTTCACCGGCTCGACCGAGACCGCGCAGGCCATTCACCGCGCCATGGCCGAGAACCTCACCCCCGGCGCGCCGCTGATCGCCGAGACCGGCGGCCTGAACGCGATGATCGTCGACTCCACCGCGCTGCCGGAACAGGCCGTCGCCGCCATCGTCGAATCCGCCTTCCAGTCCGCCGGTCAGCGCTGCTCTGCCCTGCGCTGCCTCTACGTGCAGGAGGACATCGCCGAGGACTTCCTCAGGATGCTCACCGGCGCGATGGACGTGCTGGTGATGGGCAACCCGTGGGACCCGGCCACCGACGCGGGCCCGGTCATCGACGAGGAGGCCGCCGAGGGCATCCGCAGCTACGTCGCAAAGGCCCGCAGGGAAGGCCGCGTGCTGAAGGAGCTCGACGCGCCCGCGCCCGGCCACTTCGTCGCCCCCGCCCTGCTGCGCGTGCCCGGCATCAAGGCGATGGAGCGCGAGATCTTCGGCCCGGTCCTGCACGTCGCCACCTTCGGCTCCGAGGAGCTGGACCGCGTGATCGCCGACATCAACGCCACCGGCTACGGGCTGACCTTCGGCCTGATGACCCGGATCGACGACCGCGTGCAGCACGTGACCGAGGCGGTCCACGCCGGCAACATCTACGTCAACCGCAACCAGATCGGCGCCATCGTGGGCAGCCAGCCCTTCGGCGGCGAAGGCCTCTCCGGCACCGGCCCAAAGGCGGGCGGCCCGCACTACCTCGCCCGCTTCCGCGCCCATCCCGCCGAGGCACCCGCCGAGACGCAGGAGGCGAAGGCCCCCGGCAGCGCGCTCCCCGCGACGGAGGCCGGCCTCGCCCAGAGCCTGACCCGCGCCACGGTCGAGGCAACGCCGGTGCCGCACCGCACCGTCCTGCCCGGCCCCACAGGCGAGGCCAACCAGCTCACCTGCCTGCCGCGTCCCCCGGTCCTCTGCCTCGGTCCCGGCCACAAGGCGGCAGAGGCGCAGGCCCAGGCGATCCGCGCCCTGGGCGGCATCGCCCACCCGGTGACGGGCAAGGTGGCGCCGGACCTGCTGGCCACGCTCGACGGCTTCTCCGGCGCGCTGTGGTGGGGCGACGAGAGCACCGCCCGCGCCTTCCGCAAGGCGCTGGCCGCGCGCAAGGGCCCGATCCTGCCGCTGATCACCGGCATGCCCGACGCCGCCCACGCGCTGACGGAGCGCCACGTCTGCGTCGACACCACGGCGGCAGGCGGCAACACGGCCCTGCTGGCCGGCCACGCCTGATCCGAAGACACCGCCCCGCCCTGCGCAGCATGCCGTAGGGCGGGGCTCCGCGCCGCCTGACCGTAACTATGGGGCGCAAGGGCGGCGCACAGCCCCGCCCTACAAAAGCGCGCAAGTCCGCTGAACACAACGCGATGACCAAAGGACGGCGCGGCCTCCGCACAGGCCAGAGCGGAACGTCCCGTAGGGCGGGGCTCTGCGCCGCCCTCCCGCGCGCACCAGGCCGCATCGGTGACGCCCTCCCCGACCGCCTCCTCTGGACGCCGCCCTGCGGCGGGCATACGGTCCGGGCATGTTCCCGATCCGCGATCACAACCCTTCGGGCCGGACGCCCTTCGTCACCTACACGCTGATCGCGATCAACTCGGTCGTGTTCCTGATGACGCTCGACGCGATCAACGACCTGAACTTCCTCGCCACCTACTCGCTGGTCCCGCGCTTCCTGTCCGAAGGCTTCGGCTATCAGGGGCTCGTCACCTCGATGTTCCTGCACGGCGGCTGGATGCACATCATCGGCAACATGCTCTACCTCTACATCTTCGGCGACAACCTCGAGGACCGCATGGGCCATGTGGCCTTCCTGCTGTTCTACCTTGCCGCGGGGCTGGGCGCCGGGCTGATCCACTACGCCTCCGCCCCCTATTCCAACGTGCCGACCGTGGGCGCGTCGGGCGCCATCGCGGGCGTCATGGGCGGCTACCTGCTGCTCTTCCCGCGCGCCCGGGTCGACATCCTGATCTTCATCGTCATCATCATCAAGGTGATCCCGATCCCGGCCTGGGTCGCGCTCTGCCTGTGGTTCGTCATGCAGCTGTTCGGCGGCGTGGGCACCAGCGCCGACGAGGGTGGTGTCGCCTACTGGGCGCACATCGGCGGCTTTGTCATCGGCCTCGTGCTGACCCTGCCCGTCTTCCTGAAACTGGGCGGCCCGCGCTTCTGGCGCCTGCACCACGGCCACCCGCCCCACCCGGAGGCCCGCACCCGCTGGAAGCCGGGTTCTTCCGTCACCCGAGTCCCGAGGATCCGACGCAAATGACCGACCCCGTGAAAGCCACATGCCACTGCGGCGCCGTGGAACTCTCCGTGACCCTGACAGACGGGTTCGAGACCCGCCGCCGCTGCGACTGCTCCTTCTGCCGCCGCCGCCAGTGCGCCGCCGTCTCTGCCCCCCTGGGCGGAGTCGAGGTGGTGAAAGGCGCCGACAACCTGACGGAATACAGCTTCAACACCCACACGGCGCGGCACTACTTCTGCAAGACCTGCGGCATCTACATGTACCACCGGCGCCGGTCGAACCCGAACGAGTACGGCGTGAACCTCTACTGCATCGAAGGGACGGAGCCGAAGGACTTCGAGCCGGTCCACTGGAACGACGGCGTCAACCACCCCTCCGACCGCGCCACGTAGGCGGCAGACCGCGACGCGCCACGGCAGGCCGGGTCACATGTCCCGGCCGTCCTCCGCGGGCGCCTCTTCCTCCACCGGGCCGGGCGGCTCGGGCTCTTCCGTCACCACGTCGGCCGTGAACGGCGGGTCATTGTCCTCGTTGTCCCGTGGCGGAGGCGGCAGCGGCGGTCCCTCGGGATAGTCGAGATAGTCGCGGATGACCTGTTCGCAGTCGCTGGGCTTCTCGCCGCAGCTCACCTTGGGCCGCCCCGGCAGATCGACGTAGTACCACGTCTTGTGCTTGTACAACTTGCTGAAGGTTACGGTGTAGCGCACACCGTCGATCTCGATCTCGCCGGCCGTGCCCACCTCCGGCTCGCAGCCTGCAGCCAGCAGGCAGGCCAGCATTCCGGCCATGAAAAAACTGAAACCGCGCAACGTCATGACAGGTCAATCTCCTATGCGCACAGGAATTGAAGGAGCGTATGGCCGCCCTGAAACTGCGGCAAGCGATTCTGTTAACCTAACGTAATGCGGATTGGTGCCAAGGGGGGGCGACTTCGCGAAAGGCCTTGGCAGCCGCGCGACCGCCAGACCTGTTCTCCCCTGCGCTGCCCTGTCTGCGGTATCCGCCGTTCCGCGCACCAACCTGCCCAATGTGAGTGGGGCAGACCGCACAGGTCCAGCCTCAGCCGCCCCTCAGGCAGCCGACTGGCCGACCACCCGCCCCGGAAACTTCTTGCCGCAAGGGAAAGTTGCGGCAACACTGGGCCATCTGGCGTGGGTTGTCGTGGCTGACACACGCGCCGGCCCCCGCGGCGCGACGCCGCGAACCGGACACGACCCTTGCCACGCACGGAGAAGACACATGCCCCTGATGCCCTTTGCCCAAGCGCGCGAAACCCTGCTGTCCACCAACTGGGAAATGAAAACGGGCGGAGGTTACACCAACCTGTACTCGAGCACGCGGGCTTCGGCCGATTCACCGGACGGCTATCCGCACATCCACATCAAGTACGATGCCACGCAATTCAAGTATATCGGCGTAACCTACGGAGCGATCGCCAGCATCTTCAACGTCGATCTGGTTGTCGACGGGGTGCTGAAAAACGTCAATCTCTCGATGGTCGAGCTCGAACTGAGCCACGTCAAATCCGCCACGCAGCAACAGCGCGACATGCTCAAGCACGTGCTGTTCTACATCCCGGCGAAAAAGGCACCGACAAAGAACCTCTCCGTCAATGCCAGCCCCGGAGACTGGCCGACCCTCGGGTGACCGCCGCGACCGGGCGGGTCAATCCGCCCGCAGGATCTTTGCGAAGGTGGTGAAGATCTCGTTGTTGGCGCAGAGGATCGCGCCCGACTCCAGCGGCTCCTGGTCCGCGCGCACGCCCTCGACAAGCGCGCCCGCCTCCTTGGCCAGCAGGTAACCCGCGGCGATGTCCCAAATCTGCACCTCGCGCTCCCAGTAGCCGTCGTAGCGGCCCGCCGCCACGTAGGCGAGGTCGAGCGACGCGGCACCGAAGCGGCGCACACCCGCGCATTCCGGCATCAGCCGCGCGAGGTCCTTCATCGTGGCAGGCAGGGTCCGCTTGGTGCCGAAGGGCACACCCGTGGCGAACAGCGCCTCCACCATGCGGCGGCGGCCCGAGACGCGCAGCCGCTTGCTGTCGTTCAGCCAGGCGCCCGCGCCGCGCTCCGCATAGAACATCTCGTCCTTGGCGGCGTCGAAGACCACGGCGGACACGATCTGGCCCTTGTGCTCCAGCGCGATGGAGATCGCCCAGTGCGGCAGGCCGTGCAGGAAGTTCGTGGTGCCGTCCAGCGGGTCGACGATCCAGCGGCGCGTCGGGTCCTGCCCCGGCTCCTCGCCACCCTCCTCGGCCAGCCAGCCGTAGGTCGGGCGCGCGCCCATCAGCTCTTCCTTGAGGATGCGCTCCGCCTCGATGTCGGCCTTCGAGACGAAGTCCCCGGCGCCCTTCATCGACACCTGCAGGTTCTCCACCTCGCGGAAGTCCTTCACGAGCGACCGTCCCGCCTTGCGCGCGGCCTTCATCATGATGTTGAGATTCGCGCTGCCCTGCATGGGTCGGCCTCCGGCGTTCGCACAAAAGAAATCAGGCCGCGGCTATACGCGGCCTGACACGCAATGCCAAGGGTCCTTGCGGATCAGCGGTAAACCACACCCTTGTCGCCCGGCACGGCGACGCCCTTCACGCCCACCGGCGCATAGGTGCGCGGCGACGGCTTGCGGTAGACCTTGCCCGGACGGTCGACGTAGGGACCGGCGTTCGGGGTGCCGCAGCAGATCACGCCACCGACCGACACCGGCTGAAGACCGGCGGGGCAGTAGTTCGGTGCGTTGTAGGTGTGGACCAGCATGTTGGAATTGGGGTTGTTGGTCGGATCCCCCATATACATGTCGCCCCAGGCAAAGGCAGCGGTGCCCGAAAGCGCAAATGCGGCAGCCGCCGCGAGAATGAGTTTCATAATGTCCCCCTTGGTGACGTCGGAATGGTGACTCGCAGAATTCCCCAGAGAAGGCTAGCAATCCCTGTGGGCAAGTCAATTTTTTACTGTCTTGTCGGTGGAAACGCCGGGAATTGTTTCCTGTATCGAACCAGTTCGATTGCAACCGCATCCGGGCCGCAAGTCGCCTCCGAAACCGAATGACGACCAAAGGCCCCGGCCCCGACTTTCAGGCCAGCCGAAAGCGGTCCCGTGCGGGCGGGCAATAATAAGCGGGCAGATCGTTTCCGAACCGGCATCACCTGGCGGGCATCGCATGCCCCCGGGACGCCCCCGTCAGTCCTCGCTCAGCAGCAGCGCGCGCACCGCTTCGGGTGCCAGCGGGAACAAGGGTCGCTGAAGGGTGGGAAGACCCGGTGCCAGTGTTTCGGCACGTTTTGAAAGGTCGATTGGCATGGCTGCCACTTAGAGCATGAATTGTGGCAGGAAAAGGGCACCCGCCGTCCGGCGCACCGCCATTCCGGCGAAAGACCGCCGAAATGAACGCGATACGGGCGGATTGATCAGGTTTTCATCACCCGGTCCGCCTTCTTTCGGACAAGAACGCTGCGCAGATCGTGCATCGCCAGCAACAGCGCATCCGTCACTTCTTCGAGCTGGTCGTCGCTGGCCTTCGACTGCACCCATTGCGTCGTGGTGTTCAGGTAGTCGACGCAGCGGTGGATGTCGTCGATGTCGCGCATGGCCAGCAGCGCCTTGCGCGACGCCATCCAGCGGCGCATCTCGGCCAGGTCGTCCTCCGACAGGGTGGCGTCGCCGTGCGGCTTGATCTCGTTGCGGTTCAGGTTCAGCACCGCGATCTGGTCCATCTCGATCCGGCGCTGGCGGTTCTCGGTATCGACGCGGAACACGGCGGCGCCGTTGTCGCGCACCCGGTAGTAGAAGGCGGGAAGATCGGCCATCAGTTGCCCTCCCCGTCTTTCAACCCCTCGCAGAACCGGCGAATTCGCACGCAAGCCTCTGTCAGCATCTCGTCCGAAGCGGCATAGCTGACGCGGAAATAGGGGCTGAGACCGAAGGCCGACCCGAAGACGACGGCCACGCCCTCCTCTTCAAGGAGCGCGGTGCAGAACGCCTCGTCGTCGGCGATCGGCGTCCCGGCCTTCGACACCTTGCCGATGCAGTCCGCGACCGAAGGGTAGACGTAGAACGCCCCTTCAGGCACCGCGCAGGTGATCCCCGGACAGGCGTTCAGCCCCTCGACCACAAGATCGCGCCGCCGCTTGAACGCCGCCGACCGCTCCGCCAGGAAGTCCTGCGGGCCGTTCAGCGCCTCCACCGCGGCCCACTGGCTGATCGAACAGGGGTTGGTCGTCGACTGCCCCTGGATCTTGCGCATGGCGGCGATCAGGTGCTCCGGCCCGCCGGCATAGCCGATCCGCCAGCCGGTCATCGCATAGGCCTTCGACACGCCGTTGCAGGTCAGCGTCCGGTCATAGAGACCCGGCTCCACCTGTGCGGGGGTGACGAACTCGAACCCGTCGTAGGCCAGGTGTTCGTACATGTCGTCGGTCATCACCCAGACATGGGGATGGCGCATCAGCACGTCGGTCAGCGCCTTCAGCTCGTCCCGCGTATAGCCCGCGCCCGTGGGGTTCGACGGCGAGTTGAAGATGAACCACTTGGTCTTCGGCGTGATCGCGGCCTCCAGCGCCTCCGGCGTGATCTTGAAGCCAAGCTGCCGCTCGCCCTCCACGATCACCGGCTCGCCGCCCCCCAGCCGCACGATGTCGGGATAGCTGACCCAGAAGGGCGCGGGGATCACCACCTCGTCGCCCGGGTTCAGCGTCGCCATCAGCGCGTTGTAAAGCACCTGCTTGCCGCCCGTCGACACGCTGATCTGCGCCGGCGTGTACTCCAGCCCGTTTTCGCGGCGGAACTTGGCGCAGACCGCCTCCTTCAGCTCGGGGATCCCGTCCGGTGCGGTGTATTTCGTTTTCCCCGCCTCGATTGCCGCAATCGCGGCAGCCTTGATGTTGTCCGGCGTGTCAAAGTCCGGCTCGCCGGCGCCGAGGCTGATGATGTCGCGGCCCTGCGCCTTCAGGTCACGGGCCAGTTGCGTCACGGCAACCGTCGGAGAGGGTTTTACCCTCGAAAGCGTCTCGGACAGGAAAGGCATGGGGAACTCGTCGGTTTGTCTTTGGGAACGGGGTATCATAGGGTTCACTCATACCCCGATCAGGCGGTTGCGCAAGGGAGCTTACACATGCAGGACACGGACTGGTACGGCCCGGACGTCGCCACTCTGGGCGACAGGCTGGCGGCCGCCCGCGAGGCACAGGGCATGTCTCAGGAGACGCTGGCCAAAAATCTCGGGGTCAAGCTGAACACGCTGGAAAAGTGGGAAGACGACATGTCCGAACCCCGCGCCAACAAGCTCAGCATGATGGCGGGCATCCTGAACGTGTCGATGGTCTGGCTGATCACCGGAGAGGGCGAAGGCGTCGGCAGCCCGGAAGACGAGACGCCGCTCAACGCCGACCTCTCCGAGATCCTGTCCGAGATGCGCACGCTGCGGATGCAGATCAAGGCGCGCACCGACAAGCTCGGCCAGCTCGAAAAGCGCCTGCGCCAGGCGCTGAAGGAGTCGGCGCTGTGACCGAACAGGCGACCCGCGAACCGCACGACATCCGCCTGAAACGGCTGACCATGCGCTCCATGCGGCGCGGCACGAAGGAGATGGACATCCTCCTGATGCGTTTCGCCGAGGCGCGCCTGGCGACGATGGAGCCGGAGGCCCTCGACGCCTACGAGGCGCTGCTCGACGAGAACGACCAGGACCTCTACCAGTGGATCTCCGGCCAGCGTCCCGCCCCTGCGGCCCACGCCCCCCTCGTTGCCGAGATCGCAAGCGTCGCCGGCAACGGCTGACCCCCTGCGGGGCCGGGCACATCGCGCCGGCCCACTCTCTTGCCCTCAAAGGCGGACGGCCAAGCCCGCCGGGCCTCAGGCCACCATCGCCCGGATGCTCCAGAAGATCACCATCGACAAGAGTGCCGCCGCCGGGACCGTCACGATCCAGGCCGCCGCGATGGTCATGAAGTGCGCCCGCCGCACCAGCTTCCGCCGCCGCCGTTCCTCGGGCGAATAGCGCGCGCGTTCCGGCATCGCTATGCGCGCCTTGCGCAGCCGCCGCTCCGCGTCCCACTCGCGGAAAAACCCCACGCCGAACACCGCGCCCACCGCGATGTGGGTGGAGCTGACCGGCAGCCCCAGCCAGCTTGCCACGATCACCGTGATCGCCGCCGACAGCGCCACGCAGTAGGCGCGCATCGGGTTCAGCTTGGTGATCTCCGACCCGACGATCCGGATCAGCCGAGGCCCGAACAGGAACAGCCCGAACGAGATCCCGAAGGCGCCGATCAGCATGACCCAGAACGGGATGCCGAAGCCTTCGGTGAAATGGCCGGACCGCGCCGCCTCGACGATGGCGGCCAGCGGGCCGACCGCGTTGGCCACGTCGTTGGCGCCATGCGCAAAGGACAGCAGCGCCGCCGACACGATCAGCGGCACGCCGAACAGCACCTTGAGCGACTTGTTGCGGTTCTCCAGCCCCTCGGACTGGCGGCGCACCACCGGGATCATCACCAGCCAGATCAGCGCCCCCATCGCCAGCCCCAGCAAAAGCGCCGTGGGCAGGCCTATCTCCACAAGGTGCTTCAGCCCCTTCATGGCGAGGTAGGCGGCAAAGGCCCCCGCCATGATCCCCACCAGCACCGGCACCCAAAGCCGGGCCGCGGCGATCTTGTCCTCGCGGTAGATGATGCGCGACTTGATGAACCACAGGCACCCGGCGGCGATCAGACCGCCCATCAGCGGCGAGATCACCCAGCTTGCCGCGATCATCCCCATGGTGCCCCAGCCCACCGCGCCGAAACCCGCCGCGGCGATGCCCGCGCCCATCACCCCGCCGACCACCGAATGCGTGGTCGAAACCGGCGCGCCGATCCAGGTGGCCAGGTTCACCCACAGCGCCGACGACAGCAGCGCCGCCATCATCGCCCAGATGAACACGTCGACCGAGCCCATGCTCGTCGGCGCGATGATCCCCTTGGCGATGGTCGACACCACGTCGCCACCCGCCAGGAGCGCACCCGCGCTCTCGAACACCGCGGCGATGGCGATGGCGCCGCCCATGGTCAGGGCATTGGCGCCCACCGCCGGTCCCATGTTGTTGGCAACGTCGTTCGCGCCGATGTTCAGCGCCATGTAGGCACCAAAGACCGAGGCGATGACAATCGTCACCGCATGGCCCGACCCGCCGAACAGCAGCGCCGCCAGAAGCGCGGCAAAAACCACGAAGACCAGGGCGATGCCGATCCCCGCCACGGGTTTCGCCACGTAGGCGGTGGCGAGTTCTAGCATCTGGACGCGGCCAAGGTCGCGGTCCAGCGTCTCAAGGTGCTTCGGGTGATGATCGTTTCCAGCCAAGTGCCGCCCCTCCCGTCGGGTCTTTCGCACCGGTCCGGCGCGCAATTCGGGGGTGTTTATGGGGTCGGGACGCCGAATTCAATCGGCCGGGGGCTTTCAGCGCAGAACGGGTGCCTCGGCGCGGAAATCGCGCAGCAGGTCCTTCAGGCCCGGCTCGTTCACCATGTCGGCGGCTTCTTCCGGGTTGACCCAGACCCGCCGGCGCTGCGTGACCTCCGGGTAGTCGTCCAAGAGTTCCGCAACCTCCACCGCATAGACCAGCGTGCGGACCGGGATGCTCCAGTCGCCGGGCAGCGTCTTGCCGTAGACGAATTCGCCCAAGGGCGACTTCGACGCGCGGCCGGCGCGCACGCCCGCCTCTTCCCAAGCCTCGCGCATGGCAGAGCCCGCGGAGTCCAGGCCCTTGATCGGCCATCCCTTCGGCAGGACCCACCGTCCGGTGTCGCGGCTGGTGATCAGCAGGATCTGCGTGCGGTCCCCGTGCCCACGGTAACAAAGCGCCGCGAACTGAAGACGTTCGGGACGTTTGTAGAGCGGAGCGACATAGTCGCCCCAGAAGTGCCGGAACTGCTCTATCACGCGAAAGGGTCGCCTGTTTTTTCTCAAGTGACCGTTTCTAGCGCCTTTTTCCACAAAATGCAAATCCGCCCCCGGAAGGCGGCGCTGCGGCGCCGGCACAATGCCTATTAACCAAGCCACGAATATCGCTCGAATTTTCCGGGGTTTCACGACTGTTTAACCCGATATTTGCGTTTTTCCCGGAAAGCTGCCGTCAATCATAACAGGCGGAGAAAATCTATGAGCATACATTCGTCCATGGACAAGGGCCCCCAGCAGGGCTTCATGGCGAGCTACCTCGATGCGCTGAGCCTGGTGGAACGTCTCCACCGGCTGCTTCTGGACGTCATCAAGGATGAGTTCGAACGACTTGGGATCATCGACGTGAACGCGGTGCAGGCGCTACTGCTGTTCAACATCGGTGAAAACGAGGTGACGGCAGGCGAGCTGAAGACCCGCGGCTACTACCAGGGCTCCAACGTCAGCTACAACCTCAAGAAACTGGTGGAGATGGGCTACATGCACCACCAGCGGTGCGAGATCGACCGCCGCTCGGTGCGCGTCCGTCTCACCCAGCGCGGGCGGGAAATCCGGAACATCGTGTCCGAACTCTTTGCCCGCCACGCCGAGGGCCTCCAGACGAAGGCGGTCATCTCTATCGACGGCATGGACGAGATCACCTCGGCCCTGCGGCGTGTCGAACGCTACTGGACGGATCAGATCCGCTACATCTACTGAGCCCGCGCCCCGACGCGCCCCGGCCAGAACGGCCAGGCTCATCCCTTTCGGCAACCGCCCTCCGGACGCAGCGCACCAGCGCCCCTCCGACAACCGATGCCACGGTCGAAATGGCCCCTCCCGACAGTTCAGGACAAGACGCGCGCGCCCTTTGAAGGCGCTTTTTCCTTGCGTTTCATGGCCATGCCGAATGCGTCGTTCCGTGACTGACGAACGCGCTGCCCGCCCGAGCGGTCTGCCAGTTGCCGCCCCTTACCGGGCCGAAACCACCAGCACCTGCAATTCGCGCTTCAGCTTGCGGACCATGGCCTCCTCGAAATCGGCAAAGCCCGCCGCCGTCTCGACGAAGGCGTCGGCGCCCTGCACGACGTAGGCCTCGTAGTAGCCCGCCAGCGCGCCCACGCCGTCCGCCGTGCCCGGCCCGATCACCAGACCGTTGATCGTGATGGCCTCGGGGCGGACGAACTGCGGGCGCGGCCCGGTGTTCGAGGTGCCGTCGCCCGACACGTCCAGCACCTGCCGCCAGCACCCGGGCTGCTGCGCCAGAAGCCCCGCGCCGAACTGCTTGGCCGCGCCGATGGCGGTGGAGGTCTCTCCGCCCACCCGCGCCGTGCCTTCCAGCCGCGCGGCGACCCCCGCCAGCGCGCCCGGCCCGTCCACCGTGGTCCAGGGCACCAGCACCCGCTGCGCCTCCGGCCCGCTCCATTCGTAGACCGCCAGCGCCACCGGCGCCTCCGGCATGGCAAAGAGCGCGCCCTGCACCTCCGGATGCAGCAGCGCCGCCGCCAGCCCGTCCAGTTGCAGCCGGTATTCCGCACCGTCGACCGAGCCGGACACGTCCAGACCCAGCGCAAGCGCCTGCCGGCAGGCCGCCTCCGCCTGCGCGACCCACAGCGAAAGGGCCAGTGCCGCCGCGCCGGCCAGCCTCACCCGGGCCCCTCCTGCCCCGGCCGCGCGGGCAGTTGCAGGCCGCCCACCACGCGGTTCTCGATCTCCCGGTACAGCTTGCGGACCATCGCGCGCTCGTACCCTTCGTACCCCTGCGCGGTCTCGAGGAAGGCATCCGGCCCGTAAAGCACCTCGAACTCGAAATGCTCCACCACGCCCGGATCGGCGCCCAGCACCGCCAGCCCGTTCACCGTCACGCCGTCGAAGGGAAAATGCCGGTAGGCGAGCTGCGGCCCGAAGCCGTCGTTCGTCACCCCGTCGCCCGACACGTCGATCACCCGACGTTCGCAGGCGGGGCCGCGCTCAAGCAGACCGGCGCCGAACCCCAGCGCATAGCCCATCGCCGTGGGAAAGCGCGAATAGGACCGCCGGTGCCCGGAGATGCGCGCCGCCACCTCCGCGATGACCCGGGGCGAGTCCAGCAGCACCCAGTCCTGCACCACGACCGACTGCCGCCGCCCGCTCCATTCGTAGACCGCGATCCAGACGGAGGGCTCCCCCGACAGGATCGCCGCCGTCACGTCCTCGGACATCAGAGCCGCCGCCACCCCGTCGCGCTGCAAAGCGTATTCCCGGGCGTCCACCGAGGACGAGACATCCAGTGCCAGCGCAAGCGCCAGCCGACAGGCCTGCGCCTGCCCCGCGGTGATCGCCACCGCGAGGCAGACACAGAGACTGGCGAGAAGCCTCACCAATGCCCGGTGTTCTCCATGCTGGCCCAGGGCTCCTGCGACGGCAGCGGATCGCCCTGCTGCAGAAGCTCGATGGAAACGTTATCGGGCGACCGGACAAAGGCCATGTGCCCGTCACGCGGCGGACGGTTGATCGTCACGCCCGCATCCATCAGCGTCTGGCACATCTCGTAGATGTTCGGCACCGTGTAGGCGAGGTGCCCGAAGTGCCGCGAGTCAGAGGGCAGACCCTCGTCGCCGTCCCAGTTGTAGGTCAGCTCCACGTCCGCGTGGCCGTCCGCCATGTCCGGCGGACACATGAAGACCAGCGTAAAGCGGCCCTTCTCGCTTTCGCTGCGGCGGCGCTCCACGAGGCCCAGCAGCTTGTAGAATTCGATCGACTTGTCCAGGTCTTTCACCCGGACCATCGTGTGCAGATACTTGATGCCCACGTCTTCCTCCTTCGTCCCACCTTCGGGCGCACCGGCACTTTCGCAGAAAACGCGCGCCGCGCCAAAAGATCAGAACACAGATTTCAATCCGAACCGCAGATCCGTACTGCGGTTCTCGTAGAGGTTATAATTGGAGTTCCGGTCGGTGAAGGAAACCCCGACTTCGGGGGCGAAGCCGTAATAGTCGAGCTCGGGCAACAACAGGTCCACGCCGATCCGGCGCTGCCGGTCCTCCCGTGCGGGTCCGTTGGGCGCCCCGATCCACGGCGCATCGTAGTTGTAGACCCCGTAGTCGAAGCTGAGCGTCGGCAGCACACCCGCGACGGGCCGCGCGAAGGCATAGCTGAGACCGACGCTGCCGTCCTGCCGCCCGACGTTGTAGGCGGCAGAGAACGTCTCGCCCACGCCCATGTCCAGCGTCAGGGCGCCATGCTCGAAGCGTTTCGTCAGCGACAGGCCCGCGTCGCGGCGCTGCGCATCGCCCACCGGGGAATCCAGCCGCCTCACGTCCTCGAACCCCAGTCGCAGGCCAAGGCCCACGGTCGGGCTCAGCCGCTGGTCCAGCCCGAGGTCGAGCCGCGCGATGTCGGCAATGGGCGCGCCGCCCTGCCACTGGCGCCGCAGGCTCAGATGCGCGCGGCCCAGCCGTCCGCCGTCCTTCGCGATGCCCTCCAGCGTCACGGCACCGCCCAGCACCGCGCTGGTGTAATCGCCCGCCTCGGCGCCCGGCACGTCCTTTGCCTCGTCCGACAGGCGCACCGCCGACCCCTGGGCAAAGCCCGAGAACTGCAGGCGCACCCGGGGCGCCAGCGGCTTGATGTAGCGCATCTGCACGCCCGCGCCGTAGCGCAGCCCGGACAGCGGCGGCGTCACCTTGACCACGCCGCCCGGAACCGGCGTGTCCTCTGTCGGCGCGTTGTTGAGGTTGTCCGAAGGCTGCACGAACAGGTCCATCGCGAACCGCCAGGGCGTGATGCGGCGCACGTGGCGGAAGTCCTCGACCGCGATCTCCTTCAGCCGGTCGTCGGGGGCAAGCTGCATCGCCCGCCGCAGCCAAAGCTGCGCCACCCCGTTCTGCCCGGCAAAGCTGCGCATCTGCGCCATCATCATCGCCGAATAGAACCGGTCGCGCGGCGTGTCGGAGGTCTGCCAGGCCACCCGCGCGGTTTCCACCGCCGCCTCGCGCTTGCCAAGCTGCCGCAACGCGCGGGCCTTGATGAACAGCGCGGTCTTGTCCTCCGGCGCCCCCAGCAGCACGCCCTGCGACAGGATCAGCGCGTCCTCGGCGCGGCCCGCCATCAGCGCGTTGGCCGCGGCCTGCCGGGCCTCGTCGAGCGTGATGCGCAGGGCGTCGGGCCGCTTGGTCTGGGCCGTGGCCGGGACGGCCAGAACGCCCGCCGTCAGCAGTACGAACAGCCCCCGGCGCAGCAGGCGGGCCGACCCCGTCATGCGCTCAGCGCTTGGCCTGGAAGACCCCGGTCTCCCGCACCTGGTTGTGGGTCAGGATGATCGGCGAGCCGGTGGAGGTGTCGATGCCCACCGGGCCGGTGCCCTCGACAAAGACGATGCCCGCCACTTCCTCGCCGTTCGGACCGGCGAAAAGGCCCGCCCAGTTGCCGGTGGCGGTCTGTGTGTTCGGCGTGGCGCTGGCGATGTTGGTCGTGTCCTTGTCGACGGAATTCGGGATCTGCAGCGTCGCGTCGGAGGAGGTGATCGTCCAGTCGTCGAAGTTGATCTCTGCCGTGGCGAGCGAGATGAAGTCGCCCACGCCGCCCGCCATCTCAGGCACCTCGACGCCGTTCAGGTCAAAGAACCGCCGGTCCGCGATGATCCCCTCGACCGCACCCACGTTGTTGAAATCCTGGATGTCGACCTCGAGCCGCGAGGTGCCCGAGACGTACTGTACCACGGTGTTGGTGCCTTCCTCGACGATGGTCCGCACCGCCGCGTATTCACCCTGGAAGACATAGCTCTGGTTGGCGTTGGGCAGCGATCCGTCGCCGTTCAGGCGCTGCGCCGCCGCACCGCCGAAGCCGTAGCTGACATAGCGGTTGGTGCCCAGGGCGCCGACCTGGCTGTAATCGTCGGGCGAACGCCGGAAGACCGCGAAGAACTCCGTCGTGGGCGATCCCGCCGTGCCCCGGTCGTTCGCGAAGAAGCCGAAGCTCGACCCGCTGGTGGCGTTGATCCGGGTGGAGGCCGTGGCGTTGCGGCGATAGACGTTGTCGTCCCCGTCGAACGGCACGTTGTCCAGCACCAGCTCGCCCGAGGCGGTGTCGTAGCTCATGCCGCTGACCGTCAGGTCGTCGCTGAACTGCCGCGCGTAGACGTCCGGGTCGCTGGGATCGGCAGGCGGCGCCGAGGTGTTGTCATCCGTCGCGCATTCCGCCTCGTCCGAGACAAGCGGCTGGTTGCAGGTCCCCACGCCCACGGAATCCGTGCTGGTCAGGGGGCTGCCGCCGCCGCTGGATGAGCACGCCGCAAGCACACCCGCCAGCGCGAGCGCTGCGAAAATCCGGTACATGATGACTGCCTCAGGTCTTGCCTTTTATTTTGCCGACCAACCTGCGGGACCCCTGTGGAAAAGTCAATCTTCACCGCCCCTTGCCCGCCGGACCCGCTGCAAATGTGCGGCATAATCGCCCCACCCTTGCCCCATTCCCGCGGGACGCACCGCTTTACCCTGCGCGGCACCGGCTATATCTTGCGGCCAACAACGACCCCACCCCCAGAACTGGAGGGATTCCCTTGCACCAGTACCTCGACGCCCTCCGCACTGTCCTCAAGGAAGGCACCGACACCACCGACCGCACCGGCACCGGCACCCGCAGCCACTTCGGCCTGCAGTGCCGCTACCCGCTCGCCGACGGCTTCCCGCTGGTGACCACGAAAAAGCTGCACCTGCGCTCCATCGTGCACGAACTCCTGTGGTTCCTCTCCGGCGACACCAACATCGGCTACCTGAAGGACAACGGCGTCTCGATCTGGGACGAATGGGCGGACGACAACGGCGACCTCGGCCCGGTCTATGGCCACCAGTGGCGCCACTGGCCCTCCCGCAAGGGCGAGATCGACCAGATCGCCACCCTGCTCGACATGATCCGCAACACGCCCGACTCCCGCCGGCTGATCGTCTCCGCCTGGAACCCCGCCGACGTGCCCGACATGGCGCTGCCGCCCTGCCACACGCTCTGGCAGGTGCGCATCGCCGGCGGCAAGCTGCACCTCCAGCTTTACCAGCGCAGCGCCGACATGTTCCTCGGCGTGCCATTCAACATCGCCTCCTACGCGCTGCTCCAGCACATGATCGCTCATGTGACCGGCTACGAACCGGGCGACTTCATCCACACCATGGGCGACGCGCACATCTATTCGAACCACATGGAGCAGGTGGCCCTCCAGCTCTCCCGCACGCCCCGCCCGCTGCCGACCCTGCGCTTCACCCGCGAGGTCACCGACCTCTTCGACTTCCGCTACGAGGATTTCGCCTTCGACAACTACGACCCCGCGCCCGCCATCAAGGCGCCGGTCGCGGTGTAAGGGGGGCGCACATGATCACCCTCATCGCCGCCCGCGCCCGGAACGGAGCCATCGGCAAGGACAACAAGATCCCCTGGCACATCCCCGAGGACCTCGCCCTCTTCAAGCGCGAGACGCTCGGAGGCGCCATCGTCATGGGCCGCAGGACGTGGGAATCGCTGCCCTTCAAACCCCTGAAAGACCGCCTGAACATCGTCGTCTCCCGCGACACCACGCTGACCGAGCATGTGGTGCCCAGCGTCGAAGACGCCATCGCGCTGGCGCAGTCCCAAGGCTACTTCCGCATCTACGGCATCGGCGGACAGGGCATCTACGAAGCCCTGCTCCCCCTCGCCCACCGCCTGCTGATCACCGAAGTCGACACGGTTGTGGAGGACGCGGATGCGTTTTTCCCGGAGGTGGGAGAGGGGTGGAGGGAGGTTAACAAACGAGTTCTTAATGCTGAAATGCCTGCATCTTCGACCGTTGAGCTGATAGCTCGCTTCCGCCGGGGCGAATCGGCGCTAGCTAGGTGACACTCCGTTCGCTCACGAGTATCGTTGATGTAGGCGAAGTGAGGCGCAAATGAGAGGATATGACGTACGAGCCGTCGCAAACATTTTCTTGGAAGAGGCAAGGCGTCTCGGCGTTGGCATATCCAACCTTCATCTGAATAAAGCCATATATTTCATGCACGTAGACACATTGCGTGACAAGGGCGCGCCCTTAGTGTCAGCGAAAATCGAAGCGTGGGAACACGGGCCAGTGTTTCGTGAAATTTACAATCAATTCAAAGTCTTCAAGAGAGCCCCCATTGAGAGAAACGCTCAAAAGGTGGATTTTGACACGGGCCTTCTAATTGACGCAGACTTTGATTTTCCAGCCTCAACAGAAGATTGGATTCGCCAACTTTGTCGCTTCTATGCTATGGTACCCGCTCACGTGCTATATGATGTGTCCCATGCTAAGGGAGGAGCATGGGATCATGTGTACAACAAGTCGGGCGCGTTCAATGTCGGAATGGAAATAACGGAAGACCTAATTCGGCAACTAGAAATCCCTAAAGGGCAAAGGATCACTCTCCAATGACCCCCTTTACAAAAATTGACAGACCTCCTGCGGCTGAAAACTGGTCGCGTTTACAGAATCCGCAAGTCGACAGGACCGCGAGGAACATTTTTAACTTCGTTCGCTCCAGCCCTGTCTGGAATTACAACCCTAGCCGTAAGGCAGCACGCTTCTACATAGAGGACGGCATTTCACGGGAAATGGGCCTTAAGGTTGCAACCATGAAAGGCAATCCTCTTGGACATAAGTACAACGTCGAAGTTGTACACGCGTGGTTCGACATGGTTGCCAAAACCCCGATAGAAGGCGTACGTGCATTTGATCGCCTCGATGAGCGCCTACCAATAGGCCCGGGCCTTTTCGTTCCAGTAAAGCCGTTAACCGTTATCCGTGAAGGGGGACAGTTTGCCCCAATTTTCTTTAACCCATGGAGCGAAATTGCATTCGATGACTTTCAAGCCAGCTTGTATATGACAGCACTTGAGGCATCCATATTTCGCCTCACCGACTTTGAAGACTCGCCTGGGAGAATTATTTTCTTACCCAAGATCGTTTGCGGGAGCGGTGAAAAGCACCGGAGACCTGTAGTTTGGGAACGCGGGCAGCACACCTTGCTTTCACAAGCAGAGCTAAATGATCAAATCAGAGTTTTCTGTGAAAGCAAGGAGATCGCGAGAAAAATGTACGCCGAATACCTTGAACGTCAATCGGCACACAATAGCTGAATTATTCACTATTGCCTTCTCTCAGACACATAGCATTGGATTCGTGAGAGAACCGTAGGGTGCGTGCTCCGCACGCACCATTGTCACAAAGCCGCGCCCGGGACCAAGGCGCACGTGCCGCCTCCATCAGCCACCCACCCGGGCCAAGGCCTTCATCCGGGGCCCCACAGCGGCGAAGGCACCCTCCCAAGGCGCCAGAACCTCTTGCCGGGCGCCCCTGCCCCCGGCACACTCGCGGCAGACATTTGTCCAGTCTCTTTGCCGGGAAAGCCCGTTTCATGATCCGTGTCCTGACCGCTGCCCTTCTCGCCCTTGCCACGGGGGCCCATGCCGGATGCGCGGTCTGGGAGACGCACGATCCCGGCGCCACCGGGCCGGGCAGCCAGCGGGTGATGATCCGCACCGATCTCGAAGACCTTGGGCCGCTGCTCGCGCAGGCCGCCGGCGCCGCCGCGCGGCGGGCGGAGGCGCGGGGCCTCGTCTTCGTCGACGTCTTCCTGACCCGCGCGCAGGACATGGTGACGGCCGAGGACCACGGCGAACAGTCGGCCCTCGTCTGGCTGCGCTACAATCCCGGCGGCACGGACCGCATCCGGGGCACCTTCGAGGTCCGCGCCATCGAGGACCCGAAGGGCCTCACCTACAGCCACGGCATGCTCCTGCGCGGCGACGATTACGCGCTGAAGGCGGACATCCCCGAGGGCCGGGTGGACACCGCCGCCGCCGCCCATCCCGACGCCTACACCACCCCCTGCACCGGCGAATGAGCCCCATATCTGCCGAACCCTGCGGATCTCCTGTGTATAGGTAGTGCCCCGGCGCGGCGTTCCCCTTTCGCCGCCCTGCCGCCTCTGCCATACTGCCCCTCAATCAACAGAACAAACCGAGCACGCGTCGAGGGACATACATGGCAGACGATCTCCTCCACTCCGCAGTCGAACCTATTTATGACGCCTCCTCCATCGAGGTGCTGGAAGGGCTGGAACCCGTCCGCAAGCGCCCCGGCATGTATATCGGCGGCACGGACGAACGGGCGCTGCACCACATGGTGGCGGAGATCCTCGACAACTCCATGGACGAGGCGGTCGCCGGCCACGCCAACCGGATCGAGGTCACGCTGCGCGCCGATTACGCCGTCGAGATTCGCGACAACGGCCGCGGCATCCCCATCGACCCGCACCCCAAGTTCCCCGGCAAGTCCGCGCTCGAGGTCATCCTCTGCACGCTGCACGCCGGCGGCAAGTTCTCCGGCGACGCCTACGAGACCTCCGGCGGCCTGCACGGCGTCGGCGCCTCGGTGGTCAACGCCCTGTCGGACTCGATGGTCGTGCAGGTGGCCAAGAACAAGGAGCTCTACGAACAGCGCTTCTCCCGCGGGATCCCGCTCGGCCCGGTCGAGAAGGTCGGCGCCGCCCCCAACCGCCGCGGCACCACCACCACCTTCCACGCCGACGAGGAGATCTTCGGCCACCACCGCTTCAAACCCGCCCGCATGTTCAAGATGGTCCGCTCCAAGGCCTACCTCTTCTCGGGCGTGGAAATCCGCTGGAAGTCGGAGATCGACGACAAGGAAACCCCGACGGAGGCGACCTTCCACTTCCCCGGCGGCCTTTCCGACTACCTGACCGAAACGCTGGGCACCGCCAGCACCTACGCCGACGCGCCCTTCGGCGGGGTGGTCGACTTCCGCGAACGCTTCCAGGTGCCGGGCAAGGTCGAATGGGCGATCAACTGGACGCCTTCGCGCGACGGCTTCATCCAGTCCTACTGCAACACCGTGCCCACCCCCGAGGGCGGCACCCACGAGGCCGGCTTCTGGGCCGCGATCCTCAAGGGCATCCGCGCCTACGGCGAACTGGTCAACAACAAGAAGGCCGCGCAGATCACCCGCGACGACCTGATGACCGGCGGCTGCGCGCTGGTCTCCTGCTTCATCCGCGAACCGGAGTTCGTCGGCCAGACCAAGGACCGCCTCGCCACGACCGAGGCGCAGCGCCTCGTGGAAAACGCCGTCCGCGACCACTTCGACAACTGGCTCGCCTCCGACACGAAGTCCGCAGGCGCCATCCTCGACTTCCTCGTGCTGAGGGCAGAGGAACGCCTCCGCCGCCGGCAGGAGAAGGAGACCGCCCGCAAGTCCGCCACCAAGAAGCTGCGGCTGCCGGGCAAGCTGACCGACTGCACCGCCAAGTCCCGCGAGGGGACAGAGATCTTCATCGTCGAGGGCGACTCGGCCGGCGGCTCCGCCAAGGGCGCACGCAGCCGCGAAACCCAGGCCCTTCTGCCGCTGAAGGGCAAGATCCTGAACGTGCTCGGCGCCGCCTCCAACAAGCTGACCTCGAACGCCGAGATCCGCGACCTCTGCGAAGCGCTCGGCGTGTCCCTCGGGACGAAGTTCAACATCGACGACCTGCGTTACGAAAAGGTTATCATCATGACGGACGCCGACGTGGACGGCGCCCATATTGCGTCGCTTTTGATGACATTCTTCTTCACCCAGATGCGCCCGCTGATCGACCAGGGCCACCTCTACCTCGCCTGCCCGCCGCTCTACCGGCTGACCCAGGGGGCGAAGCGGCTTTACGTGGCCGACGACGCCTCGAAAGAGGCCGCGCTGGCCAAGGGTCTGGGCGGAAAGGGAAAGATCGATGTGCAACGGTTCAAGGGCCTGGGCGAGATGGACGCCAAGGACCTGAAGGAAACCACGATGGACCCCAACACCCGGACCCTGATCCGCGTGACCATCGACGAGGACGAACCCGGCGAAACCGGCGACCTGGTAGAGCGCCTGATGGGCAAGAAACCGGAACTGCGCTTCCAGTACATCCAGGAAAACGCGCGGTTTGCGGTGGAGCTGGACGTTTGAGTGACGAGTTGACTGGCGAACAGCCGCAATCCACCATCCTGATAAAGCGTATCATTCGCGGCGCGGCGATCGGCGCAGCCATTTTCGCCATTCTTGCGGTCTCGACACTGCTCTTGACCGCAGGAAAAATCGACGGCGCGATGCCTTCTCAAGAGCAGTATCTGTCCGCTTTTCCAGACCGCGACTACGGCCAGTACGTCATGCGATCCGTAATGCGTCTCATGCCCGAGGCCTTGGTCGTCGGCGCCGTGATCGGAGCAGCCTATCAGCTTATCAGGTGGGCTTTTTCTCGCTGACGAGAAGCCGCGCCCGGCACCCGAGCACAGACCAAGCACCAGCCCCCTACGCATCCGCGATTCGGCGCCGCATCGGAGAGGTTAACAACCGGCCGTTTCGGACCCCCGAACCGGCCGGGACTCACCATAAGGAATGGTTAACGCGGCAGGGTTAACGCACCGCGCCCCGCGTTCAGGGAAGCACAGGCAAGGCTTACTTCGCCGCCGGTTCGAACACCGCGCCAAGGCCCTTGGGCGCGTCCGTCACCGCCTCTGCCACCGCGAGGCGGGCCATTTCCAGCACTGCTTCGCGTGTGTTCGCGACGGCGATGAAGCGGGCGTTGTGGCAGAACTTGGCGCCTTTGACGCCGCTCGCCGCCTCCAGCGCGCCGTCGGTCAGGCCAGCCCAGCTTTCCGGCAGATCTGCCCGCGATTCAAAGGTGTTGGAGCCTTTTCGGATGGTGTTCAGCGCCCAGTCGCCGTCGCGCGGATGCACGACGAACAGCAGGTTTTCGGCGCCCGCCGCCTCGATGGCGCCGCGGAAGGGCATGCCCATGGGCAGCTCCAGCACGCGGGAGGCGCCGGCCTCCGCGATGGCGGCCATGACCATCGCCTCTGCCCGCCGTTTGGCCGCCTGGCCGCGCACCGCCGCTTCGACGAAGGCGCGGGCGACCGTTAACGAATCCATGAACGCGCGGTCATCTGCCCCGGGGCCCCGGTCGTCGAACACCGGCTTCAGCGTTTCCAGAAGCACCGGCAGGGTCATCCCCGCCAGTGGCCCGGCCACCGACGGCTCCATCGCGCCGTTGTCCAGAAGGTCCACGGGCAGGACGAATTCCCTGTCGAAACAATGGTGTATCTCGTCCACGTCGGCCTCGGGCACGCCCAGCGCGCAGAGGTAGCCGTGGCCGAAGTGCTTCCAGATCAGACCGAAAGAGCTATAGGGCGCGCCGTCCTCGCGCTGCGGCACGGGGCGCTGGTGGTGGTCGAAGATGCCCGCCTCGGCGTCGTAGACGCGGCCGACGTCGTAAACGACCCGCCCGGGCGCCGGAGAGATCCATTCAACATCCCGTGAGCGCACCAGTTTTGCGTTTGGAAACAAGCGGGTAAGCACCACCGTCGACAGCAGTTCGTCGGCGTGGAAGCCCCCGGAGTGGGTGACGAGATGAGTGGTGTCCATGGCGAGGGTGCTCCGCTAAAGCATTGGATCGCTTCGGAAAATGCCGGCGCCCCCGCCCGCGGTGAAGACGCTCAGTGCGTCCAGGGCGCCCGGCGGTCGGACGCAAAGTTCTCCGCATACCCCCGCGCCCGGATGTTCACCTTCCGCTTCTTCGGCTCCATCACCATCGCGTCGATGCCGTGTTCCTTGGCGTAGGCCAGCGCCGCTTCCTTCGTCTCGAAGCGCAGGCGCACCTGGCTTTGCGTGTCGGCGGAGGAGGTCCAGCCCATCAGCGGGTCGATCGACCTCGGGCTGTCCTGCACGTAGTCCAGATACCAGTGCTTCGTCTTGCCCTGCCCCGAGGACATGGCCGTCTTTGCCGGTTGATAGATGCGAGCCCGCATTTCCACACCTCCATGAATCACAACGGTTATCCGGGATTCCGCGGCGAAGGGCAACATGCTGCGCCGCTCCAATTGTCACAGTGAGCGCTGGCCGGGACAAGGATCGGACGACAAGCAGGCTCAGGTGTCCGACCGGAGACACAGGGAGCGAGGGGTGGGTTCGTGGCACCGGGCCACCGAGCGCTGCTTGTCTCCTTCAAAGCTACATATCAGCTTTCGGTTTTGGCAAATGCTTCCTTTGTGGCAGCCGGGCAGCGCGACACGGGCGATCCGCCGCCAGTCCGCTATTTCCCTTTGTTATCAGATGGCCCTTTCAATCCGCGCCAGAAGGTGCTGCGACCAAAGTTGGTAGGCAGGCGAGCAGTGGATCAGCAGTTCGCGCATGTATTCGGCACTCTGCGAACCCTGGTGCGGCCCCGCCAGAGACACGCGTGTCAGCCAACCGACCCGAAACAGACCACTCTCCCTGACGTCTTGCAGACAGTTATTGTCAGCATCGGACTGGCGCGAGGCCGCCCTGCGACTTACGTTGCACTGCAGCGACACGACCGGCGCTGGACAACCGGGGTCGCGCACAGGAGACCCCGATGCACAACAATTCGCCGCAACAGATGCCCATGATGCATGCCGCCGCGCCGGATGTGCGCACCCGCGAAAAGCTCGAAGGCGGCAAGCGGTTCGTCATGCAGACCACCTTCTCTCCGGCGGGCGACCAGCCGACCGCCATCGCGGAACTTGCCGGCGGCATCGATGAGGGCGAGCGCGACCAGGTGCTTCTGGGTGCGACGGGCACCGGCAAGACCTTCACCATGGCCAAGGTGATCGAACAGACCCAGCGCCCAGCGATCATCCTCGCCCCCAACAAGACACTGGCCGCCCAATTGTACGGCGAATTCAAGGGGTTCTTTCCGGACAACGCGGTCGAGTACTTCGTCAGCTATTACGACTACTACCAGCCGGAGGCCTACGTCGCGCGGTCCGACACCTATATCGAGAAGGAAAGCCAGATCAACGAACAGATCGACCGGATGCGCCACTCGGCCACCCGGGCGCTGCTGGAACGCGACGACGTGATCATCGTGGCGTCCGTGTCCTGCATCTACGGTATCGGTTCGGTCGAGACCTACGGGGCGATGACGCAGGACCTGTTCGTCGGCAAGGAGTATGACCAGCGCAAGATCATGGCCGACCTCATCGCGCAGCAGTATCGCCGCAACGATCAGGGGTTTTCGCGCGGCACCTTCCGGGTGCGTGGCGACGTTCTGGAAGTCTGGCCTGCCCACCTCGAGGACCGCGCATGGCGGCTGTCCTTCTTCGGCGAGGAACTGGAAGGGCTGACCGAATTCGATCCGCTGACCGGCACCAAGACCGACAGTTTCGAGCGCATCCGCATCTACGCCAACTCACACTACGTCACACCGCGTCCGACGATGCAGCAGGCGATCCAGGGCATCAAGAAGGAGTTGCGCCAGCGGCTCGACCAGCTTGTCGGCGAGGGGAAACTGCTGGAGGCGCAACGGCTTGAGCAGCGGACGAACTTCGACCTGGAGATGCTGGAGGCCACCGGCGTCTGCAACGGGATCGAGAACTACTCGCGCTACCTGACGGGCCGCGCGCCGGGCGAACCGCCCCCCACCCTCTTCGAATTCATCCCCGACAACGCCATCGTTTTCGCCGACGAATCCCACGTCTCCGTGCCGCAGATCGGCGGCATGTATCGCGGCGACTACCGGCGGAAATTCACGCTGGCGGAACACGGTTTCCGCCTGCCGTCCTGCATGGACAACCGCCCCCTCAAGTTCGAGGAATGGGACGCGATGCGCCCGCAGTCGATCTTCGTCTCCGCCACCCCCGCCGCGTGGGAGCTGGAGCAATCGGGCGGTGTGTTCTCAGAACAGGTGATCCGCCCCACCGGCCTTCTGGACCCGCAGGTGGAGATCCGGCCGGTGAAGATGCAGGTCGACGACCTGCTGGACGAGATCCGCAAGGTCGCGGCAAACGGCATGCGCACCCTCGCCACAGTGCTGACCAAACGCATGGCCGAGGACCTGACGGAGTACCTGCACGAACAGGGCATCAAGGTGCGCTACATGCACTCCGACATCGACACCATCGAACGGATCGAGATCCTGCGCGACCTGCGCCTTGGCGCGTTCGACGTGCTGGTGGGGATCAACCTGCTGCGCGAGGGCCTGGACATCCCGGAATGCGGGCTGGTGGCCATCCTCGACGCCGACAAGGAGGGCTTCCTGCGGTCCGAGACCTCGCTGATCCAGACCATCGGGCGGGCGGCGCGGAACGCCGATGGCCGGGTCATCATGTACGCCGACCGCATGACCGGATCCATGGAACGCGCTATCGGAGAGACCAACCGCCGCCGCGAGAAGCAGATGGCCTACAACGAGGAACACGGGATCACGCCGGAGACGGTGAAGAAAAACGTCGACGACATCCTCGCCGGACTCTACCAGGGCGACACCGACCAGTCCCGCGTCACCGCGAAGATCGACCCGAAGCGTCAGGGCTCCAACATCGCCGCTGTGCTGGAAGGCTTGCGGACGGATATGCGCAAGGCGGCGGAGAACCTCGAGTTCGAGGAGGCCGCACGTCTGCGCGACGAGGTCAAGCGGCTGGAGGCGGTAGAACTGGCGGTGACCGACGACCCGCTGGCCCGACAGCAGGCGGTCGAACGGGCCTCCGAAGAGGCAACCAAGGCCAAGGGCCGCTCGACAGCAGGGCGTCCCGGCCAGCGCGGCGGGAACGTCAAGCGACGCAAGCGGTAGGCCGAAGGGGGCTTCCGGGCGGATTGAACCGTCGTTTTTCGCAGCCGTGCGGGAGCGGGAAGACACATTCGTCCAAAGGCCCGGGAACACTCAGGGGATGCAAGCGCTGCCGCATCCCAAGCACCTATGGCAACAAGCCGCCAGCGGCAAAGAATCCCTTGCAAGACCACTTGAAAAGATGCGCCGCCATGTCATCTTCGTGTCATCCGGGCGCGAGGCTCCGCCCGGCGGCTGCAAGCGCGGGGATCGCGCCTAGAGCGCCATCCTCCCTTCGGGCAAACCCCATGCGTTTCACGCTTATCGCGGCTCTGGCCGCCCTCGTCGCAGGTCCGGTCCTCGCCGATCAGACCATTGGCACCGTCCACAGCTGGACCCCGGCCACCCATACCCTCGTCCTGACCGACAAGACGGTCTGGACCCTGCCGGCGGACCTGCTGGTTCCGGCCGACCTCGCCACCGGCGACCGCATCGACATTTCCTTCCAGTGGAAGGGTGACGACGGCCTTGGCGCGATCCATTCCGTTGCCCGCGTGGCCCCGGCAGATGCGGCCGCCAAGCGCAGCGGTATCTGACATCAGACCCGAGAGGGGCCCCGACCGGGGCCCCGCGACGGCGGCCGACCAGCGCCGCACCCGCCGGGCCCTTAGGCGGCAAACAGGGCGGCCCGTGCCAAGTCTGAGCCGCCTCCGCCCCCTTCCCCCGAACAACCACACGAGCGGCCCTTCGCGCCCGCCAAAAGCCGGTCTGAGCGGGCTTGACGCACGCCTGGCACGCACGGCCCCGCCTTACCAATTTTGACGTCGAGGGAACCCGATGGGCGCGAGCACGTTGTCTCCCCAGATAGCTAAACGGGAGCTGAACCAATGGAATATGGTCTTCTGGGTCTTCTGATCCTCATCGCCGACATCTACGCAATCTACCAGACTCTGACCTCTGGCGCGTCCACGCTCGCCAAGATCGTCTGGACCCTCGCCATTCTGATCCTGCCGGTTCTCGGCTTCATCGCATGGCTGGTGGCCGGTCCGCGTGGCGGCGCACACGCCCGCATCTGACCGCAGGTTCAACGGCACGAAAAAAGCGGGTCCCTTTCGGGGCCCGCTTTGCTTTTGTCCGGTACGAACGTCTCAGCCGATGATCGCGTTCAGCGTCGGCGAGGGGCGCATCACCGCGGCGACCTTTTCCGGGTCGTTGTGGTAGTAGCCGCCGGTGTCCGCCGGGCTGCCCTGTGCCGCAGCCAGTTCGGCGACGATATCCGCTTCGCCATCGGCCAGCGCCTTGGCGATGGGAGCAAAGTGGGAGGCAAGCTCGGCATCGTCGGACTGCGCGGCCAGCGCCTCGGCCCAGTAACGGGCGAACCAGTAGTGGCTGTCGCGGTTGTCCGGCTCTCCGACCTTGCGCGAGGGCGAGCGGTCGTTGTCGAGGATGCCCTGCGTCGCGGTGTCCACCGCCTCACCCAGAACGCGGGCCTTTTCGTTGCCCTTCTGGTCGGCGAGGAACTTGAACGATTCGCCAAGCGCGCAGAACTCGCCAAGGCTGTCCCAACGCAGGTGGTTTTCGGACTGGAGCTGCTGGACGTGCTTGGGGGCAGAGCCACCAGCGCCGGTTTCAAACAGCCCGCCGCCCTGCATCAGCTTCACGATCGACAGCATCTTGGCGGAGGTCGCCAGCTCGAGGATCGGGAAGAGGTCCGTCAGGTAGTCGCGCAGCACGTTGCCGGTGATCGCGATGGTGTTCTCGCCCTTTGTGATCGTCTCGAGCGAGGCGATTGTGGCTTCGCGCGGGGCCATGATCTCGAATTTGTCGGTGACGCCCTTGGCTTCGAGGATCGGCTTGACCATGGCGATCAGCTCGGCGTCATGCGCGCGGCTTGCGTCCAGCCAGAAGATCGCGCGGTAGCCCGTGGCCTTCTGCCGTTCGATGGCCAGGTTCACCCAGTCCTCGATCGGCGCCTTCCGGGCCGAGGCCGAGCGCCAGATATCGCCCGCTTCGACGGTGTGCGAATGCAGCACGGTGCCGTCGTCGAGGATCATCTTGACCGTGCCGTCGGCGGGGATCTCGAAGGTCGTCGGGTGGGAGCCGTACTCCTCCGCCTTCTGCGCCATCAGACCGATGTTCTGCACGGTGCCGGCGGTCGCCGGGTTCAGCTTGCCGTTGGCCTTGAAGAACTCGATGGTCGCGTCATAGACCGGCGCGTAGGAGCTGTCGGGGATCACGCAGTTGGTGTCCGACTCCTTGCCGTCCGGGCCCCAGCCCTTGCCGCCCGCGCGGATCAGCGCCGGCATGGAGGCGTCGATGATGACGTCCGACGGCACGTGCAGGTTGGTGATGCCGCGGTCGCTGTCGACCATGTACATCGGCGGGCGCTGCTCGCGGCAGTCCGCGATGGCCTTGGTGATTTCCGGATCGTCCTTCACCCGCGCCAGCAGGTCGCCCATGCCGGATGCCGGGTTCACCCCCAGCGCGGCCATCTTGTCACCGTACTTCTCGAAGACCGGGGCCAGCCATGCCTTGACGGCGTGACCGAAGATGATCGGGTCGGAGACCTTCATCATCGTGGCCTTCATGTGCAGCGAGAACAGCGTGCCTTCGGCCTTGGTCTTCTCGATCTCTTCGGCAAGGAAGGCGTCCAGCGCCTTGGCCGACATGTAGGTGGCGTCGACGACGGTGCCCGCCGGGTAGGAGACGCCCTCTTTCAGGACGGTCTCGCCATCGGCGGTCTCCAGCACGATCTTCGCGGTCGCGGCCTTGTCCAGCGTGGCGGAGACTTCGTTGGAATAGAAATCGTCGCCCGTCATCGCGGCGACGCGGGTCTTGGAGTCGGAGGACCACTCACCCATGCGGTGCGGGTTCGACTGCGCGAACTTCTTGACGGCAGCGGCGGCGCGGCGGTCGGAGTTGCCCTCGCGCAGGACCGGGTTCACGGCCGAGCCCTTGATGCTGTCGTACTTGGCGCGGACGGCCTTTTCCTCGTCGGTGGACGGGGATTCGGGATAGTCGGGAAGTGCGTAGCCCTGGGACTGCAGTTCCTTGACCGCAGCCACGAGCTGCGGGACCGAAGCGGAGATGTTCGGCAGCTTGATCACGTTGGCGTCCGGCTTCTTCACCAGTTCGCCCAGCTCGGCCAGGTCGTCGGACTGGCGTTGCTCTGCGGTCAGGGCCTCCGGGAAGGTGGCGATGATCCGGCCTGCGAGGCTGATGTCCTTCGTACCCACCGTCACGCCGGCGGCGGAGGCAAAGGACTGGATGATCGGAAGCAGCGACGCCGAGGCCAGCTCGGGCGCTTCGTCGACCTTGGTGTAGATGATATCGGGCGTGGACGTGTCGGACATGGGATCCCCCTTGTTAACCTTGCGCCCTCTCTAGGCCAAACGCGCAACGGCGTCTACAGTATGCAGCTGTATACAGTGAGCCATTTCGTCGCCCATGCGCTGAAAACGAATTGTTCACTTTCACCATGTGGAAGATTCTTGCCGATGTTGCAGATTTGCCCCGCTCGTCGGATTTGCTGCAGTGTAGCAGGAGCGTCATGTCGCCATGTGGCCGGAACGCATGTAATTCCGTCAGAGATTGACGGCCCTCGCGGTGCGGCTTGCAAGCCGCGTTGCGCAGGTCGAGAATGAACAAAAGCAAGTTTTGGGACGGGGTAAGATATGAGCGTGACCTCCAAGCGGGCGCAGGGTCGGAGACTTATGCCGAAGGCCGGACGCTGGATCGGTGTTGCGGCGCTGACCCTTGCTCTGACGTCCTGCGGGATCACCTACAACAGCCCCACGGTCAATTCGGCCGCCGACGGCTTCCAGGTGACCGTTCTGGAGATGTCGCCGACCGTCGTGGCAAGCGCCAACCGTTCGGCCTATGCGCCGCAAAGCCTGCCCGCATCGTTCTTTGCCAACGCGGGCGGAGGCAGTGCGCGCGGTGTCGGTGCCATCCCGCCGACCCCCTACCTGCCCGACGAATCGCGTGAGACGCTCGAATTCCGGCCGCTGCCCGATGTCGCGCCGCAGCCCTACCGCATCGGTGTGGGTGACGAGCTTCTGCTCGCCACCAAGAGCCGCAACTCTGTCGAGGAACTGTCCGGTCTGCTCGCCGCGGCAAATCAGCGTCAGGGCTACACCGTCCGCGACGACGGCAACATCGCCATCCCCGACGTGGGCTCCATCCCGGTGGCTGGTCTGACCATCGAAGAGGCCGAGAACCGTCTGTTCCAGGTGCTCGTCGACAACCAGATCGACCCGACCTTCAGCCTCGAGGTGAGCCGCTTCAACTCGCAGCGCGTGGCCGTGGGCGGCGCCGTGCGCACCCCGACCATCGTGCCGATCACCCCGAATGACCTGACCCTCGGCGAGGCGATCATCGCCGCCGGTGGCACGGACATCCGCGACCGCGAATTCGCCTCGATCCGCGTTTACCGCCAGGGCACGCTCTACCAGATCCCGCTGGAAACCTACCTCCAGAACCCGGGCATGCAGGACAAGCTCATGCAGGCGGGCGACGCGGTGTTCGTCGATACCTCCTATGACCTCGACCGCGCGCTTGAGTTCTACCGGGCAAAGATCGACGTGATCTCGCTGCGCCAGAGCGCCCGCAACAGCGCCCTGGCCAACCTGCAGTCGGAAATCAACATCCGCCGCGGCGCGCTGGAAGAGGACCGCAGCAACTTCGACCGCCGCGAGAAATACGGCGCAAACGGACGCCAGTACGTTTATCTCGCCGGTGAAGTGCGCGGCCAGAACCGCTTTGCCCTGCCGTTCAACGACCGGGCGACGTTGGCAGACGTGCTTTACAACGAGGGCGGCTTCGACACCACGACCGGCGACCCGTCGGAAATCTACGTGCTGCGCGGCGACCCGCAGGCCGGCTATGGCGACATCGTCATCGCCTACCACCTGAATGCGCGCAACGCGGCAAAGCTGATCCTCGCGACGAAGTTCGAGATGCGCCCCGACGACATCATCTTCATCGAGGAACAGCCGATCACCAAGTGGAACCGCGCCCTGCAGCAGCTGTTCCCGGTCCTGCTCCGCAGCGCACAGAACGCTCTTTGAGCATCTGATCGAAAATTCGGCAGGTGCGACCGTTTTCAAGCACGGTCGCACTTGCTGGGCTGCGAAAACGCCTCATATACAATCCGGTATGAGACTTTTCGGCAAGCCACGCGGGCGTGACCGCGATCAGCAAGCAGTGCGTGCAAACGTCCCCTTCGAAGCGCCCTTGGCGCCCGAGGAGGCATTCTTCGCCATCGGTGACGTGCACGGCTGCCTCCGGCCGCTCGGCAACCTGCTGCTGGAGATCGACAAGCGCGACAGCGCTCCAAAGATCGTGTGCCTCGGCGACATGATCGACCGCGGCGAACATTCCGCCGGTGTCCTGCAACTGCTGTTCGCCATGAGCCGCGAGATGGGCGACCGTTTTGTCTGCCTGCGCGGTAACCACGAAGAGATGATGCTGCGCTACCTTGAAGATCCGGAGCGGCAGGAGTCCCGATGGCTCGGGCATGGCGGGCTGCAGACACTCGCCAGTTTCGGCGTCTCCCGCAGTGGCAAGCGCGATCCGGAAGGGCTGCGCGACCGTCTTCTTTATGCGATGGGGGACGACATGCTGGAGTGGCTGCAGGGCCTGCCCTCACGCTGGCAGACCGGCAACGTGACGACGGTGCATGCCGCCGCTGACCCTGCACTGCCGATGGATTTCCAGTCGACGCAGGTGCTGACCTGGGGCCACCCCGATTTCTTCCGGGTCAACCGCGACGATGGCATCTGGGTGGTGCACGGCCACACCATCACCGAGGACGCGAAGGCGGAAGACGGGCGCATATCCGTGGACACAGGCGCCTACCTCTCGGGCCGCCTGACGGCCGCGCATGTCTACCCCGGCGGTGTCGACTTCATCCAGACCTGAGCCGGAGTCGGACGGCGCGGTTGCGCTCAGTTCCCGGATTCGGAGAAGTGCTGGTAGTCCTTCGCGGACGACCATGTGCCGCCCCACCCCCAGCCCCGTTTCGTGAAGGCGGTGACGACCGCATCGTCCGGCAGGATCACCCCCGGAACGTCTGGTCGGCGCTCTGACGGCTCGTCGTAGTCCACGCCAGCGTCCGGCGACGTGTGCCGCCCCTGCACATAGGGGTTGTGAACCGGGTTGATGTCGATGGCCTTCCCGAGCGCGTGCTGCGACAGCCGCGACGTCCCGGCGACAAGACGGCAGTTGAACGCCGAGGTATTGTTGGCCGCCATCGAAAACCCGTCGTCCCCGGCGAACTCGTGCACCGGGCGCATGCTCTGGATCGGGTAACGAGCGGCATGGATGTCGGCGAAAATGTCCAGCATGGTATCGGCCACCTCTGTCGCTACAACCAGCTGGCCGGTCTGTTCCGCGCCCGCGAAGTCCACGTAGGGCACGCTCAGCAGGCGCAGACCGTCGCGGTTGGGGCACGGCAGGTCGGCGTGCCAGCTCACGCCCTGCATCTTCTGCCAGATGTCATCGGGGATGGGCGACTGGCTCCCGCGTTCGGCCAGTGCGGTTGATGCGAAAGCCGTCAGAGCCGCGACGCCCAGAACCGCTGCGATGTGTCGTGTCATCCGCCCGTCTCCCTTTTTCTCGCACGTTCGCGGCATTGGCCCGATGCGGCAAGTGCGGATTTCCCGCCTTTCTCCGGCATGTTCCGACGCTCAGTCCGACAGGTACTTGCGGCTGATGTAGCCGAGCCGACCCTGCGCATCGCTGACCTCGTACCAGAAGACATTGCGCGAAATGCAATCCAGCGCCTGTTCCTTCTGCTCCGTATCGGCCGGGTCCAGCGCGAAGGCGTTGCAGGCCTCGCGGCAGGTGCGTGCACGGTCCTGGTCTCCCGGCGCCTCCAGCGACTGGCTGCCGACGATGGTCAGCGGTTCACCCAAAGGCACCTCGCGCAGGACGGTCGCGCCAAAGCCCGCCTCTGCCCGAAGGTTCACGAAGTCGGAGACGTTCACCACCTTCACCTGCGGGGAGGCGACCCAGCAGGACGGGAAGGTGACAGCGGTCAGGGCCTCGCGCGCCTTGGCGGCAAGCTCCGCGCGGAAATCGGTCTGGGCGGTGGCGTCATCTGCTGGCGCATCGGGTCCAGGCAGGTCGGAGAGCGGCGTGGCGGGGTCATGGAAGGCGAAGGGCGCAAGGGCCCGGAAAGTCGTGTCTCCGACTGTCCCGTTTCCGAACCGGAGTGTGCCCAAAGCCTCCCCCGGCCCCGCATCGAGCGAGAGGTCGACTTGGCACCGCGTCGTCTGCGCCGCACCAAACGCGGCTTCGGAGCTTATGCGCACCGCACCCGTGCCGAAGCTGTCCACCGTGAAGCCGACCTCCCGGTCGTGGGACGGCAGGTCTGCGGGCGACAGGTCGAGCCGCGCGCCGTCCGCATTGGAACAGGCGTTCTGCAGCGCCGTATCGGCCCCGGAGGCAGGCAGCGTGACCGGTGCCACGGCAATCCCCCATCGCGCGGCATCGCCCACGGTGGAGACCCGGAACACGCCGTTCCCCTCCAGAAGCGCCAGCAACAGCGAATCCGGCAGATCCAGATCCCGGCGCGTCCGCAGCCGGATGACCTCTGCCACGGCGGAGAGGCCCGCGCCAAACGCGGCTTCGGCCTCTGCCCGCGGGATCATGTCCTTGTCTGGCAGTACCTGCGGAGCAGAAAACCCGAGCACCGCCGTCGGGTGCATCACCCGCGCCCCACGCGCACCGGCGATGAAGATCAGCGCACAAGGCCCTTCGCAGGTCGCACCCTCGGTCACCAAGGTCGCCATCGGCACCTGCGCCACGAGGTCCGCCACCTCCAGCGCGGCAGGCATCGATCCTCCGCTGCCATCGAGACAGAGCCGCAGGGGCCCCTCCCCCAAGTCCCGGATTGCCGACCGCAGCGCGCGGGCGTCGCCCTCGTCGGGCGGGCCGGTGAGTGTCAGGCTGCACGCGGCATCCGCACCGCCTTCGACGATCTCCGCAGCCCGGGCTTCGGGCGCGATCAGGGCGAAGGCGGCGAGGACAGGGATGACACGCAACATGGAGGCTCCGAACCAGTCGATTTCGGCGCGACCCTAGCACAGCCGCAAGTCGAAGCGACCCCGCGGATGGGCCACCGGACGATCGTTGCCGATGCCAGCCGCAGGGGGTGCGTTTGCCGCGCGATCCGCTAGACTCGACCGCCAAGACCCGAGCAGGAGCCCACACCGTGATCCGATCCGTTTTCCGCGTCCTCTGCCTGTTGACGGTGCTCGCAGCGCCCGCCCACGCGCAGGACCGCGCCGCCGTTCAGACGCAGTTCGAAGGCTGGCTGAAGCAGCAGGTCTGGCCGCGCGCGGAGGCGAAGGGCGTCTCGCGCGACACCTTCGACGCGGCGTTCAAGGGCGTCACGCTGGACTGGGACCTGCCCGACCTCGTGCCGCCGGGCAGCAAGCCGAAGACGCCCAAACAGCAAAGGCAGGCAGAGTTCGGGCAGCCCGCCAAGTACTTCTCTCGCGGGTCGCTCGACTACGCCACGCGCGAGGGCCGCAAGATGGCAAACGTCTACGCCCGCCCGCTTGCCGCGGCAGAGGCGCGGACCGGCGTTCCCGGGCGCATCGTGCTGGGCATCTGGGGCCGCGAAAGCAACTACGGCAGCGCCGCGATCCCGCACGACGTGTTCCGTGTGCTGGGCACCAAGGGCTTCATGAGCACCCGCGCCGCCTATTTCACCGATGAACTCGTCGCCGCGCTGCAGATCGCCGAGGCCGGACACGCGCCGTCCTCAGCGATGAAGAGCAGCTGGGCCGGGGCGCTCGGGCAGCCGCAGTTCATGCCGACCAACTTCCTGTCCTACGCCACCGATGGCGACGGCGACGGGCACGCCGACATCTGGCGGTCGGAGGCGGACACCATCGCCTCCATCGCGCGCTACCTGCAAAGCCACGGCTGGGTGAAGGGACGCGACTGGGGGTTCGAGGTGACGGTGCCTGCCTCCGTCTCCTGCACGCTGGAAGGACCGGACCAGGGCAAGCGAATCTCCGACTGGGCGGCGATGGGGATCACGCGGGTCAGCGGCCGCCCCTTCCCCGATCACGAGGCGCAGGGCGAGGGGTTCCTGCTGATGCCCGCCGGGCGCAGCGGTCCCGCGTTCCTCGTCACGCCGAACTTCTACGTGCTCAAGGATTACAACATGAGTGATCTCTACGCTTTGTTCGTGGGGCATGTGGGCGACCGCATCCAGTACAATTCCGGCGATTTCTCTGCCGCCTGGGGGAATGTCGGCGGGCTCTACCGGTCCGACGTGGCCGTGATGCAGAGGGCGCTGGAAAAGATGGGCCACGATGTCGGCGGCGCGGACGGGTTGCCGGGGTTCAAGACCCGCCGCTCCATCGGGCGCTGGCAGGACAGCCGCGGGGAGCCAGCCACCTGTTTCCCCGAGGCATCGATGAAATCCGCCTTGCGCTGACTTGCATCCCGCCCGGCCTTACGCCTTTCTGCGCAGGACACGCAGGGAGGAGACAACGATGACCGACACGGTGTTGAAGGCCGAGCGCAGGGGCGCCGTCCTCGTGCTGACGCTCGACGGGGCCAAGAGCCGCAACTCCATCGGGCCGGAGCTCTATACCGCGCTGCGTGAGGCCGTGATCGATGGCAGCGACGATCCGGGGGTGCGCGCCATCGTCCTGACCGGGTCAAACGGCTATTTCTGTTCCGGCGGTAACATCGCCATGCTGAAGGACTCTGCCAGCCGCCCGCGCGGACAGGTTTCCTCCAACACCGACCTGCTGAACGCGCTGATTCGTGCGGTGCACGACGCGCCGGTGCCGGTGGTTTGCGCGCTCGAAGGCGGGGCGGCGGGGGCCGGTGCGTCCTTGGCGATGGCCTGTGACATGATCGTCGCCGCCGAGGGCGCCAGCCTCGTGATCGCTTACGTCAAGGTCGGGCTGACACCGGATGGCGGCGCCACGCACTTCCTGCGCGGTGCCCTGCCGCGTCAGCTGGTAATGGAAATGTGCATGACCGGACGTCCCATGCCGGTCGAGCGGCTTGCGGACTTCGGCCTCGTGAATGAAATCGCGGCACCGGGCAGCGCCCTGGACCGCGCGCTGGAGATCGCCGAGCGGTTGGCCGATGGACCGGCGGGCGCGCTGGCGTCGATCAAGCACACCGTCAACATGGCGGAGGTCAACGGCCTGACGGCGCAGATGGCGCTGGAGGCAGACGGCATCAACCGGGCACGCTACACGGAGGAGGCGGCGGAAGGTCTGGCCGCCTTCCTCGAAAAGCGCCGCCCGGTCTATCGCTAAAGGCGGGCTTCCCCGGCGGCAGTTGACGGGCTATGTCTGGCAGACCGGGGCCGTGGGAGGAACCATGCTGGGATATGTGAGCGTCGAGGCGCGCGGCGAAAGCGACCTCCTGATCCGCGATGCGACGATGGCGCTGCATGCGCGCGGCGTGCCGCTGGCGGGCGCGGTTCAGGTGAACTCCGAACGCGACGCGACGCACAAGTGCGACATGGACCTGCACATCCTGTCGGGCTCTGACGTGGTGCGCATCAGCCAGAACCTCGGCGCGCTGTCGCGCGGCTGCCGACTGGACCCCGCGGGCCTCGAACACGCGGTCGGCATGGTCGCCGCGGCGCTGGAGACCGGCCCGGCGCTTCTGGTGGTCAACAAGTTCGGCAAGCAGGAGCTGGACGGGCGCGGCTTCCGCCCCCTGATCGGGGAGGCGCTGTCGCGCGGGATCGCAGTCCTGACCGCCGTGAACCCCGGCAACCTGCCAGGGTTCCTCCAGTTCGCCGGGGACTATGCCGAGGCGCTGCCTCCGGATGTCGATGCGATCGTCGACTGGTGCAACGCCCAGCGTCTGGCCGCCTGACCCGCGCGCTCCCTTACCCCCTGAACCACGTCACGATCTGCGCGGCAGAGGCCGCGCCGGACTGGCGCTTTGTTTCGCGCCCCGCGGTGTAGGCGATCATCGTGGGAATGCCGCGGATGCCGAGCCGCGCGCTGGGTTCGGGATGGGCCTCCGTGTTCAGCTTGACCAGCCGGGCCTCGGACCTGAGCTGCCCCGCCGCCTTCGAGAACTCCGGCCCCATCATCCGGCACGGGCCGCACCACGGCGCCCAGAAATCCACCACCAGCGGCACCTCGTCCACGCGCGACGCCTTGGCCAGGGTGGCCGCGTCGACCTCTATGGCCTTGCCGGGCATGAGCGGCGCGCCACAGGTGCCGCATTTCGGACCCGCGCCCAGCTTTTCCTCGGGCACCCGGTTCACCTGACCGCAATCGAAACAGGACAGCTTCTTGCCAGCCATCTGATCACTCCTATTCGTTTTTCCGAATATAATAACGCACGATCCTGTCACAAGTCCCGAAAACGCGCGACTTGCCCGATTCTGGCGTTATAGTCGCGGCGACGAACAGGATACCGATACAGGACAGGAGGCTTCGCATGACCCTGATTGCCCGGAGAATGTGCCAGACGCTCGCGGTGGGGACCGCGCTTTTGACCGGCGCGGCCGCCACTGCGCAGACCGCGCAGGAATGGCCGGTCGAGGTGGTCCGGCTGGACCCGGTCAGCGCGCCGCAGGAAAGCTATGTCGGGACCGTGCGGGCGCGGGACATGTACGGCCTCTCCTACGGCACGACCGGCTGCATCGTCGCGATCTCCGAAGAGGCGAAGCGCATGCAGGTGGCCAAGGCCGGGCAGGTACTGGTGGAGCTGGACGACAAGCATTCCCAGCTTGCACTGAAGACTGCGGAGGCCCGCCTTGCCGAACTGCGCGCCGCCGTGGAGGAACGGCAACTGGCCGTGACCGCCGCCGAGAACGACGACCGTCGCCGGGCCGAAGACAGGGCGTTTGTCGCCAAGGAATTCGAACGGAACCAGACGATGTTCCGCCGCGGCCTGATCAACGAGACCACGATGGAAGCCGTGGAGAGCCGGATGATGGACGCGACCTTCGCCGCCGAGCAGGCGAAAGAGGCGATGGCCAGCGCGCGGTCCGCCAAGGCACGGGCCGAAATCTCGGTGGGGATCGGAGAACTCGAACTCCAGACCGCCGAAATTGACCACGAGGACCTGCAGCTCGTCGCGCCGTTTGACGGTGTCATGATCGGGTTCGAACCCAGCGTCGGCGCCTGTGTCTCGGACGGGGCGTTGGCGGGTCAGATCTATGACCCCAGCCAGAAGTCCGTCGATGTCTACGTCCTGATCTCCCGCCTTTCGGCCCAGGATGCGACGGGCGTGTCCCGCGGCGCCGAAGTCACCGTTCGGCGCGGCAACGGCCAGACCTGCGGCGGCGCGATCACCCGCATCGACACGGAAGCCGACCTCGAAAGCCAGTATGTGCAGACGACCATCGACGTGGACGAAGCCTGCGCCCCCGAACTGTTCCTGAACGAGGCTGTCGCGGTGGAGATGAACAGCGGTCCGGACGCCTTCCGCCTGCCGGAGACGGCGCTGCTGGAAGGCTCCGTCTACATCGTCAACGAAGAGCGTGAGACGCTGGAAAGCATCACGGCGGATGTGGTGTCGCGGGAAGACGGCGCTGTTGTCGTGCGCCTGCCCGGCATGGCAGGCCGCCTTGCCGTCGTGGACGCCATGTCGGAAGGCGTCGACGCGATGCTGGAAACGTCAGAGCCGTCCTGATCCGTAGATCATCGGCCATCCGATATGCCCTGGCGTGTCTCAGGTTAATTGAATTCAACCGAGGGCACTTAACGCACTCCGGATTGACGTAAGAAAAAGTCGCGTAATGCGAAACTATTCCGGCGGCGCGTTTCGCCTGCCGCCGGCCCCCTGCACCGGCGCCTGCGACGTCACGTCTCCCCAGCCAAACCGCCACCGCGCGACAGCATCCGGGAGACGTGTCGCTCGGGCCGAAGTAGCTCAGCAGGACATCCAGGCTCTTCTCCGGCTCTGCAGAGCCACACATGAAGATGTCGACCGTGGCGATGCCGAACTCCGGCCATGTGTGCACGGAGATGTGCGATTCAGCCAGCAGTGCAAAGCCCGTAAACCCCGCCCTTGCACCGAAATCATGCGCCGCCACCTGTAGTACGGTTGCCCCTGCGGCCAGCCCGGCCCGGCGCAGCACGTCTTTGGCCGGGCCCACGTCCACCAGTGCGCTGGCGCCATACATGTCGCAGATCAGGTGCTTCCCCAAGGCCACGGGTACGGTTCCATTCGGGTACCGTGAAACCGTTTCCGTTGGAACATTTCTTCGCGTCACCCTTGCTCCCTCTCTGCCCACCGTATCAGAATGACAAAAATACTAGGCGGGAATCCGCTATTTTTGCCAAACTCGGGTGGACCAATGCGATAAAGAAGATATGTGCGCATCGCTGCCTGACGAACAATGCCGAATCATGAGGCCATGTCGCCCGGGTAACAAGATAGTGATGCGCAAAAGTTCGTCTGCCTGAACGCAACCAGCAGTCGAGCGCGTGTGTGTAGGTTCCGTCGCCATTTGGGGAGGTGGCGGTGTCGGGTTCCTGAACGGCACCGACAACCGGCAATAAAAAGGGGCGAAGTTTGAAACTACCACGCATGTCTAAATGTCCGCACTGCAACTATGACCTACGCTTTGGCGCATCCACATGCCCCTATTGCTTCCGTCCGACCCGGATCCGCAACCGCGCCTGGTTCTGGCTGATCATCGTGGCGGTTGTCGCGTTCTTCGGATACGAGGTCTTCGGCGCCGAGGCCGGCACCGAACCGCTAATGGAAGCGGAAGAAAAGACTGTCCCATTGTCGGACAGTTGATACCCGCGATAGGGTCGTCCGGAGCATGAAAGAAGGATCCGGAGAATGACCCTCACGCGGCGAAAGCTGCTTATGTACGGCGCGGCCCTCGGTCTGGCAGGCTGCAGCACGTCGGCACCGATACGCGCCCCGCAAGGCACAACGCGCGATCCCTCCCTGCAACCGCAGCCGAATGCCGCCTACGATCAGTGGGTTGCGGCCTTCAGAGGCCGTGCCCAATCCCGCGGGATTTCCGCCTCGACGCTGGACGCCGCCTTTCGCGGGCAGGGATTCCTGCCCGGCGTGGTGGAGCGGGACCGCAACCAGACGGAATTCAAGCGCAGCCTCGAGGACTACCTCGCCATCGTCGCGCCCGAGGAAAAGGTCACCTTCGGGCGGCGCGCCGTGTCGGCGCATTCCGGACGGCTGGCACAGGTGGAGGCGCGCTACGGAGTGGACGCCGACGTGCTGGGCGGTGTCTGGGGGCTTGAGAGCTACTTCGGCACCCGCCGTGGCGACATCCCGGTGATCTCGTCGACCTCGACCCTTGCATGGGAAGGACGGCGGGGGGCGTTCTTCGAATCCAACCTGATGGACGCGCTGCGCATCCTGCAGGCGGGCGACGCCACACCGCAGCAACTCGTAGGAAGCTGGGCGGGGGCGTCGGGCCACACCCAGCTGATGCCCAACGCCTTCCAGCGCTACGCCGTCGACTTCGACGGCAACGGCCGGCGCGACGTCTGGTCCGACGATCCGATCGACGCCTTCGCGACCACGGCCCGGTATCTGAGCGAGAACGGCTGGCGCAAGGGGCAGCTCTGGGGGCTGGAAGTGCTCCTGCCCGAGGGTTTCTCGGCGCAGATCGGGCGCGGCACACGGCGCAGCGTCTCGGAATGGCAGAACCTTGGCGTCCGGCCCGCGCGCGGCGGCAGCCTGCCCGACTACGGCGCGGCAGCGGTCGTGGCACCGATGGGCGTGGACGCGCCTGCCTTCCTCGTGTTCCGCAACTTCGACGTGATCCTGCGCTACAACCCGTCCGAGAATTACGGGTTGGGCGTCGGCTACATGGCCTCGCGTCTTGCGGGCGGCGGACCGCTGGTGGGCCGCTTCGGGCGCGACCGCTACGGGCTCGACCTCGACGACCGGAAAGCGCTGCAGAGCGGACTGACGCGCGCGGGCTTCGATGCCGGGACGCCTGACGGCGTACTGGGCAAGAAGACCGAGGCGGCAATCCGCGCCTTCCAGCAGTCGCGTGGCATGACAGTCACCGGCACACCATCGCGCGAACTGCTGAACGCCGTGTCGTGACGCTCAGGCGCTGATCAGCAGACGGGTCTGGTAGGCCTTCAGCATCGGGCGGGCGGCCATGTAGGCTTTCCGCCCGACATCGACCTTCAGTTCCGGGAACAGGGCGAACAACTCGTCCCGCTGCGGCGCGTCGAGCCCGGCAAGGGACAGATCGCCCGGCTGGAAACTCTCGGTCCACAGCCCTTCGGACATGACCAGTTCGTGCCGGTCGAACATGAAGTGGATGTAGCTGGTCCCCTGCCCCGGCAGGAGCTGCTCGATCCCCGGCAGCCCTACGAGGTGCAGCGCCGCGGCAAGGACCTCTTCCTCGCCGAAGAGCAACTCCACCGGCGCCCCGGTCATCACCACGCGATGCTGCGGCGACACCATCATGTCACGCTCCGGATGGCCGGGGCCAAGCGCGCCCTTGCGGATGAGGATCGGGCAGAACGCCTGTTCGGCCGCCAGTTGCCGGGACGACAGGGACTTGGCGCCGCACCAGCGCACCGCCTGATAGCCGTTATCACGGGTCAAAAGCCGGTCGCCCACCCGGATCTCCTCGGCCGCGACGTCCCCGCGCAGGGTCTTCAGCCGCGTGCCGGGTGTGAAACAGGGCACGTAGTTGATGTTCTCGATCTCCGAGAACGTCAGAACCGATCCGTCCTTCCAGGTGACCGTCCCGGCCTCTGCCCCCGTCATGTTGATCGCGGCAGACCCCGAGATGTTCAGCGTATCGCCTGCCTTCTCGCCCGCTTCGCCGCCGATGATCGTCAGGGCTCCGCCGTTCAGGTCCGCCGGGCCGACAAAGAAGGTGTCGTCGCCGTCGCCGCCCTTGGCCACGTCGCCCGACCCGGCGTGGAGCGTGTCATTGCCCGCCCCGCCGTCGAGGCTGTCCGATCCCTCCAGACCGTAGAGGTCGTCGTTGCCTTCACCGCCCAGTACGGTGTCGTCGCCCTCGCCCGCGTTCACCGTGTCGTTGCCAGCGCCAGCCACGATGCTGTCGTTGCCGGCCCCCGCTTCGATGCTGTCATCGTCGGAGAAGTCCGCCGCGTCGCCGTCATCGATGTGATCGCCATCCGGGTCGCCGGTGTAGCCCGCGTCGATGATGTCGTCGCCAGACGTGCCTTCGACCACGTAGTCGCCCGCGAAGGCCGGAATACCCATGGCCACCAGTGCCTCCGGCGCCGAGATCTGCGCCGCCGTCAGCCCGGTCAGCACAAGTATATCGCCCGAGGGGAAGGTCAGGGTCGCGTCACCCGTGCCGTCGCCATTGGTGTCACCGACCACCACGTCCTCGACCGAGACCGGCAGGCCCCAGAAATCCGTCAGGTCGGAGACGTCCAGCAGGTCCCTCCCGGTGTAGGTGCCGTCGCCGTTGTCGATGGGGCCGTCGAACCCGGCAATCACATCGGTGCCGGATCCGTCCGCCAGCTTCAGCGTGTTCACGCCGGAACCCAGCACGATGGTCTCCACCTCGTCGAAGACCAGCGTGGAGGTGCCGTCAGTGACTGTGCCGACCTCCGGGTTGAGGTTCGACAGGTCGATGGTCAGGTCATCCGTGACGGCAGAGAGGTCGAGCACGTCGCCGGTGGTTTCGGCCACGCCCTCCGCGTCGACGGTGTCATTGCCAAAGCCGTTCTCGATGATGAAGGTGTCGTCGCCCCAGCCGCCCCACAGGTAGTCGTCGCCCGCGCCGCCATAGAGGATGTCGTTGTCGTAGGACCCCCGCAACCAGTCGTTGCCCGCACCGCCATAGAGGGTATCGTCGCCCTCGTTGCCCTCGACAGTATCGTCCCCATCGCCGCCACTGACAAAATCGTTGCCCTGCTCGCCGTAAAGCGAATCCGAGCCGTCTCCGCCGAACAGGCTGTCGTCGCCCTCGTTGCCCGCGACCAGGTCATCTCCCAGACCGCCCTCGATGGTGTCGTTGCCTGCGGCGCCGCGCAGCGTGTCGTTGCCGGTCCCACCGGTCAGGCTGTCGTCACCGGTGCCAGCGATGACACTGTCGTTGCCGTCCAGCGCGTCGAAGGTCAGGTCGACGGAGGACACGGAAGCATCGACCGTATCGTCCTGGTTGGTCAGGACGAAGTGCTCGATACCTGAGAACGTGCCATTGTTCGTGCCGTCGCCGAGAAACCCGCCTTCGTCGGCGTTGAAGGTGAACTCGATCCCTGTTGCGGTGAACCGGGACGCATCCAGCGTGTCGTCGTCGCTGCCGGTGGTGACGGTCTCTCCGCCGTGCAGTTGCTCTCCGGTCGCGATGTCGGAGATCATGAGCAGGTCGGCATCGGCGCCGCCGTCCAGCGTGTCGGCACCGCCCCCGGCAAATATCGTGTCGTTGCCGTCTCCGCCGGACACGTTCTGGCTTTCGTCTCCAAGGTCGAAACTGTCGTCCCCGGCCGTGCCGATCTGCGCGTCGAAATCGCCTACGACGCCACTGCCCAGCTGTGCGTCGGTTCCGGCCGACCCGGCGTTGCCGATGGTAAAGCTGGTGACGCCGTCGGAAATCGTCATGACGCTGGTGGCGCCGTCGAAGTCGAACGAATACGCCGCGCCAAGCGCCGACAGGTCGAGGGTGTCGCCGTTCGAGGCATCGATCGCAGACCAGAAACCCGGCTGGTTCCAGTTCGATGTTGTTACAACGTACGTGGCCATTTCAGCGGTTCTCCAGCCCGCGCAACGCGACATGTCCGGCCACAGGCCGGTTCGGATCGGCGGGATCCCCCGGACCGTTCAACATGTGCGGCAGCTGCGCGATTCAATTATGACTTCAGGGCGTCTGCTCGTTGTCCAGAAACGCGAAGAATGTGACGCAAATAGGCAGATTTGGCGGTATCTTGACGAAATCGGAAACCAACGGCCAGCCGCCGCGCACATTGTTTCAGCCTCTCCAAAGGCTGTCTGGCGGGTTCAGAGAAGGGCGCGGATCGGGTCCAGCAGACCCTTGTTGCGCAGCGTCCGCACCGGGTAGGTGTCGTCGTTGATGAGCTTGTCGAGACTGAAGCCCGGCTCGATCTTGGCCATCTTCCTGGCCACAGCCTGCGCCTTTTCCAGATCGCCCTGCATGGCGTAGAGCGCGAGCAGGTGGCGGTGCGCCGGGCGCGACAGGGGCGCGGCGCGGGCGGCGGCCTCCCCGGCTTCGATTGCGTCCTGTGGCCGGTTGCAGGCGATGGCGATCACGCAGTGCCCGGTGTCCCAGTAGTGGCGGAACGGCGAGGTCCGCGCGATGGCGCAGGCGCGGGCCGAGGTCTTGTAGGCGCGGTCTAGGTCACCCGCCAGCATGTAGCCTTCGGACAGCGACTTCAGCGCATAGGCAGAGGCCGGGTTGCGCTCCACCGCGTTGCGCGCCATGTCGATCACCCCCGCGGTGTCCCCCACGGTCGTGGCCCGGACCTTGGCGACGATGGACTGCACCAGCGCATTGTCGGAATCCAGTTCGATGGCGCGGTAGTACAGCTCCATCGTCTCGTCCATGAGGTCGCTCTGGTCCGCCTCCGACAGCTCCATCATCTGGGTCATGCGGATCAGGCTGCACCACGCGAGGTAGATACCCGACGGGTCGTTGCGGAAGGCCTGATCCATCAAGCCGTAGGCTTCGCGCAGGGCATCCTGGTCGAAGCTGAACATGCGGTAGAGCCCCAGCCGCGACAACGCGGTCGAACGCGACTCGGGCCGGTCCTTCTGCAGCACGTGCGGCAGCTTGCCGAGGATCTGGTCCGCCGCCTCGAAAACGGTGCGGGCGACCGCCTCCTCGCTGTTCATCACGTCCTCCAGCCGATCGATGCGCTGGAGCTTGGAATAGAGGATCCGCGCACTGGGCTGGTGCACGGCCTTCAGGAACAGCGTGTGGCCCTCGTTGTCCTGCACGATCTGGCTGTGGATCACCACGTCGCTGTCCGGCGCCTCGATAGCGCCCGAAAGCTCCGGGTCGGCCTGACGCCAGGCGCGCACCTGCTCGCCGATGTTCTCGCCGATCTGGTTGGACAGGACCTCGCTCATGATCTGGCTGTGCAGGCCACCCGACACGTCGCTGCGGCAACTGATGAGAACGCCCTTGCTGTCCGACGGCGTCGCGCGGGAGATCATCGTCTGAAGCTGCGCGCGCTCCTGCCTGAGCCAGTCCTCGAACTCCGGATCGCGGACGTCCATGCCTTCCAGCAGCTCGGTGCGCTCGTCGCCGGGGACGACCTCTTCCAGCAGGTCGACACGAACACCGGCCTGCTCCAGCCAGACGGCGCTGCGGTCCGACCCGAGGCGCACCGCCTCATCGCCGAGCGCGCTGCGCAGCTTGGACAGGGCCTGTCTGAGGTTGGCGCTGGCCTGCTCGGGACCGAAGGTCGACCAGAGCTTGTCCTCGAGCCAGCGGCGGGTGCGGTTCATGCCGGGGCTCAGCGCCAGCATCGCGATCAGGGCCTGATTCTTGGCGCCTTTCGGGGTCAGGTCCATGCCGTTCGGACCGACCACCCTGAAGGGGCCGAGCACCTCGATCCTCAGAATATTGTCCTGCGGTCCGGACATGGATTACCCCTTAGGTCACGCGACGTTAACACCGGCTCACGAGACCGGCAACACTCGTGAAATTTCCGTAAATCAATTACTACAATTCGTTAAGCAATTTGACGCAACGGCAGGCATCGGGTCTGAATTGGTCGAAATGCGGGGTTGGGGAGAAAAGACGGCATGCCTGTATTCGGGATCGATAATCACCAGAACCATCAGAACCACCAAAATCATCAGAATCACCAAAACCATCAAAACCACCAGAATCACCAAAACCACCAGGCGACGGAAAACCACCAGTCGGGCCCTGACAGCGGGTTCACCGGGGCGGCCCTCGGCATGGCGCGCGATGGCACGGTGGGGTTCTGGGACGGTTCGCCCGACCGCGAACCGCACCCCAACGGCCGCGACAGCTGGGCCGCGCTGAAGGCCATGGAGACCGGGCCGCGCCGGGCGGTCCTCGACCAGGCGCTGACGGGCATGTTCGGCGTCTCCCTCGACACCTCCACCGACACCAACGACGAGGGGCGCGTGACCCTGGGCGGCGAAACCATCGTCACGCTGAAGAAACCCACCAACGCCTTCCTCGCCGAGCACCAGCTTGGCTTCCTGCGCACCTACGCCGACCTGCGCGGCGACCGGCTGTCGGAAATCGTCATGCAGACCGGCGACATCCAGAGCTTCTTTGCCCTCGTCGGCTACATGGCGCCGGACGCCACAAAGTGGACGCTGGCCCTGAACCAGGCGATCTACCGTCTGTGCACGATGATCGAGCAGCCGCTGAAGCATGCCTTCGACGTGGCCCGCCCGATCGCCATGACCGCCAAGGTACAGCCGATCATCCAGACGCCGGGTCACGGGTCGTGGCCCTCGGGCCATGCCACCGAAAGCTTCGCCTCGGCAACGCTGCTGACGCGGCTGTTCTACAACAGGGCCTTCGATCCGGTGCAGCAGATCGCGGACGGCAACGAACTTTACCGCCATGCCGAACGCATCGCGATGAACCGCACCGTGGCGGGTGTGCACTTCCCCACCGACAGCATGGCCGGCGCCGTCCTTGGCGTGACCCTGGCCGAAGCGCTGGTCCGGCTTCTCGACGGCGAGACCGAGGTCAAGGCGCGCACCTTCCACGGCGATGCCTATGCCGGCGACTTCACCCTGAAGGCGCTGACCGACGCGCTGGCCGGCAACACGATCATCGAGACGACATCCGTCACCTTGACCGCGGACATCATCCCGGCGTGGCTGCGCCGCATGTGGGCCGACGCCAAAGAGGAATGGTAAGGGTTTAACCAGTACCCGGCGCACGCCGGACGTTGTCGGTGGGCCGGGGTGCTGCAAGGCGCCCCGGTGTTTCTTTGTGCGCCAGTCCGCTTTTCGTCAGACCGGCAGATCGGCGCCAGGCCCGCTGCCCTGCGCCACGACGATATAGGCCCCGAGCCGCGACCTGCGGCCCTCATCGACCTCGAACAGATCGAGGGCCGCCGGGTCCAGGTCGTCGGTCTGGGTGGTTGCCGGGTTCTGCGCGTTGGCCGCAATCAGCCCGGCCGAAAGCCCCAGCGCCCGCGTCAGGCGACCGGCAGCGGCGCTTGTGCCCCCCAGCCGCCGGGCGGAGCCGGACAACGTGCCGCACCCCCGTGTGCCGCCGGAGAAGGCGCCATGATCCACGAGCGTTGAAACCGTTGGGGTCGCCACCGTCCACTCCGACCCTTGAGCACTGTAGAACGCCGGGGCGAAGTTCGCATGGGTCGGCACCGGGTGACGCGGTGTCCAGACCGCCGCACCGCAGGAGAACACCTGACGCGCCGCGGTGGTGACCAGCGCATTGTGACAGCCGGACGGCGTCACCGGGCAGTCGTCCTGCGGCTGGGTGTAGGAGGCCGCCGTTTTGCTCCATCCGTAAGCGCCGGTGTGATCGAAATAGGCCTGCCGCCCGCGCATGAGGCTGCCGCCAAGGGCGTCGTCGCGCTGGATCTGGCAGAGCACGCAGACCTCCGCGTCGCCATCCTGGCGCACGTCGATGGTCCATGCGCCGGGCTGGGCCACCTCCTCGCGGGGTTTGCGCCGCTTGGTGGGGGCAAGGGCCAGCGTGTAATGCGCCGCCTCCACCCCGTCCGCTCCGGCGGGGCGCTCCGGCACGTGATACAGCCGCGCGACGGACGTGCCCTTGTCCTCCAGCGACACGATCTCTCCGGGCTGCAGCTTGAGGTAACCGGTGGTGGTCCCGTCCGGCGCGGTCACCGACAAGGCGAGATCGCCGGTCACTCCGCCGCGCGGATGGAATTCAACGAAGCTCGCGGTCATGTCGTCGGGCTGGACGCGGACCACGGCCTGCGCCTCCGCGCCCTGCTGAAGGTCGAAGGCGCACAGCAGGCCGTCTCGATAGCTGTTGCCGAAGGACCAGACGATGCGCACGGGCTGGCCTGTCACCTCTTCCCAGACGCGCGCTTCACGCGCCAGTTGCCGTTCGACGAAGCGGGTGCCGTTCTTCGGCCCCGCGGTGATGCCCAAGGACAGGTTGACGATGACCGGCGCTGCGGCGTCGATCTCTGCCGCGCGGCGCAGGATCCACCGCAGCCCCTGCACCATGTAGCTTTCGAACCACATGCCAGAGGTGTCGTCGATGGTCTCGGACGGCAGTTGCACCGCGATCAGCGGCCAGTCCCGGACGGGATCGTGCTCATCCAGCGGATCGGCCCCGGCGGCGAGGTCCAGCACATGCGTCCCGTGACTGGTCTGCGCCCCGAGCGCCGGACGCGTCCGCACCCCACCCAGCGCCCTGTTGAGCCGGGCATAGGTCGCGTCCTCCGGCAAGGGCAGCAGGGCGTCGATGTCCGCCGCGTTCAGCACCTGTCCCGACAGGACCCCACCCTCCGTGCTGCGGCTTTCCAGCGCCTGCAGCCAGACCGCGTGAAAGCGGGTGCGGGCGGTGCCGTCCGGCACGAACTTGCGGAACCGGGCGTTCAGGAACCCGACGCCGTCGTCGATGATCGCCACGATCGGGGTGCCCGGGGGGATGGCCTCTGCAGCTGGCGCGGGCCCGGGCGCGGACGCCACCGCTGCGGGCGCCTCCTCCAGCCGTACCGGGACGCCGGTGTCCAGCACATCGAACAATGAAGCGTGTTCGCTGTCGGGCGTGCCGACCTTGCGGTACAGCGCGTATTCGTCCGGCAGGGCCGCGTGAGTCGCGGGGTCGTCGATGCGGGTCTGCAGGGCCTGCGTCTCGTGCGGGTCCATCAGCAGGACCGTGCTGGCCGCCAGAGCGTCGACCAGCGCCTGGCGCACGGCCAGCGCATCGGTCCCGGTTTTCAGCGCGACGAAGATCGGTTCGTACTCCGCTCCGCTGTCCGGACGCTCCGGCGGCAGGGCGTCCAGACGCTTGCCCAGCAGGCGCGACCAGTCGAGATAAGCGTCGCGAAAGGTGTGCGGCCGCGGTGCGCTCCAGGTAAAACCCATCGAAATCCCCCCCTGTGTGCCTTTGCGTAAATCAAAGGCGGTTTCCATGGGCCGGTCAAGCAAGCCGCTGGAATGCCAAGGTGAATTGCGCAGAATTCACGCCCTCCGATGCGTGAATTACCGCCCCCTGAACCGCAATTAATCACGCATTCACGCGCAAATTGCGGAGCACTCACGGTACGATCACGCACGCTGCGCATGCTTGGGTCAACGCATCGTCAACAGCGCCTTCAGAGCGCCGGGACCATCCGGGGGAAGACATGACACGTACCCAGACGCCAGACCAGACAAGGGCCCGAAAGCGCGCCTCGACGCTGGCCACCACGACACTGAAGGTGATCGACGGCGGAGGTGCCCGGATCGGCCCCCGCCACCAGGCCATCGTGCCGGAGGCGCCGCGCCTCTGCGTCTCGGAACTGGCCGCCGACATGGCCGAGATCTTTGCCCTCTCGCTCTTGCGCAAGCGCGGTCTGGCCGACCTGGACGATCCGCACTGCGCGGTCTGGATCGACGGCGCCACGCATTTCACGCTGCACGAACTGCTCTGCGATCTGCGCAGCCTCGCATGGTTCGACCAGACCCGCAGTCTGCCGGAAATCGCAGGCGACGCCGAGGCCGAGCAGCGGCGCGCCCTGCGCTGGAACGCCGACGGGCAGCTTACCCTCAGGACGCTGTTCAACTGCGGTGTCGCGCTGCGCGGCACACAGACCCGCGTGTCGCGCTTCTGGAGCGGGGACCACGCCGGGACCGTAACCGACCCGGTGCGCCGCCCGCCTGCACCCGATGCGCCGATGTCGGTGTGGCTCGACTGGTGCGGACGGCACAGCGGCGCAACGCTTCAAACGCCGCCTGAACGCGAAGGCGCCATTGATCCCGGCACGCTCGAGGACATGTCCGGCGGCCTGCACGAGACCCCGGCGGGCCGCCCCTTCTACAACGCCGCGCTCAAGGCGCTGGCCCATCGCGCCGCGCTCGACGGCGGGCTGGCGCTGTCGGAACCGATGTGGCGCGGCCCCCGCCTGCTGGCGCTCATGGCGGAGGCCGAGACCCGCGCCCGCCGTGCCGCGCTGGACCTCCTGATGTCCCGCAGCCGCCTGGCCCGGCCTGCCGTGACTGCCGCACGAATGACCGTCTGGCTGGCGCGCGAGGAGCGCGGGAATGAACCGACGAACGCGCTCTACCGTGCCGCCGCCGACGAGCTGGCGGAATACGCACCGAACCTGCTGTACTGGGTCAGCCGCGACAATGGCACGCTGCGCGGCTGCCAGAGGTTCGACACCTCGCTTTTCCTGCCGCTGGCCGAACCGGAGCGGCAGGCGGTGCCACCCTCCGACTGCGCCAGCCATGTCGTCGTGGCCGGTGCCATGGCGACCCTGTTGAAGGCGGTGTTCGACACGTCGCGGCGCGCGCAGATCCAGATGGTCGGCACCACGGGACCGGCGCAGGCGCTGGGGGAAGAGGCGGACCGCATGGCCTCCAACATCGCGCTGGCCCGCATCGTGTCAGGCGGCTGGCATCCTGCCGAGAACATCCAGCAACTGCGGCTCGGTCAGGCCATCGCGCTGCAGGTGCTGCGCGAGACGCTGGAGACCGACAACCGCAGCGCCACGCTCGACCTTACCGATTTCGACGACCGCCCGCTGCGGATCGAGGCGCACCCCCGGCACTTCGGGCGGGGCTTTGCGCAGTTGCGGGCCAATGGCGCAGCGGTGCCCTGGCCACAGGAGGCCGCGCCGCCCGCCGCGCACCTGACCGCCGTCGTCTAGCGCGCCGCCAGGTCGCGTTGCGCGGGCACGGTGCCCGAGATCTCGAGGATCAGCTTGCGCTTCACGGCCTCGGCAAAGCTGTCGCGGCTCTCTGCGGTCACCACGAAGGCACCCGGACCGCCGATGATCCGCTCTTCATAAAGCGCCTCAAGCCCGCCCTGTGCGCGCCCGGGATCGTCCGGCCGCAGGATCGGCAGGGCGTTGATCGTCACGCCCGCCGCCAGCACGGTATCGCGGGCCTCCTCGATGGAGGGCCCCGACCAGTTGTTCGCGCTGTCGCCCGAGAAATCGATCACCCGGCGCCAGCCTTCATGCGCGTTGGTGTCCATCAGACGCAGCGCATCCAGCAGCGCAGCCCCGATGGCGTTGCGGCCGTAAGCCTGGCGCGGCTTGCCGGTCAGCTCGTCCGCAAAGGCCTGCGCCGTCTCCGGCCCGTCGATCAGCATCCAGTCGGCCACGACGGCGGTATTCGCCGCCCATTCGACATAGGTGACCGCGATGCTGCCGTAGGCGGTGCCGCCGATGGCCGCCAGGACTTCCGGGTCGGTGATGGCCTGCGCGTAGCCCTGCCGCTGAAAGGCGATCTCGCGGGAATCGATGCTGCCGGAGGCATCCGCCAGCAACACCAGTTCGAGGTCGGTATCCTGCGCCTGCGCCACGCTGGCGCTGAGCAGAAAGGCCAAAACACGTGCCAGCATCCGAAGTCCCCCACTTGTGATCGGGAAAAGGCTAGCACGGCGGCCGCGCACCTCCAGCCTTGATGCGTGTCAAGGCACGCAGAGGTGATCCGCGCCATCGTAGCCAGAGGGAGACCAAGGAGACCGCCATGACCCGCCTCGCCATTCTGCTCTGCAGCCTCGCGCTGCCCGCTTTCGCACAGGATGCGGAGGTCGGGCGCGACCTCTTCACCCGACACTGCGCCACTTGCCACGGCCTCGAAGGACGGGGCGACGGGCCGATGGCGGGCGTGATGATGATCAAGCCGGTCAACCTGACCGAACTCGCCGCGCAGAACGGCGGGACCTTTCCGATGGAGAGGGTGGTCAAGCGGATCGACGGGCGCGATCCGCTGGTCAGCCACGGCTCGCCCATGCCGGTCTACGGCGACTTTTTCGAAGGGGTTTTCGACGTGCCGATCAAGACCCCGGCCGGACAGCCCGTTCTGACCTCGCGCCCGGTCGTGGACCTCGTGGCCTTCATCACGCAAATTCAGCGGCAGGAATGAGTCAGCGGCAGATGCCCTCGGTCTCCACGTCCTTCCACGGCACCCGCACACGCGGTGTCGTGATGACATGGTCCAGCCGGTCGATGGGCATCTCGGCGGCGATCAGGCTGCGCAGGCGGGCGGTGCGCGGCGCCTCCGGGTCCAGGAGACGGCAGCAGACGTATTCCTCCACGATGCTGCCCTGCTGTTCAAAGCCGTAGTCGAGAAAGCGCGTCGTGTTGTCCGGATCGAAGAGATAGGGGTCCTTCGATGCGACGTGCTCGTTCAGGGCCTTGAGCGGCGTGTAGCCGGTGCGCTTCCGGTTCTGCCATTGCCAGACATGGGTCGCCTCGTGGGCGAACAGCATGGCGTCCAGCAGGTCGACCTCCTCCGGCCAGCCCTCCAGAAAATCGGGGCGGTAGATGTCGTCGCGGATCATCACCTTGTTGAAGAGCACCGTGGCCGCGGGCGCGACGGTGACCTCGGTGGTTTCCGACAGCGGCGGCCAGATGCGTTCCTGGCACGTCGTGCGCGGGCGGACCGGGATCCGGTAGGTCATCGCACCTGCGAAATGGCCATCGACCAGCCGGATCTTCGAGGTGTCGAGGTCCGGGCCGTGGATGGCAGCCAGGTACTCGGCCTCCGACGGGGTCAGGGGCCGGCCACAGGCCGCGAGGAGAAGAAGAAACAGCAGGGCAAGGCGCATGGCCGGAGGATGGCGCGACGACGGGCGGATTGGCAAGCGGTGTCGGAGCGGCCACGCAAAAAAGAGCCAACCGTCTGGCGCCCGCGAATCCCATTCGATCCATCGACCCTTTCCAATTGGCCGCGCACTGGAAAACAGGGCAATTCACACGGTCCCGGTGTGGGGACGAATTGCCCGCAATCTGTGATTGTCAATCCGTGACGCAATCATCGCATAAGGCCCAATTACCGCATTCATAGACAAGTTCAAAACTTGCGCGAATTGACCGAAATCGGGCAGAACTTTGTGCAATTTATGTCTCAGTGCCCCGTTTTTCCGTGGGCCGTTTTGAGGAAATTTTTCTCTTGCCCACGATTTCCCAGTCGCAGATCGACGAGCTTCGCACCAGCGCGTCGACCGCCCTCTCCGCCCTGAACACAGCCTATGCCACGCAGGCCCTGGCCGAAACGCTCCCGCTGATCGGGACCAGCCTCGGCGGGTCCGTGAACGACGCGACGCAGGTGGTCGGCGACGTGCGCACCGCCCTTCTGAACGCCCTGTCGGCGCTGTCGGGGGCGGCCTCTTACACCGCCGCGGAACTGGAAATCGAGGTCGCCAACGCCCTGTCTTCGCTCGGCCTGTCCGGCGTCGTGGTCAGCGCCAGCGTCGGCACCGACAGCGTCACGCTGACACTGGGCGCCAGCGGCGAGGAAACCGCTCACCTCGGCCTTGCGGGCGACCTCGCCCTGCCCGGCCTGGGCCTGTCGCTTTCGGGCACCGCAGAGGTCGCCGCAGCCGCCGCGCTGAACCTGACGCTCGGGGTGGATGCTGCGGGCTTCTTCATCGAAACCGCCGGCTCGGGAGTGGACCTGTCGCTGGGGACGACCTCGGTCGATTTCGCGGCGACCGCCAATATCGGCGTCCTGAATTACATCGTCGCCGATGCCGGGTCCGATCTCGACCTCGACTTTGCCGTCGACCTGATCGACCCGAATGGCGACGGCATGCTGCGCCTGTCGGAGCTGTCGCAGGATTTCCTGAACGTCCTGCTGACCGGCGACGCCGATATCTCCCTTTCGCTCGCCGCAGATTTCGGCACCGGCGCCCTGCCCTCCGTCTCTACCGTGCTGGACGTGGACTGGCAGTTCGTCAACGCCACCGTGACGCCGGGCGATCAGAACATCAGCTTCGGCAACCTGCCGACCGTCGTCCTGAGGGACGTGACGCTGGACCTTGGGACCTTCCTCGAAAACGTCATGCTGCCGATCTTCGACGCGATCGAGCCGCTGATCGAACCCGTGGGCAAGGCGCTTGAGGTCATCACCGCCGACATCCCCTTCCTGAAGTACTTTCCCGACTGGCAAGAGACGCTGGACCTGACCGGCGACGGCACGGTCAACCTCCTGGATCTCGTCAGGCTGGCGGCGCCGAACTTCGACCTGCGCCCGCTCGAGGACTTCATCGAGCTGGCCGAAGACGTGGTCAAATGGGCGGAATACCTGTCCTCCGTCAACCTCGGCGAGGCGGGTCTCAACTTCGGCGATTACGCGCTGGAGACCGGGCAGGACGTGCGGGCGCTTGCGTTCAAGCTGGCGGATTCGGACCTCGACCTGCAGGGGCTGGCGGACAACCTGTCGGACGTGGTCGCCAACGTGTCCGGCAGCGACTGGGGCGCCGCCGGGGCGGATGGCACGACGCCGAAGGACATGCTGCAGGAGATGATCGAGGGCACCAGCTTTGCCCTGCCGATCCTACAGGATCCGGGCCAGGCGCTATCCCTGCTGCTGGGCGGCGACGCCGACCTCGTGGAGATCTACTTCCCCACGGTCGACTTCGAGGTGGGCGGCGACAGCCTGATCAACCTGCCGATCTTCCCGGGCATAACGGTCAACATCGGCGGATCCATCGGCGCCGCGTTCGATCTCGCCTTCGGCTACAGCACACGCGGACTGGCCGCCCCGGGCGCATCCGTTCTGGATGCACTCAACGGGCTCTACATCATCGACGGCGCCGGGCCGGAGGCCTCCGTCTCTGCCACCATCGACCTCGGCGCCTCGCTCGACGCCTATATCGCCAGCATCTACGGCGGCGGCAACATCACCGGGACGATCAACCTCGACATCGCGGATGGCATCCAGAGCGAACCGGGAAGGCTGTACTACGACGAGTTCCTGACGGCGATCACATCCAACCCGTTCAGCGCCTTCGACGCCTCCGGGTCGATCACCGCCGGGCTGTCGCTGGCCGCGAAAGTGCTGGGCGGCGACCTTTTCCGGCTGGAGACACCGCAGTTCACCCTGGCGGACTTCAACTTTTCCGGGCGCGCGGCGCTGGCGACCTCCACCTCCACGCTGGGGCTGGGCGCACTGTCGGGTGGCACGCTGACCCTGAACACCGGCGCGCTCGCGGGCAACCGGCTGGTCGGCGACGCCGCGGATGGCGCAGAGGTGGTCTATGTCAGCTCTGCCGGCGGCAGCGACGTCACCGTCTCGATCAATGGCTATGCCGAGACCTACGGCGGCGTCGCGCTGCTGCTTGCGGCCGGAGGGGCGGAGAGCGACCAGCTTGTTCTGGCCGAGACGCTGTCCATCGCCGCGCAGCTTTCGGGCGATGCCGGCCACGACATGCTCGCGGGTGGCGCCGGTGACGACACGCTGGAAGGCGGCGACGGCAACGACACGCTCTTCGGGCGCGACGGCGACGACAACCTCTCCGGCGGGATCGGCGACGACCTGTTCTATGGCGGCAACGGTGCCGACACCATCGTCGGCGGCGACGGGGAGGACATGGTGACCTATGTCCTGTCCTCCGCCGGGGTGAACGTGAACCTCGGGACCGGGAACGGCACGGGCGGCAGCGCCGAGGGCGACAGCCTGTCCCAGATCGAGGTGCTTCAGGGCTCCAACCACCGCGACACGCTGACCGGCAGCGCCGGGAACGAAATGCTGATCGGCCTGCTGGGCGACGATTCCGTCGCGGGCGCCGGGGGCGACGACGTGCTTCTGGGATCGGAGGGTGCCGACACGCTGGACGGCGGCACCGGCGCAGACACCATGGTCGGCGCGATGGGCGATGACGTGTACTTCGTCGACGATACCGGCGACGTGGTGGACGAGAACCGCTACGGCGAGATCGGCAACGGGACGGTCAGTGCCGCGGCGGGCGGTGTGGACGAGGTGCGCGCGGCGATCAGCTGGTCCATCGCCACCGGCAGCCAGTACCAGATCGAGAACCTGACCCTGATCGGCAGCGCCATCTCCGGCACGGGCAACGATAACGCCAACGTGCTGACCGCGAACCAGTCGGCATTGCCCGGCGGATCGCTCTACGGCGGGGCAGGCGACGACACGCTGAACGGCTCGGCCGCGGGCGAGTGGCTGGACGGCCAGTCCGGTGCCGACAGCATGATCGGTCTCGGCGGCGACGATACCTACGTGGTCGACAATCTGGTCGACGAGATCGTCGAGACCGCCGGGAACGGCGCCGATGCTGTGATCTCCAAGCTCTCGACCTTCGCGCTCGACGCCTGGCACGACATCGAGACGCTCTATGTCGACGACTCGGTGACCGACGGCGACCTGACCGGCAACGCGCTAGACCAGACGCTGGTTGGCGCTGACGGCGACGACACGCTCGAAGGCAAGGGCGGGGCGGATGCCTACTTCGGCGGCGCCGGACGCGACCGGGCCAGCTATCGCAGCGCGGCCTCGGCGGTGCTGATCGACCTGACAGAGGCCACCCAGTCCGGCGGCGATGCCGAGGGCGACACCTACGTCAGCATCGAAGAGATCGAAGGCTCCGCCCACGGCGACACGCTGATCGGCGACGACACCGACAACGAACTCTACGGGCTTGGCGGCGGTGACACGCTGCTGGGCGCGGCGGGCAGCGACACCCTCTGGGGCGGCACCGGCAACGACAGCCTCGACGGCGGGGCGGGCGCGGACACGCTGGTCGGCGGCGATGGCGACGACACCTACGTGGTGGACCACGCCGCAGAGCAGGTGACCGAGATCGGCACCGGCACCGACCTTGTCGAGGCCTGGGTGGACTGGTCGCTCGACACCTCGAGCCAGCAGAACATCGAGGACCTGACCCTCTTCGGCACAGCCCGCACCGCGACCGGCAACGCGCTCGACAACACCCTTACCGGCACGGCGGGCAACGACCGGCTGAACGGCCTCGCCGGAGAGGACACGATGATCGGCGGCGGCGGAGACGACACCTACGTCGTCGACAACGCACTGGATTCGATCGCGGACAGCGACGGCCACGACCTGATCGAACTGCTCTCTGCCGGGACGGGAAGCTTCGACATGTCGGTGCAGGCCGTGGCCGTCGAGGACCTGACCGTCACAGACAACGCCCGCGCCATGGCGATCACCGGCAACGCGCTGGACAACCGGATCACCGGCAACGCCTACGGCGACACCATCAGCGGCGGAGACGGCAACGACACGATCATCGCGGGTGCGGGCGGACGTGCCGTGATGAACGGCGACGACGGCGACGACGACCTGCGGCTGTCGCTTGCCTCGCTGGGGTCAAACTACATCCACGGCGACCTCGGCACCGCCGACATCATGCGGATGGACTGGTCCGACGCGACCGGAACCATCAACTACACGAGCAACTCCGGCGGCACCTATTATCGCACGCACGTCGACAACTTCGGTTACACCTATGTCTACTTCGACGGCATCGAGGCCTTCGACCTGCAGGGCGGCGCCGGATCGGACACCTTGGTCGGCGGCGACCTCGACGACACGCTGCACGGCAACGGCGGCAGCGACCGGCTGTACGGCTATCGCGGCGCGCTGGACGTGTCCGGCGGGGCGGGGCATGACCTCGTCTACGCGACCGTGCGCACGGCAGACGACGTGGACCTCGGGCTCGACTTCACGCTGCGGCTTGCCGATACGCAAGACGGGACGGTCACGGTCAATGCCGGCACCGCGGTCGAAACCCGCTGGGAGGGGATCGAGCAGATCCGCCTGACCACCGGGTCGGGCAACGACCTCTTGGACACGCGCGGCGTCGCCTCCAGCAGCAACCACTTCAACACCTCGAACGCCTTCGATTCCGGCGATGGCGACGACACCTTCGCCACCGACCTGCTGGCGCTCGGGGCCACCGTGTTCACCGCGGGCGCGGGCTATGACAGGTTGATCCTCGACTGGAGCACGGCGAAATACCTAGTGAACCTGACGTCGAACTCGGGCGGCACCTTCTACCGGACCTACGCCGACAACTTCGGCTACGTCTACCAGCACTACTCCGACATCGAAGAGATCCACATCGAGACCGGCGCAGGCAGCGATGAACTCTATGCCGTGGGCGGCCGCGACCGCTTCATCACGCAGGGCGGCAACGACCGCATCCACGGCGCGGACAAGGGCGACACAATCGTTGCGGGCGAAGGTCACGACTGGGCCCACCTCGACCTGCGTTTCGACCCGACGACAGAGACCGACCCGGCGGAGGACATCTCTCTTGTCCTGGCGGACATCGCCTCCGCAGAAGCTGTTTTCTTTGCCGGCACCGGCGACGAAACGCACGTCCAGGGCATTGAGCAGTTCACGCTCTACACCGGCGCGGGCAACGATACCGTCGACACGCGCGGCGTGGGATCGAACTACAACGTATTCAACAAGAGCAACTACTTCGACGCAGCCGATGGGGACGACCTGTTCGCCACCGACCTCAGCGCGCTCGGTTTCTCGCGGTTCGTGGCCGGTGAGGGCTACGACAAGCTGATCCTCGACTGGAGCGCGACGCTCCACGCCACCACGCTGTTGTCCAATTCGACCGACACCTTTTACCGGACCTACGTCGACAACTACGGGTACACCTACCTCTACTATTCGGACATCGAAGAGATCGACATCAAGACCGGCGCAGGCAGCGACATTCTCTATGCCATCGGCGGCCGGGATCGCTTCATCACGCAGGGCGGCAACGACCGCATCCACGGCACCGACAAGGGCGACACCATCATCGCGGGCGAAGGCCACGACTGGGTATCGCTCGACCTGCGCTTCGATCCCGCGACCGAGACCGATCCGGCAGAGGATATCACCGTCAACCTGCTCGACCTGCAGTCGAACACCGCGACCTATTACGCGGGCACCGCCGACGAGACGCAATTGCAGGGGATCGAGCAGATCCACCTCTACACCGGCGCGGGCAACGACACCTTCGACGCGCGGGGCGTGGCGTCCTCCAGCGATTACTTCACCTACAGCAATCACTTCGATGCGGGCGAAGGAGACGACGCCTACCTGACCGATCACCTGTCGCGCGGCACAGGGAACTTCGTGGCCGGGGCGGGTTATGACAAGCTGACCATCGACTGGTCGGCCACCGGCAATGCCGTCGAGTACCAAAGCAACTCCAGCAGCACGTGGTATCGCGGCTACGTGAACGGCTGGGGTTACATCTACCAGTATTTCTCGGACATCGAAGAGATCGACATCACCTCCGGGTCTGGCAACGACAGCCTGCGCGCCATCGGTGGGCGGGACCGTTTCGTCACCAACGGCGGCAACGACCGCATCCACAGCGCGGACAAAGGCGACACGATCATCGCGGGTGAGGGCCACGACTGGGTGTCGCTCGACCTGCGCTTCGATCCCGCGACGGAGACCGACCCGGCAGACGACATCACCGTCAACCTGCTCGACCTGCAGTCGAACACCGCGACCTATTACGCGGGCACCGCCGACGAGACGCAATTGCAGGGGATCGAGCAGATCCACCTCTACACCGGCGCGGGCAACGACACCTTCGACGCGCGCGGAGTGGCGTCCTCCAGCGATTACTTCACCTACAGCAATCACTTCGATGCGGGCGAAGGCGACGACGCCTACCTGACCGATCACCTGTCGCGCGGCACTGGAAACTTCGTGGCCGGGGCGGGCTACGACAAGCTGACCATCGACTGGTCGGCCACCGCCAACGCCGTCGAATTCCAGAGCAACTCCAGCAGCACGTGGTATCGCGGCTACGTGAACGGCTGGGGTTACATCTACCAGTACTTCTCGGACATCGAAGAAATCGATATCACCTCCGGTTCGGGTGGCGACAATCTGCGCGCCATCGGCGGGCGGGACCGTTTCGTCACCAACGGCGGCAACGACCGTATCCACAGCGCGGACAAAGGCGACACGATCATCGCGGGCGAGGGTCACGACTGGGTGTCGCTCGACCTGCGCTTCGATCCCGCGAGCGAGATCGACCCGGCAGAGGATATCACCGTCAACCTGCTCGACCTGCAGTCGGACACGGCGACCTACTACGCGGGCACCGAGGACGAGACGCAACTACAGGGTATCGAGCAGATCCACCTCTACACCGGCGCGGGCAACGACACCTTCGACGCGCGCGGCGTCTTTTCGACCTACGACCTGTTCGGCTACAACAACCACTTCGACGCAGGCGCGGGTGACGACGCCTATCTGACCGATCACCTGTCGCGCGGCACGGCGAACTTCGTGGCCGGGGCGGGATACGACAGGCTGACCATCGACTGGTCGGCCACCGCCAACGCCGTCGAGTACCAGAGCAATTCCAGCAGCACATGGTATCGCGGCTACCTGAACGGCTGGGGTTACATCTACCAGTACTTCTCGGACCTCGAGGAACTGGACATCACCTCCGGCTCCGGCAACGACAGCCTGCGCGCCATTGGCGGGCGGGATCGCTTCGTCTCCAACGGCGGCAACGACCGGATCTACGGCGCGGACAAGGGCGACACGATCATCGCGGGCGAAGGCCATGACTGGCTGCAGCTCGACATGCGGTTCGCCCCCGGGACCGAGATCGACCCGGCAGAGGACATTTCCCTGATCCTGGCCGACGCGCAGACCGCCGAAGCGGTGTTCCACGCCGGAACGGAGAACGAGACGCGCGTCTCCGGCATCGAACAGATCCACCTCGCGACCGGGGCGGGCAACGACACGCTCGACACGCGGGGCGTTGCCTCGCACGTCAACTGGTTCAACCTGTCGAACTGGTTCAGCAGCGGCGCGGGCGACGACCATTTCGCCACCGACCTGCTCGCCATCGGATCGGGCTACTTCGATGGCGGCACGGGCACCGACCTGTTGACCCTGGACTGGAGGACGGCCACCAACGGCATCACCTACCATCCGCAGTCCGACGGGTCGGTCTACTACCGGGTTTACGTCGACGCATACGGCTACGTCTACCAGACCTTCGCCAAAGTGGAGCAGTTCGACCTCGAAGGCGGATCGGGCCACGACAACCTGCGTGGCGGCGCGCTGGACGACACGCTCACCGGCAATGGCGGGCGCGACACGATCGGCGCCGGGGCCGGAAACGACAACGTGTCCGGCGGGGCCGGCAACGACCACATCACCCTTGGCGCAGGCAACGACACGGCCGAGGGCGGCGCGGGCGACGACACCATCCTCGGGTCGACCGGACCAGACGACAACGTGGCCGTGTACCGGACCCCGCTGTCCGGCCTTTTCGTCACCGACCTGGGCGGCGGCGTGTACCAGGTCAGCTCGGCCGGCGAGGGCACGGACCGGCTGGAGAACATCCAGACGCTGCGCCTGACGGACGGGGTGACGACTTCGGATCATGCCATTGCGGACCTCGTGAACACCGCCCCCGCCCTGCCCGCCGACACGGCGGTGACCCTGACACAGGGACAGGCCGGGCCGGTCTACACCGCCAGCGCCACCGACGCGCAGGGCCACGCGGTCACCTTCTCGCTTTCGGGTGCGGATGCGGGGCTCTTCACCATCGACCCGGCGACGGGCGAGATCGCCTATGCCGGCAACGTGGCCGAGCTCCTGCCCAATAGCGCGGCGGGAACCTCCGACTACGCGCTGATCGTGACGGCCTCGGACGGCGTGGCAAGTTCGGCGCAGACCCTGACGGTCACGGCGGTGAACACCTACCTGCCCACCGCGCAGGACGACAGCGTGACCACCGCGCAGGACAGCGCCGTCACCATCGACGTGCTGGACAACGACGCGGACGGCAACGGCGGCGTGCCGACCATCGCCTCCGTCGCGCAGGGCAGCCACGGCACCGTCACCGCGCAGGACGGCCGGATCGTCTACACGCCCACCGCGGGCTACCATGGAGCGGACAGCTTCACCTACGAGATCGCCAACGCGCTTGGCCACCGCACCTCGGCCAGCGTCGATGTCTACGTGAACCGGGTGACGACGCTTGTGGATGGCGAGGCAGAGGACAACCTCCGCCCGTGGACAAGCAAGGCCACGACCTTCAACGCGCAGGGGCGGAAATCCCAGGTCCAGGTGACCTTCGACAACGGCCGCGTCGCCGAGACCACCTACGAGGGCGGGCGCCGGGCCGCCTATTCCGTTGTGGACAGCGACGATGTCTTTGCCTGGGCGCGGCAGGACCGCACCTACGACGCAAACGGTGCGCCACTGGAATACGCGATAACCTACGACGACGGGCGCATCCGCACCGGCACCCTGATCGAGCCGGGCCGCTGGGAAACCGTCATGCGCGGTCCCGACGACAGCATCCGCTGGAGCAATGAGACCACCACCACCTTCGACGGCGAAGGCCAGCCCGCCACGCGGCAGACGGTCTTCGACGATGGCCGCACCGCCACCACCACCTACGTCGACGGCACGCGCGCCACCTACACGATCAGCGACGGAGGCGACAGTTTCGACTGGGCGCAGAAGACCCGCAGCTTCGACGCGGACGGCACCCCGGTCGGCTTCTCGACCACCTACGACGACGGCAGCGTCCGGACCCGCACCTACCTTGGCGACGGACAGTGGGAAACCGTGCTGCGCGGCCCCGACGACGCGATCCTGAAAGGCAACGTGACCACCACGACCTTCGACGACGACGGCGCACGGACAGAGCGCGAGACCGTCTTCGATGACGGCCGCATCGCCACGACCACCTTCACCGGCGGCAAGCGCGCGAGCCATTCCATCGTCGACCACGACGACGCCTTCGGCTGGGCCCGCAAGGACCAAGTCTTCGACGCCAGCGGCGCCCCGGCGGAATACGTGACGACCTACGACAATGGCCGCGTGCGGACCGCGACCTTCCTCGATGATGGCAGCTGGGAAACGGTCCTGACCCGGGCCGACGGCAAGGTCCTGTCCAGCAGCGCGACCACGGACACCTTCGACGCGAACGGCGTGCGTCTGTCCCGGGAAACCGTGTTCGACGATGGCCGCATCGCGACGACCACCTACACCGATGGCATCCGCACCGCCCACAGCGTGATCGACGCCGAGGACGCCTTCGTCTGGACCCGTCAGGACCGCACCTTCGACACCAGCGGCAACCCGGACGAGTTCGTGACAACCTACGACGACGGGCGCATCTACACGGAGACCTTCGTCGACGGCCTCCGGACCGAGGGCACGACGGTCGACTCCGACGACGTCTACGACTGGATGCAGCGGGTCTTCGAGTACGATGCGAACGGCCAATTGGCGACCACCACGACAACCTTCGACGACGGGCTCATATCCGTGACATGAGGGGGGGACGCCGCTTTGCGCGGCGTCTGCCTTTCCTGCCCCGGTCCCACAAACTGCTGTCGCAGCTTTCTAAGGTTGCGCAGGATGCGGCACGTCCCGATCTTTCACTGGCCGGGAGGCGACCCAGACGAAAACTCCCCTTATGCAATCGGCACCAAAAGTACACGATTCGCATACGTTGGCGCTCAACGCACCGCCGCCCCGCAAGATCCGTCTGCTCCGAAGCCCGCCGGACGCCACACGGCACTCCTTGCCGCAGCCCTAAAGGCACCAGAACCACGGTCGGTCATGTAAGGAAGGTAACTGAACCCGTTCGCATCGACGATCATGTGCCGTCATTCCGGGAAGTCAGTGGTGAGCCGTGCAGGATTCGAACCTGCGACCCACTGATTAAAAGTCAGTTGCTCTACCAACTGAGCTAACGGCCCACTGTGTGGAGCGCTGTCTAGTCACAACTGCGAATCCCGTCAACCCCGATATCCGGCTTTTTCTCTGACTATGGGCAGTATCGTCGAATGGCTTGTGTATAAACGAAAAAGCACATGTCGGGAACGTCTATGGCGCCGCTGTCACAGGGAATCAGCCGCTGGCGACATGACCGTCCGGTCGTGCTGCCGCTCGTCTTCGTCGGAGTGCTCCACCGGCCGCTCTCTCCCGCGTCGACCAGACCGATGAATAGCGGACACAGACCCAGCCACAATCGCCAAAGGCACCCGGGCCTCGCAGGCCTACCCAACCCGCTGGCCACCCGCCTCTGCCCGACCGCGGCCCGGCCCACCAACGGCCAGGAACCACCAAGCTTCCGCCGATACCACCGAACGGCGTTTCCTCGTCGCGACGGAGTGACCGCCGGCCTTGCCACCCCCTCTGGCGCGCGTCGGTCTTCGGGCGTATATGCGCGCCATGGACAACGCGCGCGACACAGGCTTGCCCTTCATGAAGATGCACGGGCTCGGCAACGATTTCGTTGTCATCGACGCCCGTGCGCGCGCCGTTCAGGTGACACCCGAACTGGCCATGCGGCTGGCGGACCGGCACATGGGCGTGGGTTTCGACCAGCTCGCCCTGATCGAGCCGGGCCGCAACGCGGACGCGCACCTCGTTTTCCTGAACTCGGACGGCTCGACCTCGGCGGCCTGCGGCAACGCAACCCGCTGCATCGCCCGGCACCTGATGACCGAGACCGGCAAGGACCGCCTTGTCCTGACCACCGACCACGGCGCGCTGCATGCGGTGGATGCCGGAAACGGGCTGACCTCCGTGAACATGGGCGCGCCGGTCCTCGACTGGCAGCGCATTCCGCTGGCGGAGGAGGTGGACACCCTGCACCTGCCCATCGACGGCGATCCGGTGGCGACCTCCATGGGCAACCCGCACTGCACCTTCTTCGTGGCGGATGCAGAAGCCGTGGACCTCACGACCTTCGGCCCGGCCATCGAGCATCACCCCCTTTTTCCGCAACGCACCAACGTGCAGGTGGCGAGCCTTGTCGGCCCCGACCACCTGCGGATGCGGGTCTGGGAGCGCGGCGCGGGGCTGACGCTGGCCTCCGGTTCCTCGTCCTGCGCCACCGCCGTCGCTGCCGCCCGTCGGGGGCTGACCGGGTGCGCCGTGCGCATCGACCTCGACGGCGGCACGCTGCAGGTCGACTGGCGCGAGGACGGCGTCTGGATGACCGGCCCCACCTCGCATGTCTTCACCGGCACGCTGACCGCCGAATGGCTGGGCCAATGACCGACGCGCCCCGATTCACCACGCTGGGCTGCCGCCTCAACGCCTACGAGACGGAAGCGATGAAGCGCCTCGCCGCCGACGCCGGGCTGACCGACGCGGTGATCGTCAACACCTGCGCCGTCACCTCCGAGGCCGTGGCCAAGGCCCGCAAGGAGATCCGCCGCCTGCGCCGCGACAACCCCGACGCGCCGCTGATCGTCACCGGCTGCGCCGCGCAGATCGACCCCGACAGCTTTGCCGCGATGGACGAGGTCACCCACGTCATCGGCAACACCGAGAAGATGGCGCCCGAGACGTGGCGCCGCCTGACCCCCGATTTCATCGGCGACACGCCCCGCGTGCTGGTCAACGACATCATGTCGGTCGAGGAAACCGCCGGCCACCTGATCGACGGCTTCGGCACCCGCTCGCGCGCCTACGTGCAGGTGCAGAACGGCTGCGACCACCGCTGCACCTTCTGCATCATCCCCTACGGCCGCGGCAACTCGCGCTCCGTTCCGGCAGGGGTGGTGGTCGACCAGGTGAAGCGGCTGCGCGACGAGGGCTACAACGAGGTCGTGCTGACCGGCGTCGACCTGACGTCCTGGGGCGCGGACCTGCCCGGGCAGCCACGGCTCGGCGACCTTGTGCTGCGGCTGATGAAGCTGACCGACATTCCGCGCCTGCGGATCTCCTCCATCGACTCGATCGAGGCGGACGACGCGCTGATGCAGGCCATCGCGACCGAGCCGCGCCTGATGCCACACCTGCATCTGTCCCTGCAGCACGGCCACGACCTGATCCTGAAGCGGATGAAGCGGCGCCACCTGCGCGACGACGCCATCCGCTTCTGCGAGGAGGCGCGCGCCCTGCGCCCCGACATGACCTTCGGGGCCGACATCATCGCGGGCTTCCCGACCGAGACGGACGAACACTTCGACGCCTCGCTGCGGCTGGTGGAGGACTGCGGCCTGACGTGGCTGCACGTCTTCCCCTACTCGGCACGGCCCGGCACACCGGCCGCCAAGATCCCCAACCGGGTGGACGGCACCACGATCAAGGACCGCGCCGCCCGCCTGCGCGCCGCTGGCGACGCCGCCGTGATCCGCCATCTCGCAGCGCAGGAGGGGCGCACGGCGCAGGTGTTGATGGAAGCGCCCGACATGGGCCGCACGGAACAATTCACCGAGGTCACCTTCGCCACGCCGCAACCCACCGGCCAGATTGTCGCCGCGCGCATCACCGGCAGCGAAGGCACCCGGCTGACCGCCACGCCGCTCTGAGCCCTCGGCACCACGCCGCGCCTCTGGCCCGACGCCCGGCACGATCCACGCTTTACCCGGCGCAAGCCACATGCGACGAACGCCGCGGCCCCAGACCGGATCCCAAGACCCCATGCACACCAATCCCGCCTTCCGTCAGACCGAAGAGACCGTCGCCCTCGACTTCGCGCGCAGCCGGGCCTTCGGCACGCTCTGCCTCTCGACCAGCGCGGCGCCGCACCTCGCGCATGTGCCCTTCCTGCTGGCCGGGGACGGCCGGACGGTCGACCTGCACCTGACGCGCTCAAACCCCATCGCCCGCGCCTGCCGCGAACCGCGCGAAGTGACCCTGGCCGTCACCGGGCCGGATGGTTACGTCTCGCCGGACTGGTACGGCCTCGACGACCAGGTGCCGACCTGGAACTACGTAGCCGTGCACCTTTCAGGCACCTTGCAGCCGCTGCCGCCCGAGGACCTGCCCGACATGCTTGCCCGCCAGACCGCCGCCTTCGAGGAGTTCATCCCCGGCAAGACACCCTGGACCATGGACAAGATGTCGGAGGAAACGACCGCCCGCTTCCTGCGCATGATCCTGCCTTTCCGGCTGCAGGTCGCGCAGGTCGACAGCACGTTCAAGCTGAACCAGAACAAGCCCGAAGACGCCCGCCGCAGCGCCGCCCACCACGTGGAAGAAGGCTTCGGCTCCGATCTGGCGCATCTTGCCAACCTCATGCGCACCCCGCCGTCCGGCACCTGAGCCGGGTTTCGCCTCGCGTTCCGCGAGACGACCCGCGCGCCTTCGGCGCGAAGTCAGGTATTTTTGCCAAGATGAAGGCAGAAGCGCCGCCCTGCCCTTCATCTTGGTCCAAATACCTCGGGGGAGCGGCCTCTTCGGAGGCCGCGGGGGCGGAGCCCCCATCCAACAGTCGGCTGCGGCACGTCCTTCTGATCGTTTGCTTTCCCACCCGATTTCCTTCATGACGGGTCGATGACCCCGAGCCTGAAGTCCACCGTGACCGTCGAAGCCCGCGCCCTCTGTGTCCACCTGCTGACCGCCACCGGCGCCGTCTTCGCCATGCTCGCCCTGCTGGCGGCCGTGCAGGAGAACTGGCCGGTGATGTTCCTCTGGCTGGTGATCGCCTTCGCGGTCGACGGCGTGGACGGACCTCTGGCCCGGAAATACGACGTCAAGACCAACGCGCCGCGCTTCGACGGGGTGCTCCTGGACCTGATCATCGACTACCTGACCTACGTGTTCATCCCGGCCTTCGCGCTTTTCCAGAGCGGGCTGCTGCCCGGCTGGACCGGCTGGTTCGCGATCATCGTCATCACCTTCGCCAGCGCGATGTATTTTGCCGACAGCCGGATGAAGACGACCGACAATTCATTCCATGGTTTCCCGGGCTGCTGGAACATGCTGATCCTCGTGCTCTTCGCGATCAAGCCGGGGTTCTGGGTGATCCTCATGCTGATCACCGTTCTGGCGGTCGCGATGTTCCTGCCGCTGAAGTTCATCCACCCCGTCCGGACCGAGCGCTGGCGCGCACTGTCCCTGCCGGTGGCGCTGGCCTGGACGTTCTTCGCGGGCTGGGCCGCCTGGGTCGAGTTCCACCCGGAAAGCTGGGCCCACTGGGGTCTGGTCGTGACCTCGGTCTACCTGATCGCCGTGGGCATCGTTCAGCAGATCGTGCCGGCGCGGAACAAATCGTAGGGCGGGGCTTCGCGCCGCCTTTCCCGGTGCGGCTCAGTGCAGCGACAGGCGCCAGATCTCCCGCAGCAACCTGGGCCATCGACATTTTCCTCCCGCATGAAAGAGCCCGTTCAAACATCGGGTCCGCAGTGAGGCGCCATGCCCGTTCCGGCAAGGACCTGCAAAGGCGCCCGCCTGACCGACGCGCGCCTCCGCGACCTGGCCACTAGCCCCGCCAGCCGCAGCCGTCAGACGAAGCGGTTCACGTAGTTCTCCAGCCGCTCCTGCCGGCCGGAGCGCGGTTCCGGCTCGATCCGCTCGTCCAGCACCCGCTTCTGGATGCTCGCCAGGTCGGAGCCCAGCATCGCCCGCGCCCCCTCGCTCTGCCAGCCGGCGTACCGCTCGTCCAGCGCCTGCTCCAGCCCGCCGTCCTCGATCATCGCCGCGGCCGCCTTCAGCCCCCGCGCGCAGACGTCCATGCCGCCCGCGTGGCCCGCGATCAGGTCGATCGGGTCGATGCTCTGCCGCCGCAGCTTCGCGTCGAAGTTCGTGCCCCCGGTGGTGAAGCCGCCGCCCTTCAGAACGTGGTAGTAGGCCAGCGCCACCTCCGGCACGTTGTTCGGGAACTGGTCGGTGTCCCAACCGGACTGGTAGTCGTTGCGGTTCATGTCGATGGACCCCAGCATCCCCTCCGCCGCGGCAAGCGCCAGCTCATGTTCGAAGGAATGCCCGGCCAGGATCGCGTGGCCCTGCTCGATGTTCAGCTTCACCTCGTTTTCCAGCCCGTACTTGCGCAGGAACCCGATGCAGGTGGCCACGTCGAAGTCGTACTGGTGCTTCGACGGCTCCTGCGGCTTCGGCTCCACGAGGATCGTGCCTTCGAACCCGATCTTGTGCTTGTAGTCGACCACCATCGACAGGAAACGGCCCATGTGGTCCAGCTCCTGCTTCAGGTCGGTGTTCAGCAGCGTCTCGTAGCCCTCGCGCCCGCCCCACAGCACGTAGTTCTGGCCGCCCAGCTTGTGGGTCGCGTCCATGCAGCCCTTCACCGTGGCGGCGGCATAGGCGAACACGTCCGGATCGGGGTTGGTGGAGGCCCCGCCCATCCAGCGCCGGTGCGAGAACATGTTCGCCGTGCCCCACAGGAGCTTCGCCTTCGAGGCCGCCTGCTTCTCGCCGATGTAATCGGTGATCTCTTCCAGCGTGCTCAGGTTCTTCGCGTAGTCGCCCTGTTCGGGGCGGAGGTCCGCGTCATGCCAGCAGTAGAACGGCACGCCCAGCAGGTCGAACATCTCGAAGGCAACATCGGCCTTCATCTTCGCCCGGCCCATGTCGTCCTGCGGATGCCAGGGACGCACGAAGGTCTGCCCGCCGAAGGGATCGCCCCCCTCCCAGGCAAAGGAATGCCACCACGCCACGGCAAAGCGCAGGTGTTCCTCCAGCCGCTTGCCCAGCACCACCTCGTCCGGGTCGTAATGCCGGAAGCAGAGCTCCGACGCACTGTCGGCCCCCTCGTACCGAAGCGGCGCAATCCCCTCGAAAAATCCGGTCGTCATGTCAAATCCCCTCCCAAGGATACGTGTTACGGCAGGTCCTTCACCGCCGGATAGGTCGCGCGGTAGGCCGCGAAGGCCTCGGCATAGGCGTCCGCGAGGGCTGCCTCCGGTGCGACGGTCTCGCGCACGGCGGGGGCCACCATGACCTCCTCGACCGTGCCCGCACCGCAGCCCACCATGGCCAGCCGCGCCGCCCCCAGCGCCGCGCCGAAATCCCCGGCCTCCGGCAGGTCAAGCGGCACGCCCAGCACCGTGGCGATGGTCTTCACCCAGAAGCGCGAGGCCGCGCCGCCGCCGATCGCCAGAAGGCTCTGCAGCCGGACCCCGGTCTGGCCGAGGGCCAGCGCACAGTCGCCAAGCGCAAAGGCCACGCCCTCCATCACCGCTTGCGTGATGGCGCGGCGGTCCGTCGCCTGCTCGATGTTCAGGAAACCGCCCCGGATGCGCGCGTCGTTGTGCGGCGTCCGCTCGCCCGAGAGATACGGCAGGAAGCGCAGCCGCCCCGGCCCCGCGATCTCGTCGCCCAGCTCGCGCGCCAGGTCGGCGGGCGACGTCCCCGTGACCCGCGACAGCCAGTTCAGCGAATCCGTCGCGGCGAGGATCACCCCCATCTGGTACCACTGCCCCGGCACCGCGTGGCAGAAAGTGTGGACCGCGCTCTCCGGCAGCGGCGCATAGCCGTCGCGCCCGGTCAGCAGCACGCCCGAGGTGCCAAGCGACACGAAGCCCTGCCCCTCGCGCATCGCGCCGACCCCGCAGGCCGAGGCCGCATTGTCACCCGCGCCGCCCACGACGGCCACGGTGCCGGTCATGCCCCAGCGCTCGGCCAGATCGCGGCGCAACTGCCCGCCCACCTCGGAGCCTTCGACCAGCCGCGGCATCTGCGCCCGCGTCATGCCGCCCGCCTCCAGCAGCCGCCCGGACCAGTCGCGCGCGCCCACGTCCAGCCAGGACGTGCCGGCGCTGTCGGACATGTCGGCGAACAGCTCTCCGGTCAGGTGGAAGTTCATGTAGCCCGCGGGCAACACCACATGCGCGACGCGCGCGAAGGCCTCGGGCTCATGCGCGGCCATCCACGCCAGTTTCGGCGCGGTGAAGCCGGGGAAGACGATGTTGCCGGACAAGGACCGCACACCGTCGGTCGCGTCCAGCGCCGCCGCCTCGGCAAAGCTGCGGGTGTCGTTCCAAAGGATGCAGGGCCGCACCACCACACCTCCGGCATCGAGGCACACCGCCCCGTGCATGTGCCCCGATACGCCTATGCCCCGCACCGCCGCCATGTCCGCCGGACGCTCCGCCGCCATCCGCGTCAGCACGGCATCGACCGCCGCCACCCAGACCGCCGGGTCCTGCTCCGACCAGCCGGGATTGGGATGCGCGGTCTGATAGCTTTCCGACACGCTCGCGACCGGCGCGCCGTCCTCGCCCACCAGAAGCGCCCGCAGGCCCGATGTCCCGAGATCCAGACCGAGATACATGGCTCACCTCCCTGTTTGCGCTGACACAAACACCGAAGCGGCCCGCCAAGTCAAACGGTATACCAGAAACCGGGCGCCCGCCCCGTTTCACCTTGTCCAAATACCTCGGGGAGCGCGAGGGGCAGGCCCCTCGCAGCACGGCGCCCCAGAAGGCGCCCCCGCACATCATGCGCCGGACAGCCCAGAAAACGCAGCGGGCGCGGGGCGTCAGCCCCGCGCCCGCCCCGTGGCGACCTGCGGCAGCAGGGCGCAATCCCTTACTTCGAGGACGACTCCAGCTTGTCCAGCCGCGCCTTCAGCGCCTCGTTCTCCTCGCGCGCCTTCTGCGCCATGGCGCGGACGGCGTCGAATTCCTCGCGGGTCACGAAGTCGCGGTCCGCCAGCCAGCGGTCCACCATTCCCTTGAAGGCGGTCTCCGCCTCTTCCCTCGCCCCCTGCGCCACGCCCATGGCGTTGGTCATCAGCTGGCTCAGATCGTCGAAAACCTTGTTGCGGGTTTGCATGAAAGTCACTCCGGCTTTGCGTTTCATACCTATATGGACACCAAAGGCCCGACGCTCAAGGTTGACGGCATCCCCGGAGCACAGGCAAGAGGCATCCATGATCGCAGCCATCCCCTTCCCGAACCTCTCGTCCGAGGTCTTCTCCGTCTCCGCCTTCGGCATGGAATTCGCGCTGCGCTGGTACGCGCTGGCCTATATCGCGGGCATCCTGATCGGCTGGCGGCTGGCCGTCAGTGCGCTCAAACGCGCCCCGCTCTGGCCCGCCGACACGCCGCCGATGACGCCACGCCAGGTCGAGGACCTGCTGACCTGGATCATCCTCGGGGTCATCATCGGCGGACGGCTGGGCTTCGTGCTGTTCTACATGCCGGGCTACTACCTGAGCCACCCGCTCGAGATCCCGATGATCTGGCAGGGCGGCATGGCATTCCATGGCGGCCTCCTCGGGGTCATCGTCGCGACGCTGATCTTCTGCGCCCGCAACCGCATCCCCATGCTGCCCACCGCCGACCTGCTCGCGCTGGCCACGCCGCCGGGGCTACTGCTCGGGCGGCTCGCCAACTTCGTCAACGCCGAGCTCTGGGGCCGCCCCTCCGACGCGCCCTGGGCGGTGATCTTTCCCGGCGACATGGCCCAGTCCTGCGGCCAGCCCATCGGAGAGCTCTGCGCCCGCCACCCCTCGCAGATCTACGAGGCAATGCTCGAAGGGCTGCTCCTCGGCCTCGTCCTGCTCATGCTGGTGCGGCGCGGTGCGCTGAAGACCCCGGGCGTCGTCGCCGGGACGTTCTTCGCGGGCTACGGCCTCGCCCGTTTCGTGGTGGAGTTCTTCCGCCAGCCCGACGCGCAGTTCGTCAGCCCCGGCAACCCCACCGGCCTTGCGCTGCACATCGACGGCTTCGGCCTGACCATGGGCCAGCTCCTGACCCTGCCGATGATCCTCGGCGGTCTCGCCCTGATCCTCTGGGCGCGGCGGCGCAGGTCCGGGGCCGGTGCGCGCACCGCATGACCGCGCTCAAGGATATCGTCACCCGCCAGATCTCGCGCACCGGGCCGCTCACGCTGGCCGATTACATGGCGCTGTGCCTCTCGCACCCGGAGCATGGCTATTACGCCACCCGCGATCCGCTGGGGGCTGGGGGCGACTTCACCACCGCGCCGGAGATCTCCCAGATGTTCGGCGAGCTGATCGGCCTCGCGCTGGCGCAAAGCTGGCTGGACCAGGGCGCGCCCGACCCCTTCGTGCTGTGCGAGCTCGGCCCCGGACGCGGCACGCTCATGGCCGACGCCCTGCGCGCCACCGCCCGCGTGCCCGGCTTCCACGATGCGCTGACCCTGCACCTGGTGGAAACCTCGCCCGCCCTGCGTGCCGAACAGGCCAGCCGCCTGCCCGGCGCGACATGGCACGATTCGGTCGTCTCCCTCCCCGAGGCGCCGCTGTTCATGATCGCCAACGAGTTCTTCGACGCCCTGCCGATCCGCCAGTTCCAGCGCCACGCGAAAGGCTGGCAGGAACGGGTCGTCGGCCTGAAGGACGGCGCGCCCGTGCTCGGCCTCACCGATCCCGCCCCGCACGAGGCGCTCGACCACCGGCTGGCCGATACCGAGCCCGGCCAGATCGTCGAAACCTGCGCCCCGGCACAGGCCATCGCGCAGGAGATCGGCCGCCGCATCGCGGCCCACGGCGGCGCGGCGCTGATCGTCGACTACGGCGACTGGCGCTCTCGCGGCGACACCTTCCAGGCGATGTACCGGCACAAACCCGCCGAACCTTTCGACAGCCCCGGGGAGGCCGACCTGACCGCGCATGTCGACTTCGAGGCGCTGGCAGGGGCCGCGCACCCCGCCGCCCACAGTGCCCTGACCCCGCAGGGCGTGTTCCTCGAACATCTCGGGATCACGGCGCGTGCGCAGGCCCTGGCGCGCGGGCTGGGCGGGGCCGCGCTGGAAAGCCATGTTGCCGCACATCGGCGGTTGACGCACCCCGCGGAAATGGGGTCACTGTTCAAGGTGCTGGCGCTCTTCCCGCAGGATGCGCCGCCGCCCCCCGGAACCGGTTTGCCCGATCCGTCCTGATGTCCGCCGCGCCGAAAGCCATGTATCCCGCCCCCGCCGCCCCTCTGCCCGCACGCACGACGACCCCGGATTGACGCCAGCAATGACGCTCGAGATCATCACCGCCGACAACCTTTCACCCTTCCGCCACGGCTTCTTCACCCGAAGGGGCGGGGCGTCCTCGGGCATCTTCTCGGGGCTGAACTGCGGCCCCGGCTCCTCCGACCAGTCGGAGATGGTGTCGATCAACCGCGCCCGCGTCGCCGACGCCCTGGGCGTGGAGCCCGGCGCGCTTGTGACCGTGCACCAGGTGCATTCCGCCGATGCGGTGACCGTCGACGGACCGCTGGACGAGCCGCGCCCCAAGGCCGACGCGCTGGTCACCGCGACCGAGGGGATCGCCCTCGCCGTGCTGACCGCCGACTGCCAGCCGGTGCTCTTCGCCGATGCCGACAACGGCGTGATCGCCGCCGCCCACGCGGGCTGGCGCGGGGCGCTGGGGGGCGTGCTGGAAGCGACGATCGAGGCGATGGAGGCACTGGGCGCCGAGCGTGACAGCATCCAGGCCGTCATCGGGCCTTCGATAAGCCAGGGCGCCTACGAGGTCGGGCCGGAATTCCTCGACGACTTCATGGCCGAGGACCCGGCCAACACCCGCTTCTTCGCCAGCGGCACCGGCGACCGGATGCTGTTCGACCTGCCCGCCTACGGGCTGCACCGCCTGCGCAGTGCAGGGGTAGAGGCAGAATGGACCCGCCACTGCACCTACGCCGACCCGGACCGGTTCTATTCCTACCGCCGCGCGACCCACGCGGGTGAGGCGGACTACGGCCGGTTGATCTCGGCCATCCGGCTCTGATCGCGGCCAACCGTCGGCGGCACCGTTCGGAAACAATGCCGCCCGGGTTCGCGATATTATCCCAACTCGGTCACAAGTCCGCCCCATTTGACCGCGACATTCGGGGGCAGAGAACAGGCGGACAAGCCGCCCGACAGAGCAGTCAGAGAGAAGAGCCGGGATCATGAAACAGCGTCGCTTCATCAAGTCGATCATCGAAACCGCCAGGGCGAACGAAAGCACCCGTATGCCCTGGGAGCGTGGCGCGCCCCGCGCCGCGATGATCGCGAACCGCAAACCGGCGGCGCAGGTCCTGAAGCGCGCCTGAGCGCATCTGACCGACACGGGCCCTTCCGGCCCGGACCGAAGACCGGATGACAGGCCGGAACAGGGCGGGGATTTCCCCGCCTTTTCCGTTTCCCCCCCCGGGGCACCGTCGCGCGGCACGCTCCACACCCAAGGAACTGCAGCGGCGAAACCGAGGACGATTCGGGGCCGCGCGGGGCGAACTGTGGCAAAACCGTTCACCCCCCACCGACAATCCCCGCCTCGCCCCGAGGATTGAAGACGCAACACCCGGGTGCGCCTCTCCAATTTTGACCTCCGGGAAGAATTGGGGCTAATTCATCATCAGCGAAGACGCGAAATCATACGTCCTTCTGTCGTTGTTGGTGGGGGCCAGCACGGTTGTGACCGACCTTTTTAAGGGGTGCTCACATGTCCAGTCTCCACCGCGGGTTTTCTCCCGCAGCCTACGCAGGCACTGCTTCCATTTCTCCGGCCCGTGACGCTCACACGGACGGGCGGCCTCGGCGTGCAAGTTCTCTCATGCGCAAGTTCGAGGTCGCCACCCTGCGGCCGGACCTGACCGTCGATTTCACCCAGCACGTCGCCCCGGCGACGCCCTTCTTCGAGGAATGCGCCTCGGCCTTCGCGCGCGGCACGCTGATCGACACCGTGCGCGGCCCGGTCGCGATCGAGGACCTGGTGCCCGGCGACTACATCCAGACCGCGCTCGGCTCCGAACCCGTCACCTGGATCGGCTCCACGACCTACGTGCCCGGACGCGCGACAGAGGACACATCGCTCACCCACCTGACCCGCGTGACCGCGGATGCCATGGGTCTCGGCAGCCCGCCGATGGACCTGCTCTTCGGGCCGGCGGCCCGCATGGTCGTGCGCCACGCGCGGCTGAAGGCGCTGCTGGGACAGGCCGCCGTGCTCGCCCGGGTGGAGGAATACACCGACGGCGACCGCTTCCTGCAGATCAGCCCCGCCGGCACGGTGCAGCTGTATCACCTGATGGTGCGGCGCCACACGACGCTCAAGGTCGGCGGCGTGGAGGTGGAGACGTTCCACCCCGGCAATTCCGCCAGCCAGCAGCTCGGCGCAAAGACGCGCGAGCTGTTCATGTCGATGTTCCCGAACTTCGAAACGCTGGGCGACTTCGGCGAGACCTGCGCCACGCGCACCTCCCGCGAGGTCATCGAGGGCCTGATCGACGCCTGACGACCGCACCCGGCCCGACCGGGGGAGGCAGGCGGCGCATAGCCCCGCCCTACGACCCGTCGCGACAGATTGTAGGGTGGGGCTTCGCGCCACCCTGCGCAGCATGTGTCAGGCGGTGCGGCTCAGCCGCTCTTCCAGCACGTCGAACGGCACGCCGGGCTCGTCCTTTGCGCCGCGGATCACCAGCGAGGTCTTCACGCTGGCCACGTTCGGCGCCGTCAGCAGGTCGCCGGTCAGGAAACTCTGGAAGGTCGACAGGTCGGGCGCCACGCACTTCAGGATGAAGTCCACCTCGCCGTTCAGCATGTGGCACTCCCGCACCAGCGGCCAGCCGCGGCACCGCGCCTCGAAGGCCGACAGGTCGGACTCCGCCTGGCTCTGCAGCCCGACCATGACGAACACCTGCACCTCGAACCCGAGCGCCCGGGCGTCCACGTCCGCGTGGTAGCCCTGGATATAGCCCTGCTCTTCCAGAACCCGCACCCTGCGCAGGCAGGGCGGCGCGGAAATGCCCACCCGCCGCGCGAGTTCCACGTTCGTCATGCGCCCATCCGTTTGCAGTTCGGACAGAATCTTGCGATCAATAGGATCTAGCCGATGCGTCGGCATGCCTCTCCCCCTGCCAATTTTCGCGTTTGTTATACCAGCCCCCGGACTGCGCGCAATAATATTTCGCAAAAGCGCAATATTCTTATCCCATGTTCGCTCAATCCTGACGCATTGCACCTGTGGTCCCGGTGACTATATGCAAGGCCCATCCCGAACGTATGGAGCGGCCCCATGGCAGAGACGTCCCAAACCCGCCACACCAAGGTCCTGATCATCGGTTCCGGCCCGGCCGGATACACCGCAGGTGTCTATGCCTCCCGCGCCATGCTGGAGCCGATCCTCGTGCAGGGGCTGGAACCCGGCGGCCAGCTGACCACCACCACCGAGGTGGAGAACTGGCCCGGCAACACCGAGATCCAGGGCCCCGATCTGATGGTCAACATGGAAGCGCATGCGCGCGCCATGGGCACCGAGATCATCGGCGACATCATCACGAAGATCGACTTCGACGTCCGCCCCTTCGTGGCGCATGGCGACAGCGGCACGACCTACACCGCCGACAGCATCATCCTCGCCACCGGCGCCCGCGCCAAGTGGCTGGGCATGCCCTCCGAGGAGGCCTTCAAGGGCTTCGGCGTCTCGGCCTGCGCGACCTGTGACGGCTTCTTCTACCGCGGGCAGGAAATCGTGGTGATCGGCGGCGGCAACACCGCGGTCGAAGAGGCGCTGTTCCTGACCAACTTCGCCTCCAAGGTCACGCTGATCCACCGCCGCGACGAGCTGCGTGCCGAGAAGATCCTGCAGGACCGCCTGCTGAAGAACCCGAAGATCCACCCGCTCTGGTTCCACCAGCTCGAGGAAGTCATGGGCACCGACATGCCCAAGGGCGTCACCGGCGTGAAGGTGAAGAACGTCAAGACCGGCGAGATTTCCGAGATCCCCTGCGCCGGCGTCTTCGTCGCCATCGGCCACGCGCCCGCCTCCGAACTGGTGAAGGACGTGCTGGAAACCCACATGGGCGGCTACGTGAAGACGAAGCCCGACAGCACCGAGACCTCGATCCCTGGCGTCTTCGCCGCGGGCGACCTGACCGACCACAAGTACCGGCAGGCAGTGACCTCGGCCGGGATGGGCTGCATGGCCGCGCTCGAGGCCGAGCGCTGGCTGTCCGAACAGGACCTCGACGACGGCAAGGACACGGTCGAGCCGCTGGGCTACGGCGTGCCCGTCGAAGCGGGACACTGATGGACCACGACTTCGCCGCCCAGCGGGCCGAGACCCGGGCCACCTATGCCGAACTGCGCGACGGCCCGGGCCTGCCCGAATTCGCCGACGTGGACTATTTCCTCGTCCCCGAGGGCGAGGCCGACTGGCGCCCGCTGGCCGATGCCCTCTCGAAGGAAGGCTTCGACTGCGACTGGGTGGAGGACGACGAGGAAGGCCGCTACCTCGTGGCCACCCTGCCCGACCAGATCATCTCGGCCGACGGCATCTGGCTGGGCGAGGAAGTGGCCACCCGCCTCGCGCTGGACCACGGCTTTGCCCCCGATGGCTGGGGCCTCATGGGCGACGGCGAAGACTGACGGCGCGCGCGTGCCGCGCTGTCGCATGAACGTCATCCGCCCCGGTTAATCACGCCCCGCAAGGCGGGACCGGAAAACGGAGACAGCACATGCGCTGGCGCGGCATCAATCACATCGAACTTTCCGTCCTCGACTACGACACCTCCGTGGCCTTCTACGACCGGCTGTTCGGCTGGCTCGGCTACAAGAGCTTCTGGACGATGGATGTGGGCTACCGCTCCACCTATTACATGGCGCGGTTCCCCGCCCCGCATTCCTACATCGGCATCCAGCCCGCGCGATCGGGCGGCAAGCTGGATCACGCCGCCCGCGCCACGGGCCTGCACCACATCGCGCTCTGGGCCCGCAACCGGCGCGAGGTCGACGCCTTTCACCGCGATTTCCTTTTGGCGAACGACATCCCCGTGACGGAGGCGCCCGCCGAATATGCGATCTACGCGCCCGGCTACTACGGTGTCTTCTTCGACGATCCGATCAACGGCTTTCACTGGGAACTGGCCCACATCCCGATGATGCCGGGCCTTGGCATGGTCCGCCGGTTCCGCGCCGCATGGAAGGACGCCGCCCGAGAACACCCGGACTGGCCGGGCGACGGGATGCAGCAGGCGATGAGAAAACTGCCGGGTCGCGACAAAAAGTGACGCCGCGGCAGCGGATCGTGACCTATCGGCCACGGCGATCCGCGCGGATGGGCGAAATTTCTCCTAACCCGGATTTTGGGGTTTGCTGCAGGTGCGAAATGATGCGATGCGTTCAGCACTGAACACACTTTGAGTCGCCGGTTTCATGACTTCGCTTTCTGCCTCTTCGACGCTTCGGGAAGACGATCAGCTCTTCCGCCTGCTGCGTCAGCTTGAAAAGGCACCCGAGGCCTCGCAGCGGGCCACGGCGGAAGCGCTGGGAATATCTCTCGGCACGCTCAACACGCAGCTCAGGGCGGCGCAGAACGCGGGCCTGATCGTGGTCAGCAACCGGCCCGGGCCGGATCGGCGCCAGCGCTTCGCCTATGCGCTGACACCCGAAGGAACGGCAGTCAAGAACCGGCTGATCGACGCCTTCCTTGCACGGAAATTCACCGAATACGCGGCGCTCCATGCCGAGCTCACGGGCTCTGCCAGCGACCTCGTCCCCCTCAAATACAGGAGCAAACTGATGCAATCCAATCTTGCGCCCATCCCGGAGCTGTACGTCTCCTACGACAGCGCCCAGAAGCTGAAGATCGAAGCCGGCGAGCTGACCTCGCACGATCTGACCCCCCGCCAGATCTGCGACCTCGAGCTGCTGATGAACGGCGGCTTCTACCCGCTTAAGGGCTTCCTGGGCGAAGACGACTACAACGGCGTCGTCGAGAACATGCGCCTGGCCGACGGCCAGCTCTGGCCGATGCCGATCACGCTGGACGTGTCCGAGGACTTCGCCGCCAAGATCGAGGAAGGCCAGGACATCGCGCTGCGTGACCAGGAAGGCGTGATCCTCGCCACCATGACGGTCACCGACAAGTACATCCCGAACAAGTCGAAAGAGGCCGAGAAGGTCTTTGGCGCCGACGACCTCGCCCACCCGGCGGTGAACTACCTGCACAACTCCGCAGGCAAGGTCTACCTCGGCGGCCCCGTCACCGGCATCCAGCAGCCGGTGCACTACGACTTCCGCGCCCGCCGCGACACCCCGAACGAGCTGCGCGCCTACTTCCGCAAGCTCGGCTGGCGCAAGATCGTCGCGTTCCAGACCCGCAACCCGCTGCACCGCGCGCACCAGGAACTGACCTTCCGCGCCGCGAAGGAAGCGCAGGCCAACCTGCTGATCCACCCGGTCGTCGGCCTGACGAAGCCGGGCGACGTGGACCACTTCACCCGCGTGCGCTGCTACGAGGCGGTGCTGGACAAGTACCCAGCCTCCACCACCACCATGTCGCTTCTGAACCTCGCCATGCGCATGGCCGGTCCGCGCGAAGCCGTCTGGCACGGCCTGATCCGCAAGAACCACGGCTGCACGCACATGATCGTCGGCCGCGACCACGCGGGCCCGGGCAAGAACTCTGCCGGCGACGATTTCTACGGTCCCTACGACGCGCAGGAACTCTTCCGCGAGCATCAGGCGGAAATCGGCTGTGAAATGGTCGACTTCAAGCACATGGTCTACGTGCAGGAACGCGCCCAGTACGAACCCGCGGACGAGATCGAGGACAAGGACAACGTCACCATCCTCAACATCTCCGGCACCGAACTGCGCCGCCGTCTGGCCGAGGGCCTCGAGATCCCGGAATGGTTCTCCTTCCCCGAGGTCGTGAAGGAACTGCGCCGCACCAAGCCGCCGCGCTCCAAGCAGGGCTTCACCGTGTTCTTCACCGGCTTCTCCGGCTCCGGCAAGTCGACCATCGCCAACGCGCTCATGGTCAAGCTGATGGAAATGGGCGGCCGCCCTGTGACGCTGCTCGACGGCGACGTCGTCCGCAAGCACCTGTCGTCCGAGCTGGGCTTCTCGAAAGAGCACCGCGACATCAACATCAAGCGGATCGGCTACGTCGCGTCCGAGATCACCAAGAACGGCGGCATCGCGATCTGCGCGCCCATCGCGCCCTACACCGCGACCCGCCGCGCCGTGCGCGAGATGATCGAGGAATACGGCGCCTTCTGCGAAGTGCACGTCGCGACCACGATCGAGGAATGCGAAAAGCGTGACCGCAAGGGCCTCTACAAGCTGGCACGCGAAGGCAAGATCAAGGAGTTCACCGGCATCTCCGACCCGTACGAAGAGCCGCAGAACCCCGAACTGCGCGTCGAGACCGAGAATGTCGAAGTCGACAACTGCGCGCATCAGGTCATCCTGAAGCTGGAATCGATGGGCCTGATCGCGGGTTCCTGATCCGCCCCATCCAGACCGAACGCGAAAGGCCGGGGCATGTCCCCGGCCTTTTTCATGTCCGCCTTGGCCCGACGGGGCAGAACACCCCGCGCCCCAGCATCACAAATCGCGGAGAACCATGCACAGGGCGCAAACCGGATATGCGTTTACGTTGCATTTACCGCCCGGAGGGATATTCTTTCTCAAGCCTTGCCGCTCACCGGCAGCGCCGGTTCGCACGTGTTCCGGGGATCAGCATGAGACTTCTGCGTCGAACATCCGCCTGTGCTGCCGCCTTCCTCTCCATCGGTGCCATGAACGCGGGGGCGGCCCTTGCCGGCTGCAACAACGAATTCTTCTCCGTCGACTACAATTACGGCGGCTCGCAATCCTACGGGTTCCCCGGCGACCTGCAAAGCGGCGAGGACGCGACCTTCGCCGCCGCGGGCGACTTCCAGTTCTTCAAGATCGAGGTGAACGGAAAGGTGCTGTGCAACTCCGTCGCCTCCTGCAACGGCTACACCTACACCGCCCCCGCGACCGACAGCTACTACTTCCTCGCCACCGGACAGAGCGGGCCGGGCACCGGCAAGTCCGGCACCGCCACCTATTCCTGCACCGCCGCGACCACCGGGGCGGGCACCGGAACCGGGACCACGGCGAACAGCGGCGCCGCCACCGGGGGCGGACTTCCCGCGGCGGCGCAGGGCGCGGGCGCCACCGTCGCGGCGGCCGGATCGACCGCCGCCGTGGGCAACGCGATCAACAACGCCATCACCGGCACCGGGCCGAACCTCTCGACCCAAGGGCTGTTCCTGTCCGGCGGCGGCCCGTCCTCCCCGCTGCAGGCCTGGGCCTCGCTCCAGGGCCGCAACTACAGCGGCGACATCGACGGGCGGTCCTTCGAATTCACCCTCGGCGCGGATATGGAGGTGGCCGCAGGCACCCGGCTCGGCCTGTTCCTGTCCTCCGGCCGCGCCGACCTGGACGTTGCGGGCATCGACGTGGAAACGGACGCGCTGTCCTTCGGCCCCTACTTCAAGACCCGCCTCTCCGACACCTACGAGGTCACCGGCTACGCGCTTTTCGCGAGGCCCGATTACGAGGTCGGCGGCACCTCCTACGAGGCCGAGCGCCGCGCCGCGGGCCTGACCGCCAACGCAAACTACATGTGGGGCAACACGGAGATCGAGAGCTTCCTCGGCGTCTCCGGCTTCTCGGAGGATCATCCCTCTGCCGGCGCCCTGTCGTCGCGCACCGTCAGCGCGCTCACCGGCTCCATCGGGACAAAGGCGATCTTCGGCCAGGGCGCCCCGCTCCGGCCCTACGTCAGCATCGGCGCCGACTTCAACCGCTACGACGACGGGGTGAACCGGCGGACGACGCACAACACGCCGCGGCTCGGCACCGGGTTTACCTACCACACCGGCAGCGGATCGCTGTCGATGGACCTGAACGGCGGCCAGATCTTCGAGGACACCCGCGATGTCGAATTGCGGATGAACTACAACTTCAACTTCTGAGGCCCCCTTGCCGACATTCAGCGGGGCGGGGGCCACGTCCCTCGCCCTTTCCTTTCCCGAAGACCTGAAGGCGGCGCGCAGCGTCATCTCCCTCACGTCGATCCCGCCGCGCTTCGCAACGCTCGGCCCGGTGCTTGAGACGCTGACAGCACAAGGCGCCGATGCCGTGGTGCTCGCCCTGCCCCGCACCTTCCGCCGCTTCCCCGGCCCGACAGAGGCGCCGCCGCTGCCCGGGGGCGTGACCCTCCTGTGGTCCGAAACCGACCCCGGCCCGGCGCTGAAACTGCTGGGTGCGCTGGCCGCCTGCCCCCACGCGCGCATCACCGCCTGCGACGACGACACGCTCTACGGCGACGGCTGGCTAAGCGCGCTCCAAGAGGCGGGCACCGGCCGCATCGCCACCACCGGCGCGGGCTGGTCCGTCACCCGGCTGAAACGCCGGGGCTGCGCCCCGCCCGCCACCGACATCGCGCAGGGGTTCTCCGGCCTCAGCATCACCCCCGGCATGTTCGGGCCCGAGGTTTTCGATATCCCGGAGGTGGCGTGGCCGGTGGACGACATCTGGTTTTCGGGTCACCTCGCGCAGCGCGGTATCCCGTTCCACGCCGTCCCCGCCGCCCGCACGCTCTGCACGCCGCTCGACCGGCCCGCCGCGCTGCAATCCGCGCAGGACCTGCCCGACCGCGCCACCGCCAACGCGGCCACGGCCTTGTGGCTCAACGACCGCTACGGCATCTGGCCGTCTCAGTTGCTCTGAACCTGCGCTGTCTCCGCGGCCGGCGGCAGCGTCTCCTGCCCCGCGATCAGCCCGTCGCCGTCGATGTCGATGTCCTGCACGAACTCCAGCCCGTATGCCCGGCTCTCCAGCATCCCTGCATAGAGCGCCTCGAACTCCTCCACGCTCATGCCATAGACCTGCGCAAAGGCCTCGTACCAGTTGTCGGTCTCGCCCACGGCGCGCCAGAAGCCGATCAGGCTCTGGTCGCCGAAACGCCCGGCCAGAAGGGCAGCGGCATAGTGCGACACCGCGTAGGCCCCGGCGGTCCGCACCTCGTCATCGGTGCGCACGCTGGCCAGCGACTTCTGCGCCGCGACGGCCCGCGCCCTCAGCAGGAACAGCGCATCCCCCGCCACATGCGCGTCCCGGGTCCAGTAGCGCGACTCCAGCACCTCCGCCGTGCCCTCCACCATCCAGGCAGGCCCAAGGCGGCGGCGCACCGTCTCGCCCTTGCGCACCCAGCGCTCCACCTTGTCGTAGGCCATCTCGCGCTGCATGTGGTGGACGTACTCATGCACCATGACCGAGGTCAGCGTGTCCCGCGCCAGCCGGAGCTGCGCGGCATCCTCCACCCCCATCGCCAGCCCGCAGAAGGTCATCACGTCGCGGTACATGCTGCCGCCCAGCCCCCGCGTGCCAAGGCAGTTCCGCTCGGCGGAGGCGCGCAAGGTGGTGCCGGGGATCTGCTGCCCCTCCTCCGTCGTGCGCACCAGCTCGCGGAAGGCCTCCGGGGTGACGGCGGCGGCGATCTGCACCCGGCTGGCCAGCCGCACGCCGTACTGCTCCGCCATGTAGGTGCGCGCCTGCGCATGCGCCGCCAGCAGGGCGCGGCGCATCTGCGGGCTGACCTCGTCGGAGACATGCACCTCGGGCATCCTGTAGGACGGCATGAACGGCAGGGCATCGAGGTGAAAGCGACCGATCTCGCGGCACCAGCCGACGGCCGCCCGGCGCGAGAACTCCGGCAGCCGCCCGTAGGCCTCCCGCGCCTCGGGCGCGCTCTCCGACACCAGCGCCGCCACGGCGGCCCTTGTGCGCGGGCCCGACTGGCCGTCCACCGGCCCCGGATCCTGCCCCAGCGCGGAAAGCTGGTTCTGCACGCAGGCGACATGCGCGTCGCCCGCAAGGACCGGGCCGGACAGGCCGCACAACAGGAAAAGGATCGCTGCGACGAAGCGCATGGCACCTCTCTGAACAGAACGCACCCGCGGGCACGCCGGACGAGCCAAGCGCATGTGCCCCGACCTGTCAAATCAAAGCGGGGTTAGCCACCGGGGTCATCCGGCAGGGCAAGCGGTTCTCGGCTGTGGGAAGGAAAGCGCCCGGGACATCGGGCCATCGCCCGCTTCGGGCGCACCGGACAACGGCGCGCCGCGCGGGGACACCGGGCCGGGCGCCACAGGGGCGCCCGCCGGCAGGTCTCAGTGGACCGTCACCGGTGCCAGGTCGTTCTGACGGGCCAGCGCGAAGGCCAGGCTCCGGTTCTTCACAAGCGCCAGACGCTCGCCATCGGCACGGTGCACGGCATAGATCGTGTCGCGGCCGTCCATCTGGTCCTGCATCTCTTCCGGCAGCTCGTCGCGCTGCACGGGACGCACGTAGACCGTCCGGCCTTCGTCCATCAGCTTGGAAATGTCGTACTTGGTATGCATCCAGTTACCCCTTCCTGATCTTGATCGTCTGAACCACGGTCTCCGGCTGGTTCTGCGTCAGGTCGACGTGCAACAGCCCGTTTTCCATCACCGCTTCACCCACCTCGACGCCGTCCGCCAATACGAAACTGCGCTGAAACTGCCGCGCGGCAATGCCGCGGTGCAGGAAAATGCGCTCGGCCGAGTCGTCGCGCGACCGTCCGCGGATCACCAGTTGCCGGTCCTCGACCGTGATCGAGAGGTCCTCCTCGCGGAAACCCGCGACAGCCAGCGTGATACGGAAAGAGTGTTCGGACGTCTGTTCTATGTTGAACGGCGGATAGCCTTCCGACGTCTTCGCGGTCCTCTCCAGCAGCCGTTCCAGCTGCTCGAACCCCAGCATGTGCGGGTAGGACCCCAGTGTGAGTTTGCTCATGGACGCATTCCTTTCAGTCCTTGATACAAGCGACCGTTTCGCGCGTGTCCCTGTCGGCAACCCGCACACCCGGAATATGGGAACAGCCGATGGACCGCGCAAGGGTCTTTGCGCAGAGCCTTCTCTTCGCTATGTTGATGTTTCACGGAGCTTTCAGGAGTCGGCAGATGAACGCCCCAACGGACATCTCCATGAAGAACGACGAGGTCCTGCGCGTCGAACTCGAGGTCTTTCGCAGGGAACACCGCGACCTGGACGAATCCATCCGTGCGCTGCAGACCACCGGCACCGCCGACCAGATCACGCTGCAGCGCCTGAAGAAGAAGAAGCTTCTTCTCAAGGACCGTATCGCGCTGATCGAGGACCGGCTGACCCCCGACATCATCGCCTGAGGAAGGCCGCGGCGCCCGTTGCACCCGGCGCCCGGCCCCCTATAAAGAGGCTTTCCCGCACAGGATCAGGGGCAGCGGCATGACAATCGAGATCGGCATCATCATGGGCAGCCAATCGGACTGGCCCACCATGAAGGAGGCCGCCGAGGTGCTCGACGAACTCGGCGTCCCGCACGAGATCAGGATCGTCTCCGCGCACCGCACCCCGGACCGGCTGTGGGAGTACGGCAAGACCGCGGCCGAGCGCGGGCTGAAGGTCATCATCGCGGGCGCCGGCGGCGCGGCCCACCTGCCCGGCATGATGGCGTCGAAGACCCGCGTGCCGGTGATCGGCGTCCCGGTCGAGACCAAGGCGCTCTCAGGCGTCGATTCGCTCTATTCCATCCTGCAGATGCCGCGCGGCTTCCCCGTCGCCACCATGGCGATCGGCGGCGCGGGCGCGAAGAACGCGGGCCTGATGGCCGCGGCCATCCTCGCCAACACCGACCCCCACCTCGCCCGCCGCCTCGACGACTGGCGCACGGCCCTCGCCGCCTCCATCCCCGAGGAACCCGTCCGCGACTGACCCGGTCCGCGAAGGTCCCGCGCCCGCCCTTCATCTTGGCAAAAATACCGCGGGGGAGTCACCGCAGGTGACGGGGGCAGAGCCCCCGCTTGCAACGCCGGCCATCCCGCGCCAGACAGCCGAAAACACGGAGATCAGCCATGTCCCCTCTCCCCACCGGCGCCACCATCGGCATTCTCGGCGGCGGCCAGCTTGGCCGCATGCTCTCGGTCGCGGCCTCGCGCCTCGGCTTCAAGACGGTGATCTTCGAACCCGGCGGCGACTGCCCGGCCTCGCACGTGGCAAACTACCACCTGCAGGCCTCCTACGGGGATGAGGACGCCCTGCGCCGTTTCGCCGAAAGCGTCGACGTCATCACCTACGAGTTCGAGAACATCCCGACCTCGGCGCTCGACCTGCTGGAAAGCCTGAAGCCCATCCACCCCAACCGCGAGGCGCTCCGCGTCAGCCAGGACCGGCTGACCGAAAAGACCTTCCTCACCGGCCTGGGCCTCGCCACCGCCCCCTTTGCCGACGTGCCCGATGCGGCGGCGCTCGACGCGGCGCTGGAAACCATCGGCGCTCCCGCGATCCTCAAGACCCGGCGCTTCGGCTACGACGGCAAGGGGCAGGCCCGGCTGAAGAGCGCGGACGACGCCGCAGAGGCGCTGGCCGACATGAACGGCGCCCCGGCGATCCTCGAGGGCTTCGTGGACTTCTCGAAGGAGATCTCGGTGATCGCCGCCCGCAGCCAGGACGGCCAGGTCTCGGCCTTCGATCCGGGCGAGAACGTGCACGAGGGCGGCATCCTGCGCACCACAACCGTCCCCGCCGAGGTCCCCTCGCGCCTCATGACCGATGCCGTGCTGCTGGCCGGCCGCATCCTCAACGCGCTCGATTACGTCGGCGTGATGGGGGTCGAGCTGTTCGTGACGCCCAAGGGCCTGATCGTGAACGAGATCGCACCGCGGGTGCACAACTCCGGCCACTGGACGCAGAACGGCTGCCTCGTCGACCAGTTCGAACAGCACATGCGCGCCGTGGCGGGCTGGCCGCTGGCCAACGGCGAGCGTCACTCCGACATCGTGATGGAGAACCTGATCGGCGACGACATGGACCGCCTGCCCGGGCTGATGGCCGACCCGGCGGTGGCGCTGCACCTCTACGGCAAGGCGGAGGTGAAGCCGGGCCGCAAGATGGGTCACGTCAACCGGTTGGTGAAGGGCTGAGCCTCCGGTAGCCGGGTTTCGCTGCCTCCGGCAGCGACCCGCCGGGGGTTTCACCCCCGGACCCCCAAGGTATTTCGGCCAAGATGAAGGGGGCCCGAACCTTTCCGGAGCGGCCGGGCGTTTCTTTGGACGGGCGGTTCCCGGACCGGTGTTTCAGCCGATCTCCCTCACCAGTTCCGGCAGGCCCGACAGATCCGCGATCTCGCGGAAGCGCGCAGCGTCGGGTGCTTCGGCGTGTTCCAGCGCCCAGGCGAGGTCATGCGGCACATGGACGCCCCAGGCCCCGGCTGCGATGGCGGGCACCACGTCGGACTTCATCGAGTTGCCGACCATCATCGCCGCCTCCGCCCCACCCGGCATCGCCCCGAAGATCCGCGCGTAGGTGGCAGGCCGCTTGTCCGACACGATCTCCACCGCGTCGAACAGATCGCCGAGGCCCGAGGCCGCCAGCTTGCGCTCCTGGTGCAGGAGGTCGCCCTTGGTGATCAGCACCAGCCGGTGGCCCGGCGCCAGGGCGTGCACCGCCTCCTCGGCATGGGGCAGAAGTTCGACGGGATGGGCCAGCATCTCGCGCCCGGCCTCCAGCAGTTCGCCGATGACGGAGGCGGGCACGCGGCCGTCGGTGACCTCGATCGCGGTCTCGATCATCGACAGGGTGAACCCCTTCACGCCGAATCCGTAATGGCCGATGTTGCGCCGCTCCGCCGCGACCAGCCGCTCCTCGAGGTGCGCGCGCTCTGCATGATCCTTGAGCAGGTCGGCGAATTTCTCCTGCGTGCCCACGAAGAACCGCTCGTTGTGCCACAGCGTGTCGTCCGCGTCGAAACCGATTGTTAGCAGATTTTGCGCCATTTTGTATTCATCCTCCGTGCCCCCCTTTTCGCCGGGGGCCTCGCGGCTATATAAAGTGGCCGTATACCGGAACGCAAAGCGCGACAGGCACATATGACAGACGCCCCGCAGAAGTGGACGATGGCCGCAGACGAGCCGGATGATGGTCAGGGTGAAACCGGCGTCGTCACCAAGACGAAGCCGAAGACCAAGCGCCCTCCGCTCTACAAGGTCCTGCTGCTGAACGACGACTATACGCCGATGGAATTCGTCGTGCACGTTCTCGAACGGTTCTTCGGCATGACCCACGCGCAGGCGTTCGAGGTCATGCTGACCGTGCACAAGAAGGGGGTCGCCGTGGTCGGCGTCTTCAGTCACGAGATCGCGGAAACCAAGGTCGGGCAGGTCATGGATTTCGCCCGCCGCCACCAGCACCCCTTGCAGTGCACCATGGAAAAGGAATAGGCCCCCGGTTTCACGGGACGGGGCCGCACACGCCTTGTCCGCCAGAGACAAGGGAACGGTCTTTCCGCTCATGACATCCGAACGCCTCCGCTTCGCCATCGAGACCGGCGGCCTCGTCCTTCCGGACGACGGGCCCTTGGCCCTGATCGGTGCGCCCGCCAATGCCCCCGTCGACATGCTGGACACGACCCGCGTGACGGTGATCCAGACCGATGCCGCCGCGCATGACGGCTGGGCCGCGCGCGGCCTGCCGACCGCCACCGCGCCCGAGGGCCGCTATGCCGCCGCCATCGTCTCCCTCCCCCGCGCCCGCGACGCCGCCGAGGCGCGGCTTGCCCTCGCTGCGCAGCACGCCGAGATGGTGGTGGTCGACGGCGCCAAGACCGACGGGGTGGAGGCGATCCTGAAGGCGCTGAAGCAGCGCGTGACGCTCGACGGACAGGTGTCCAAGGCGCACGGGCGCTGCGCATGGTTTCATCCGGGCGAGGCGCTGGCGGACTGGGTTCGCCCCGCGCAGGCGCAGAACGCCCATGGCGACTGGGTTGCGCCGGGCGTCTTTTCCGCCGATGCGCCGGACGAGGCCTCCGTCGCGCTCGCCGGGGCGCTGCCGCAGCTCAAGGGCGACGTGGCAGACCTCGGCGCCGGCTGGGGCTGGCTCTCGCGCGAGATCCTGCGCCACCCGGGCGTGAAGACCCTGCACCTCGTCGAGACGGAGAAGACCGCCCTCGACTGCGCCCGCCTGAACGTCACCGACCCGCGCGCCGTCTTCCACTGGGCCGACGCGACCACATGGACCCCGCCGCAGCCGCCGGGCACACACGCGCCCCGCAGGCTCGACGCGGTGGTCATGAACCCGCCGTTCCACGCCGGCCGCCGCGCCGATCCCGCGCTTGGCCGCGCCTTCATCGAGGCCGCCGCCCGGGCGCTTGCGCCGCATGGCCAGCTCTGGATGGTCGCCAACCGTCACCTCCCCTACGAGACCGCCCTCACCGCGCTTTTCCGCGATGTGGCCGAGATCGGGGGCGACTCACGCTTCAAACTGTTGCACGCTGCCCGGGTCATCCGGACGCGGCGCTGACCGCCGAACGAGGAAAGGCGCGAACCATGAGTTTCTCCATCGAGGGCAAGACCGCCATCGTCACCGGCGCCGCGAACGGCGTCGGGCTCGCCATCGCCAAGCACTTCGCCAACAACGGCGCCAACGTCATGCTCGCCGACATGGACGAGGTGCGGCTGGCCAAGGAATGCGAGAAGGGCGACGAGGACAGCATCAAGTTCTTCGCGGGCGACCTGCGGGAAAAGCTGACGCTGGCCAACCTGCTGTCGGCGACGCTGGACGCCTACGACCGCGTCGACATCCTGGTGAACGGGTCGCGGCAGATGCTGCCGACCGACCCGCTCGACCTCGAGGACAACACCCTCGACAAGCTGCTCGACCAGAACCTGATGACCGCCTACCGGATGAGCCAGCTGGTGGCGCGCCGGATGATCAAGCAGGCGGAGGGCCAGACCGAAGGTCAGGTCGGTGCCATCGTCAACCTGTCGTCGATTGCCGCCCGCCGCACCCATCCGGAGCTTCTGGCCTATTCCGTGTCCTGTGCCGCGCTGGACCAGATGACCCGTTCGATGGCGGTGGCGCTGGCGCCCAGCCGCATCCGGGTGAACGCTCTGGCCTTCGGCTCGGTGATGTCTGCCAGCCTGAAGGACACGCTGAAGGAACACCGCGACTACCGCTCCGACATCGAGAACCACACCCCCCTTGGCCGCATCGCGCCCCCGCGCGAGCTGGCCGAGGCGGTGCAGTTCCTCTCCAGCGACGGCTCGGGCTTCATGACCGGGCAGGTCATGACGGTGGACGGCGGGCGCACCCTGCTGGACCCGGTGGCCGCGCCCGCGCACTGACCGCAGACCCCCGGCTGTCTGCACCGCCGGCACCCTCGCGTCGCGTTGCCCCTGCCCCGGCCCGCCGCTAATGTCCGCCCGAATGCGAGGAGACACCGCCATGATGACCGCCGAAAAAGACCGCGCCAGCGCGTGGTTCCGTAACCTCCGCGACCAGATCGTCGCGGCCTTCGAGGCGCTCGAGGACAGCCATGACGCAGGTCCCTTCGCCGAAGGCAACGCCGGCCGGTTCGACGTCACCCGGACCAGCCGCCAGTCCGACGACGGTTCCGACGCGGGCGGCGGGCTGATGAGCGTGATGCGCGGCGGGCGGGTGTTCGAGAAGGTCGGCGTCAACGTCTCCACCGTCTACGGCACCCTGGGCGTGCCCGCGCAGCAGGCCATGGCGGCGCGCGGCGTCCCGGGCATCGCCGACGACCCGCGCTTCTGGGCGTCCGGCATCTCGCTGGTGGCGCACATGCAGAACCCGCACTGCCCTGCCGTCCACATGAACACCCGGATGTTCTGGACGCCCGGCGCATGGTGGTTCGGCGGCGGCTCGGACCTAAACCCGTGTATCGAGTACGACGAGGACACCGCCCATTTCCACGCCACCCAGAAGGCCCACCTCGACCCTCACGGGACCGAGCACTACCCGGCGCTGAAGGCCTGGGCGGACGAGTATTTCTACATCCCCCACCGCAAGCGCGCGCGGGGCGTCGGCGGCATCTTCATGGACGACCGCAACTCCGGCGACTGGGAGGCGGACTTCGCCCTGACGCAGGACATCGGCCGCGCCTTCCTGCCCGCCTACCTGCCGCTGATAGAAAAGCGCCGCACCCAGCCCTTCACCGATGCGGACAAGGACGTGCAACTCGTGCACCGCGGGCTTTATGCCGAATACAACCTCGTCTACGACCGCGGGACGAAGTTCGGACTGGCCACCGGACACGACGCGAATGCCGTCCTGATGAGCCTTCCTCCGTTCGCGAAATGGGTCTGAAACATTCGTGAACACCCGCCTTTGAGGGGGCTTGCAAGACACCTTGCAAAATCATAAATCACCCGCCGTGACCAAAGGGAAATTCCCGGTCATGGCCGGAGATTCTGGCGCCTCCGAACGCTGCCAATCGTTCGCGCCCCGTGGCCCCGGCCCCATCTCATGGGGCTTATCTTGACCTATCACGACATCGACGCGTCCGCTCCGGTTGCTGCCCGCGCGGACATCCTTATCGAGGCACCGGCTTCGGCCGTATGGGCCGTGCTTTCCGACGTCCCGAGCTGGCCCGCGTGGTTCAGAAACGTGGAGTGGATCAGCGCCCACATCCCGCTGGTGCCCGGCACCGCCTTCGAGATGCGCGCCAACAGGCAGACCGTCCGCGCACGCCTGCAGGTGGTCGACCCGAAGCACCAGCTCGGCTGGACCAGCGCCGCGCTCTTCGTCTCGGCGGGGCACCTGATCACGCTGGAGGACCACGGCAAGACGACCCACGTCCATGCCACCGCCTCCTACCGCGGCGCCTGGCCGATGGCCCTGCCGAAACAGGCGAAACGCCACGCCAAGGCGGTCCTGATCGAGGGGCTCGCCGATCTCAAGGCCGCCAGCGAGGGCAAGAAGCCGACGCTGCACCGCGCCGCCTGAAACATCCCTGAACCAGACGGCCGGGCGGCGGGACACCGCCCCCGGCCAGACACTCCGGCCAGACACTCCGGCCACACGCCCCGGCACCACCGCTCAGGCGTCCCGCCACTCCCCCGGCGCGAGCCCTTCGACCGACCAGTCGCCCACCGACCAGCGCACCAGCCTGAGGCAGGGCAGGCCCACATGCGCCGTCATCCGCCGCACCTGCCGGTTGCGCCCTTCCGAGATCGTCAGCGACAGCCACGCATCGGGCACCGACTTGCGGAACCGCACCGGCGGATTGCGCGGCCAGAGGTCGGGCGGGTCGATCGCCACGCACTCCGCCCGCCGGGTCGGCCCGTCGTTCAGCTCCACACCCTCGCGCAGCGCCCGGATCTGGTCCTCGGTGGGCATGCCCTCCACCTGCACGAGGTAGGTCTTCGGGCGCTTGAACTTCGGCGAGGCGATGCGCGCCTGCAGCCGCCCGTCGTCCGTCAGCACCAAGAGCCCCTCTGAATCGCGGTCGAGCCGCCCTGCCGGGTAGACGCCCTTCACCTCGACGAACTCCGACAGGGTCGAACGCGGGCTGTCCGCGTTGCCCTTGTCGGTGAACTGCGACAGCACGCCCATCGGCTTGTTGAACAGGATCACCCGCGCCATCACCGCCGCTCCCTGAAGAAACCCGTCAGCAGGGCCGAGGCCGCCTCTGCCCCGATCCCGTCGTAGACCTCCGGCACGTGGTGGCACTGGGGGTGCGAGAAGACCCGCGGCCCCTGCGCCACGCCGCCCGATTTCGGGTCCGCCGCACCGTAATACAGCCGCGCCACCCGCGCGAAGGAGATCGCCGCCGCGCACATCGGGCAGGGCTCCAGCGTCACGTAGAGGTCATGCCCCGGCAGCCGGTCCGACCCCGCCGCCGCGCAGGCCGCACGCAGGGCCAGCACCTCCGCATGGGCCGTGGGGTCCGACAGCTCCCGCGTGCGGTTGCCCGCGCGGGCCACCACCTCGCCCGAAGGGGCCACGACGACCGCGCCCACGGGCACCTCGCCCCGGGTTGCCGCCGCGCGCGCCTCTGCCAGCGCCGCGTCCATGTGCGAACGAAAGACCATGTCCCCCCTTAGCGCGCGGGCGTGAGGCAGGAAAGCCGCTTCCCCCGGCCCCCGCCGACACGGTAAGAGGCCCCATGGACAACAAGACCCCTCCCGGAGACCGAATCGCCAAGGTCATCGCCCGCGCCGGCCGCGCCAGCCGCCGCGAGGCAGAGCGCATGATCGCCGAAGGCCGCGTTGCGGTGAACGGCACGGTCATCGACAGCCCGGCCCTGAATGTCACCGACAAGGACCGCGTCACCGTCGACGACGTGGCCCTCGACGGGCCGGAGGAGGCGCGCCTCTGGCTGTACCACAAGCCCACCGGCCTTGTGACGACCACCAAGGACGAACAGGGGCGGCCGACGATCTACGACGACCTGCCCGACGACCTGCCGCGCGTGATGTCCGTGGGCCGGCTCGACCTCAACTCCGAGGGCCTCTTGCTGCTGACCAACGACGGCGGACTGAAGCGGCGGCTGGAGCTGCCCTCCACCGGCTGGCTGCGGCGCTACCGGGTGCGGATCAACGGACGCCCGACCGACTCGATGCTGCAACCGCTGCGCGACGGCCTGACCGTCGACGGCCAGACCTTCCAGCCGATGATCGTCAGCCTCGACCGCCAGCAGGGCGCCAACGCTTGGCTGACCGTGGGCCTGCGCGAAGGCAAGAACCGCGAGATCCGCCGCGCCATGGCCGACCTCGGTCTGTCGGTGAACCGGCTGATCCGCATTTCCTACGGGCCGTTCCAGCTTGGCCAGATGAAGCCGGGCGAGGTGCAGGAAGTGCGCCGCAAGATCCTGCGCGACCAGCTGGGTCTCGGACTGGACGCCGAACCCGATCCGGAGGCAAAGCCAAAGCCGCGCCTCCAGCCCCGCGCCCGCAAAGCGGCCGACCCCACCGGGGCAAAGCCCGTGCCGGCACGCTCCGGCGGCGGCAAGCCCTCTGCAAGCGCGGACGGTCCGTCCCGGCACGCTGGCAAGCCGGGGGCGAAACCCGCAGGCAAGCCCGCCGGAAAATTCGCGGGTAAATTCGCCGGTAAACCGGGCACCAAATCGGGCGCCAAACCGGGCACCCGGGCAGATGCGAAGGCCGGTCCGTCGAAGGGCAAACCTGCACGCTCCGGGCCGTCGCGCCCGGGCAGCGGACCCAAGTCGCCAAGGCCGCGCCGGGACTAGACGCCTTAACGATCTGTTCACCATTTCAAGGTTTTTCCCGGACAGCGCCGCGTTTTCGCCCGGATTCGGCACGAGGTTGAGGTCATGATGACATCGACTCTCGCCCTTCTCATCCTGTTCGGCTCTGCGCTTCTGGTGCTGAGCTACCTGCGCGTCGTCGTGCAGGACACCTGCTCGATGCTGGCCCGATGCGCCGGACGCGCGCGGGACAGCGGGCAGATGATCTCGCGAGGGGCCTTTGTCACGCTCTGGCTTCTGATCTTCTTCCTGAGCTTCTACTGATGCGCAGACTTCTCGCCATGCAGCGCCCGGCGGAGGCGCCCCTGGAATGCCCGAACCAGGACACGGGGCTCAACTTCCTGTTCCTGGCAGCCTTTCCGCTGTTCGCCTGGATGTTCTACGGCGGGTTCTCCGCCATGGCCACGGCCCTCGTCGAACTCTGGATCCTCTCCGTCGCGCTGCGCCTGATCGCGCACGGCACGCGCCTGCACGCCATCTACCGCGTCACCCCCGGCGCAAAGGCCCCGCGCATTCCCCGCAAGCTCCTCGGCTCGCTGCTGATCGGCACGATGATCGTCGTGCTGGCCAGTCACCGCTTCGAGGACATCGTCCTGCCGCTGCTGATCGGCGTCTGCGGCTTCGGCCTCGGCATTGCCGCCTTCGGGCTCGACCCGATGCGAGACAAGACCGACGTGCGTGCCGACAATGGCCGGCAGGAGGCCGACATCCTGCTGGAACAGACGGATCACCGGCTGGCGATGATCGCCGACCGCATCGCCATGCTGGAAGACGCGGAGATCACCCGCCGCACCGAAGCCGCCCGCACGCTCGTCCTGCGCCTGATGCGCGGCTTCGCCCGCGATCCCCGGTCGCTGGCCCGGCTGGCGCGCCCGGTCGACAAGTTCGTCAGCCTGCTCGACGCGGAATCGAACCGGCTCTGCGACGCGCGCTCCGGCGAGGGTGCCCAGTTCGCCCGTCGCCGCTACATCGCCAAGCTGGACGTCATGACCGAAAGCTTCGAGACAAGCGCCCGCAGGACCCGTGTGCGCGGCGACAAGGACGATTTCGAGATGGAGGCCGACCTCCTGCTCGACCGGATGCCCACCAACAGCGCCGCCTGACGACCGCCCCGCGCCCCTTTCCTTCTCCGCCGCCCGGCGCGTCAACGGACAGGTCGTCCGTGGGCAAGGTGACGCTGACTGTGGATAGTTCCCCCTAGCAAGTGCAGCATTTAGCCCCTAAGTTTCGGTCACACGCAGACCATCGGGGGCCTGGATGTCCGGAAACGCCTTGCAGAAGATCAGCTATATCCTGCTGATCGTCCTCCTCTTCGGAGTGTCCACGGGCTGGCTCGGGGGCCTTTGAGCGATGGCAAAGCGCTACGGCGGAAAATACAGCCCCGACGGGGACATGGCGGGCAAACCGACGCTTCGTGAGGACCGTGCCGAGGTGCGCGCCTACAAGGGCGCAAAGGTCGCGCCGGCCGGTGCCCGGTCCAACGTGCTGTTCATTCCCGGGCTGCTCCTCGCCTTCTTCTCGATCAACGAAGCGCCGGCCGACATGGCCGTGGGCCTTCTGGGCGCCGGATCATTGATCCTTGGCGCGTGGCTCCTGCGCGACGGGCTGCAGGCCGAATCCGCCTACCACGAACGCAAGATCGCCCGCCGCCCGTCGATCCCGCGCAAGCTGTTCGCGGCGGGCCTCTGCGGCATCGGTGCCGCGCTGGCCGCCTGGACGTCGCAGCACGGTGTCGCGGCCCCGGCGATCTACGGCGTCGTCGCCGCCGCGCTGCACATCGGCGCCTTCGGCATCGACCCGATGAAGGACAAGGGAATGGATGGCATCGACACCTTCCAGCAGGACCGCGTGGCCCGCGTGGTCGACGAGGCGGAGCGCCACCTCGCCGCCATGAACGAGGCCGTGAAGCGCGCCGACGACGCCCAGTCCGAGGCCCGCGTCGAACGCTTCACCGTCAAGGCCCGCGAGATGATCCGCACCGTGGAGGAAGACCCCCGCGACCTGACCGCCGCCCGCCAGTTCCTCGGCGTCTACCTGATGGGGGCGAAGGACGCCGCCATCAAGTTCGCGGATATCTATTCGCGCACCCGCGACCGCGGGGCCAAAACCGATTTCATGATGTTGCTCACCGATCTCGAAGAGAGCTTCGACAAGAAGATCGAAAAACTGCTTGAGGACGACAACGCCGACCTCAACATCGAGATAGAGGTCCTGCGCGAGCGCCTGCAGCGCGAAGGCGTGCATCTCGACCGGAAGTTGGGCTGAAATTTTAAACGGGGGATCCCTTAGATGTCTGAAAACGTTCGCCAGGAAGCTCAGAAGACGCTCACGATGGTCGATGAGGTCAACGCCACCATCCTGCCGGAACCGGCCGATGCCAATGCCATCGTCCCGCTGAAGGAAGCCCCGGCCGAGACCAGCGAGGAAATCCGCGCCCGGATGGACGAGATCGACATGAGCGACACGAACTCCATCGTGTCCTTCGGCTCCGCCGCGCAGGCCGAACTCCAGACGATTTCCCAGGCGATGCTGACGGACGTGCGCAACAAGGACGTGGGCCCGGCGGGCGACAGCTTGCGCGGCATCGTCACCACGATCCGCGGCTTCTCCGTGTCAGAGCTGGACGTGCGCCGCGAACGTTCGTGGTGGGAAAAGCTCTTGGGCCGCGCCGCCCCCTTCGCCAAGTTCACCGCCCGGTACGAAACGGTGCAGGCGCAGATCGACAAGGTCACCGACGACCTCCTGAAGCACGAGCACCGGCTCCTGAAGGACATCAAGTCGCTCGACCTGCTCTATGAAAAGACCCTGCAGTTCTACGACGAGCTGGCGCTCTACATCGCCGCCGGCGAAGAGAAGCTGGAAGAACTTGACGGCATCGCGATCCCCGCGAAGGAGAACGAGGTCCAGAACGCCGACGAGGGCGACCAGGTGATGAAGGCGCAGGAACTGCGCGACCTGCGCGGCGCCCGCGACGATCTGGAACGCCGGGTGCACGACCTGAAGCTGACGCGCCAGGTCACCATGCAGTCGCTGCCCTCGATCCGTCTGGTGCAGGAAAACGACAAGTCCCTCGTGACCAAGATCAACTCGACGCTGGTCAACACCGTGCCGCTCTGGGAAACCCAGCTTGCGCAGGCGGTCACCATCCAGCGTTCGAAGCAGGCCGCCGCCGCCGTGCGCGACGCCAACGACCTGACCAACGAGCTTCTGACCTCCAACGCCGCCAACCTGCGCGACAGCAACAAGATCATCCGCGAGGAGATGGAGCGCGGCGTCTTCGACATCGAGGCGGTCAAGCAGGCCAACGCCGACCTGATCGGAACCATCGAGGACTCGCTGCGGATCGCGGACGAGGGCAAGGCGCGCCGCGCCAAGGCCGAAGAGGAACTGAAGAAGATGGAACACGAACTGCGCGACACGCTGGCCTCCGCGAAGGCCCGCAAGACCGGGACCGGCGACGTCGCCGCAACCGCGGTGCCGTCCTGATCATGGGCGCAGCGCGCGACATTTCCCGGTCCGCAAGGGCCAGGCTCCGGGCCAATGTCCCGGCCTGGGTCCCGGCGCTCCTCTGCGTCGCGGCCCTATCGGCCTGTGACGAGGCGGCGCTTGCACCCAGCCAGACCGTCGTCACGCCCGAAGCCCGCCCTGCCCCCGTGGCCGCCCCCCCGCCGGTCACCGAAGCGGAGCCGACGCCGCCCTCCGCCGCCTCGCGCGAGATCGCGGCCTATTACTCGCGCGTGCAGGCCGACAACCTCGCCCGCGGCCTCCTGCGCACCGACGGTGGCGGGCCCGACACGCCGTTCACCGACACCATGCTGGTGCGCAACTTCATGGCCATCGCGCTGGAAGAGGAATACATCCGCGGCGAGGGCCTGCGCCCGGCCGGCCCCGGCGCCTCCTCGGCGGTCAAGAAGTGGACCCAGCCGGTGCGCGTCACCACCGAGTTCGGCCCCGGCGTCCCGCGCGAGCAGATCGACTGGGACCGCGCCGAGGTGGCGAAATACGCCGCCCGCCTTGGCCGCATCACCGGCCACCCGGTGTCGATGAGCAACGACAACCCGAACTTCTACGTCCTCTTCATGTCGGAGGACGACCAGCCGCAGATCGCCAACCGCATCCGCCAGCTCGTGCCGGACGTGAACCCCAACGCGCTGCGCATCTTCCGCAACCTGCCGCGCGGCATCCACTGCCTCGTGATGGCCTTCGCCACCGACTACGGCGGCTACGACTACGGCACGGCGATCGCGGTGATCCGTTCCGAACACCCGGACCTGATGCGCCGGTCCTGCGTGCACGAGGAAATGGCCCAGGGCTTCGGCCTGACCAACGACAGCCCCTCCGCGCGCCCGACGATCTTCAACGACGACGACGAATTCGCGCTGCTGACCCGGCACGACGAGCTGCTGCTCAAGATCCTCTACGATCCGCGCCTGCGCCCGGGCATGTCCGCCGAAGAGGCGCTGCCCATCGTGCGCGAAAAGGCCGCCGATCTCGTCGGATCCGGCAATTCAAGCTGACCGCGCCCCCCGCCGCCGTCCGACCGTTTTGAGATAAGGAGAGATTTCAATGCCGATCTGGGATTTCCTCAAGGGACAGTTCATCGACGTCATCCACTGGACGGACGACACCCGCGACACGCTCGTCTGGCGGTTCGAGCGCGAGGGCCACGAGATCAAGTACGGCGCCAAGCTGACGGTGCGCGAAGGACAGGCGGCGGTCTTCGTCCACGAGGGCCAGCTTGCCGACGTCTTCACCCCCGGCATGTACATGCTGGAAACCAACAACATGCCGATCATGACGTCGCTCCAGCACTGGGACCACGGCTTCCAGAGCCCGTTCAAGTCAGAGATCTACTTCGTCTCGACCGCCCGCTTCACCAACCTGAAGTGGGGCACGAAGAACCCGATCATGCTGCGCGACCCGGAGTTCGGCCCGACCCGCATCCGCGCCTTCGGCACCTACGCGATCAAGGTCGCCGACCCCGCGCTCTTCATGCAGGAAATCGTCGGCACCGACGGCGAGTTCACCACCGACGAGGTCGCCTTCCAGATCCGCAACATCATCGTGCAGGAATTCAGCCAGGCCATCGCCCGCTCCGGCATCCCGGTGCTCGACATGGCGGCCAACACCGGCGAGGTCGGCGGGCTGATCGCCAAGGCCATCGACCCGACCATCGCCGCCTACGGCCTGACGCTGCCCGAACTCTACATCGAGAACATCTCCCTCCCCCCCGAGGTCGAGAAGGCGCTCGACGCCCGCACCTCGCGCGGGCTGGCCGGCAACCTCGACGACCACATGAAGTGGAAGGCGGCCGAGGCCATGGGCAAGGGCGGCGCCATGGACCAGTCGATGGGCATGGGCTTCGGCGCGGGCATGGGCATGAACATGGCCCAGCAGATGACCCAGCCCTCCGGCGGTCAGCCCGGGCCCTGGGGCGGCCAGCAGCAACCGGCCGCCGCCGCGCCGCCACCGCCTCCCCCCCCGCCGGTGGAACACGTCTGGCACATCGCAAAGGCCGGGCAGACCACCGGCCCGTTCTCGAAAGCCGACCTCGGCAAGATGGTCACCACCGGAGAGTTCGACCGCGAAACCCACGTCTGGACGCAAGGCCAGGACGGCTGGAAAAAGGCGGGCGAAGTGTCCGAACTGGCACAGCTCTTCACCGTCATGCCCCCGCCGCCGCCGCCGATGTAACCCCTTCGCGGCCCCCGCCCGGACACCCGGGGGCCGCGCCCCCCGTCACCGCGCGCAACGCCGCGCTCCGACGCAAAAGCCGCGCCCCCTTCCGCCCGGCCATGACTCCTCCGCGCGCCACAGGCCGCCGGGGCCACTCTCCGCTGCCGACGCCCGCCACTACACCAGGACGCCCCCACCTTCATCTTGGCCAAAATACCTCGGGGGGCCGCAGGCGGGGGCGGAGCCCCCTCCTCACCCGCCCGACAGTGCCCGCGGCAGGGCGCTCATCAGAGCCGGGGCGTTGCAGGCATAGGGCGGAAAGGCGTGCTCCGTCACACGCTCCACCGGGAAGGGCCGGAACGGATCGACCTGGCTTTCATACATAAGCTCGCCATCCAGGCAGAGGTCCTGCGCCGCGCTGCCGATGTTGAAGCCGAAGCCGCCCGTGCCGCAGCTCGTGCCGAAACCGTCCATGTTCCACGCCTGCGGCATATCCACACCCATGCCCTCGACCAGCAGTTCCGGCCCCTCGGGGTCGAGGAAGAGCCGCCAGTCGGTCTCCTCGTTCAGCATCCGCAGGCCCCAGTGGCCGATGGCTTCGCCGTCCTTCGTCCCGTCGACGTGAAAGCAGATCAGGTCGCTGTCCCGCACCAATGGCGCGGACACGTCCCGCGTGTCGTATTGCAGCGCGCCCGACACCGCGTAGCCGCCAGACCCCTCCCAGCGGAAGGCCATGGTCACCGTCTCCGCCCGGAGCGGCGCCGCCAGCAGGATCATCAGGGTCGTTCGCAGGTACACGCAGCAGTCCTCCATCGTTTGCCCCGAACCTAACCGCCTGATCCCCTGCGGCAAGAGGTCGTCTCCGGCGCGCTTGCCTTGAATCGCGCCGCCCGTAATCTGAACCCGGCAATTCACCGGTGCCGTGCGGCACCGCAGCTTCGGGGATTTCACGGCATGGCCCGCCAAGAGGGATATTCCGGCCTCCAGATCGGCCTTCACTGGACCGTCGCGGTGCTGATCGCCGCCGCCTTCCTGACCCACGAGGACATGGGCCGCGCCCTGCGCAACCGCCTCGAATCGGGGGAGGACGCCACGCCGCTGCACGTCTGGCTGGGGATCGGCGCGCTGGTCTTCATCGCCATCCGCATCGTCGTGCGCGCCTTCCATGGTGCCCCGCCGCCGCCTGCCGGTCAGCCCCGCTGGGCCGACCTCGCCGCGCTCTGGGGGCACCGCGCGCTTTACCTCCTGATGATCGCGGCGCCGCTTCTGGGCATCGGCGCCTGGTACGGCGGGCTGCGCACGTCAGGCGAGGTGCACGAGGTCGTGGGCGAGGCGCTGGTAATCCTCGCCGCCGCCCATGCGGTCGTGGCGCTCCTCCACGCGGTCGTGAAACGCGACGGCGTGCTGACCCGGATGTTCCGCCCGCAGGTCTGAGGGCCCGCGCGGGGCCGCGTTAACAAAGATGACGCAACGTCACGCCGATCCGCGGCGGACCGCGGGCGCAAAGGTTAACAACCGGCCGGTTCGGACCCCCGGACCGGCCGGTTCACCCCTTACAGCGCGTTCACGTTTCCGAACGAATGCTTCCGCCCTTGTGGTCCCGCACCCGGAAACCCCAACAGGTGCCCAGCGCACGGCAGCTTAACCCTACCGCACGCACCGGTGATAAAGGCCAAATGTGAACGCGCGCCGCCCTGCCCCCTTCCCCTCCGCGCCAATCCTCCTAGGATGACCGCAACCGCCATTGATCCAAGACGATTTTGCCATGAGTGACACGCCCCCGCCCTTCGACTCCGCGCCGCCCGAGACCGGCCCCAAGGAAGAGCACCGCTTCCCCTGCGACCAGTGCGGCGCCGACTATCGCTTTGATCCTGAACGCAATATGCTGATCTGCGACTTCTGCGGATCGACCCGCGAGGTGATCGAGCAGCGCAGCCCGTGGGAAGGCGGCCTGAAAGAGCTCGACTTCCGGGCGGCGATCGACAACCTCCTGCCGCTCCAGGAGATGGAGGAGACCCGCGTCACCACCTGTCCGAACTGCGCCGCGCAGCTCGAATTCGACCCGGCGGTGCATGCCACGGAATGCCCCTTCTGCGCCACGCCCGTGGTCGCCGACACAGGCACCCACAGGCACATCAAGCCACGGGGATTGCTGCCTTTTGCGCTGGACGAGGCCGCCGCGCGCGACGCCATGACCAAGTGGCTGGGCAAGCTCTGGTTCGCGCCCGGCGGGCTTCAGGACTACGCCCGCAAGGGCCGCAAGATGAGCGGCATCTACGTGCCCTACTGGACCTACGACGCCAACACGGCCTCCCGCTACTCGGGCGAACGCGGCACGGTCTACTACGTGACCGAAACCGTGGTGCGCGACGGCAAGCGCCAGCAGGTGCAGGTCCAGAAGATCCGCTGGTCGCCCGCCTCGGGCCATGTCTCGCGGTTCTTCGACGACGTTCTCGTGCTGGCCTCCCGGGCGCTGCCGAAGCGGTTCACCGACGCGCTGGAGCCCTGGGACCTGGCCGCGCTGGAGCCCTACCGCCCTGAATTTCTTGCCGGTTTCCGGGCCGAAGGCTATCAGGTCGACCTCGACGAAGGCTTTGTCGAGGCGCGCGCCCACATGGACCGGCAGATCGAGCGGGACGTGAAGTTCGACATCGGCGGCGACCGCCAGCGAATCCACCGCATCGACACGAACGTCTCGGACGTGACCTTCAAGCACATCCTGCTGCCGGTCTGGCTGGCGGCCTACAAGTACCGGGGCAAGACCTACCGCTTCGTGGTCAACGGCCGCACGGGCCGGGTGCAGGGCGAACGGCCATGGTCGGCGTGGAAGATCGCCGTGGCGGTGATTCTCGGCCTGATCGTCGCCGCAGGCGTGGGCTACGTCTTCGCCCAGAACCAATGAGGGGAGGCGGCGCAAAGCCCCGCCCTACATCCCGCTGCGCCCCGTGGATTAACGGATTCGTAACCCGTGACGGGCAATGTGTGACCACCCCGCGATTTGTCCTGCCGGTGACGACCGGAACGTTAACGGCCCGGTGCGCCCCGATGCACCGGGCATGTTTCTCCGGCCCCGGATCCGCAACATGGGCTTGACCCCTTCCGCATTCGCGTCTCTTCCTGATAGATAGCGCAAACACGAATGCCAGAAGGGACCGGACCCATGATCCTCTGCTGCGGCGAAGCTCTCATCGACATGCTGCCCCGCGAAACGACGGCGGGTGAGGCGGCCTTTGCCCCCTACGCCGGCGGCGCGGTCTTCAACACCGCCATCGCGCTTGGCCGCCTTGGCGCCCCGGCGGGCTACTTCGGCGGGCTGTCGAACGACCTCTTCGGCCAGCTTCTGGCGTCCACCCTGACCGCCTCCAACGTCGATCACACCCCGGCGGCACGCAGCGACCGCCCGACGACGCTGGCCTTCGTCACGCTGGTGGACGGCCACGCCAAATACGCCTTCTACGACGAGAACACCGCCGGGCGGATGCTGTCCTCGGACCAGCTTCCGGCGCTGGACGACACCTGCAAGGCCCTGTTCTTCGGCGGTATTTCCCTTGTCGGCGAACCGGCGGCCGACACCTATGCCGATCTGTGCGAACGCGCGGGCGACCGCGTGGTCATGATCGACCCGAACATCCGCCCCGGCTTCATCACCGACGAACCGCGCTACCGCGCGCGCCTGAGCGCCATGCTGAACCGGGCCGACGTCGTGAAGATCTCCGACGAGGACATGGAGTGGCTGGGCACAGCGCCCGAAACGCTGCTGAAGCAGGGCGTGGCACTGGTGCTGGTGACGCGCGGCGCGGAAGGCGTGGACATGGTCAGCCGCGAGGGGACGAAGCGCATCGCCGCGCAGAAGGTCGCCGTGGTCGACACCGTGGGTGCGGGCGACACGTTCAACGCGGGATTCCTCGCCGGGCTCGACCGGGCCGGGCTGCTGACCCGGGAGAAGCTCGCCTCTGCATGGCTCGACGATCTGGCACCCGCCGCCGACCTCGGCGCCCGGGCCGCCGCGATCACTGTCAGCCGCGCGGGCGCCAACCCGCCGTGGGACAACGAGCTGTGAGGGCACTGATCCAGCGCGTCACCAACGCCCGCGTCGAGATCGGCGGCTCCACCGTCGGAGAGATCGGGCCCGGCCTGATGATCCTCGTCTGCGCCATGCAGGGCGATACGGAGGCAGAGGCCGACCGCCTCGCCGCCAAGATCGCGAAGCTCAGGATCTTCCGCGACGACGAGGGCCGCATGAACCGCTCCGTCACCGACACCGGCGGCGCGGCACTGGTCGTCAGCCAGTTCACCCTTGCGGCCGACACCTCGCGCGGGAACCGTCCCGGCTTTTCCGCCGCCGCCAGCCCGGACGAGGGCGAACGCCTCTACAACCACTTCGCCGCGCAGGTCCAGAAGCAGGGCATCCCGGTCGCCACCGGACGCTTCGGCGCGGACATGGCGGTGAGCCTGACCAACGACGGGCCGGTGACGATCTGGATGGACACCGACAGCTGATCCGCGGCAGCCCTGACGGGAAGGCCTTCGACGAGACAGGCAGCGCGCCACAGGCGCCCCGCCGGATCACGGTTCGTGGAAGGCCTCGCGCGATTTGTAGAGCGGTTTCAACAGGTACTGGAGCACCGTCTTCTCGCCCGTGTGCAGCTCCGCCTGCGCCTGCATCCCGGGACGAATCTGCATCGCCGCCTGCCGGTCGGTCATCGCGTCCCGGTCGACGCGCGCCGTCACCTTGTAGTGCGGCGGCATCTCCGGGCGGCGCTCGTCCTTGAAGGTGTCCGCCGAGATCACGTCGACCCGCCCCTTCAGCGCGCCGTAGATCGTGTAGTCGTAGGCCGACAGCTTGATCGTGACTTCCTGCCCGGGACGGATGCCGGCGATGTCCTCGGGCTTCACCTTGGCCTCGACGTACAGTTCCTCGTCCAGCGGGATGATCTGCATGATCTCCTCGCCCGGGCGCACCACGCCGCCGATGGTCGTCACGCTCAGCTTGTTCACCACGCCGTGCAGCGGCGACACCAGCACCGTGCGGTTCAGCTGGTCCAGCGACGCCTTCAGGTTCTGCTTGAGCGTCGCAAGTTCCTTCAGCGTCTCGGAAAACTCCTCGGCCCGGGCCAGTTCCGTGCGCGTGACGATCTCGTCGTAAGCGTTCTTTGCGTCCGCATGGGCCTTGCGGGCCCGCGTCACCTCGATCAGCGCGACCACCTTCTTGTCCAGAAGGTTCTCCATCAGCGCCTTCTCTTCCGCCGCCTGGTCGAGCACCTTCTGCGCCCCCTGCCGCCGCGAGATATAGTCGGACTGCCGCGCCGCCAGCAGCGCCTGTTCCGAGGCGACCATGGCGGGCAGGCGCTCCCTAAGTTCGTCGGGCACCTCCACCACGGAACTGCCGGACAGCTCCGCCTCGAGGCGCAGCCTTCGGATTTCCAGCGCGGTGATCTGGTCGCGCAGATCGTCGACCGAGGACCGGAACTGCGTGCCGTGCAGCCGGGCCAGCACGTCGCCGCGCAGCACCTCGTCGCCTTCCTTCACCAGAAGCTCCGACAGGATGCCGCCTTCGAGGTTCTGGATGATCTGCGGACGGGAGGAGGAGATGATCTCGCCCTCCGCCCGAACGATCTCGTCCAGCCACGCCATCGACGCCCAGACGATGAAGACCCAGACCGAAATGGCGCACAGCCAGATGGTCATCGACGGGCCACGCAGCGACTTCGACAGCTGCGCGCCGAGGTTGGTGGAGGACGCCGCCATCAGGCCGCTCCCGTCGCGGGCATGGACGCGGCCACGGGGGCCGGGGCACCCGCCACCTGCGCGCCGCGCAGATGCGCCAGGACCTGGTCGCGCGGCCCGTCCACGATCATCCGGCCGTTCGCCAGGATCATCGTCCGGACCGCCAGTTGCAGGATCGGCACCCGGTGCGTGGCGATCACCGCCGTGCGCCCCTTCAGCCAGTGTTCCAGCCGGGAAATCAGCGTCTTCTCAAGCGTCTGGTCCAGCGCGGCGGTGGGTTCGTCCAGCAGGCAGACGCTCGGGTCCTGAAGCCACAGGCGCGCCCAGCCGATGGACTGGCGCTGCCCGACAGAAAGCCCCTCTCCGCCGTCGCGGATGTCGAGGTCCAGCCCCTTGGGATGCGCCTTCACGAAGGGGCCGAGGCCCGCGAAATCCAGCGCATCGAAAAGCCTGTTGTCGTCCCGCTCCAGCAGCGACAGGTTCAGGTTGTCCCGAAGCGTGCCGTGGAACAGCCGCACGTCCTGCCCGAGGTAGCCGATGTTGCGGCGCAGGTCCTTCGGTTCGATCTGCGCCATCTCCGTGCCATCGACCAGCACCTTGCCGGCCTGTGGCTGGTAAAGCCCGGTCAGCATCTTCAGAAGCGTGGACTTGCCCGAACCGTTGGCGCCCAGCACCGACATCACCTGCCCGGGCAGTATGCTCAGCGCGTTCACGTCCAGAACCGCCGCGCCTTCGGGGTCGTAGCGAAAGCTCACACCCTGCAGGTCGAAGCGGCCGCCCAGCGTCTCGCGGCGCAGGTAGGTGCGCGTGGCAGAGCGGTCCTGCTGCACCTCGGCGATGGAGTCGAGCCCGTCGAGCGCCGCCTTGACGTTGCCCCAGCGGGCCAGGATGCCCGACAGCTGGGTCAGCGGCGCCAGCGTGCGCGAACACAGGATGCCCACGGCGATGATCGATCCGACGGTGAATTCGCCTGCGAAGACAAGGTAGGTGCCGGTGATGACCGCCGCGACATAGGTGGCCTGCTGGACGCCCTGGCTCCAGAACGTCAGGGTCGCCGCCAGCCTGCGCTGGTCGGAGGATTTCAGCGCCTGCACTGCGCTCAGTTCTTCCCACAGCCGGGCAAAGCGGTCCTCCGCGCGCTGAGTCTTGATGGTGTCCAGTTCGACCACGGTTTCCTGCAACAGGCGCGACTGCTTGGACGACGCGCCCTGCATTTCCTTTGTCAGGCGGATCATGCGGCGCTGCATGAAGAAACCGGGCACAACCATCAGGACACCGCCCGCCACCAGCACCCAGACGACGCTGCCCGCGATCGACCAGACCATCAGCAGGAAGACGAAGATGAAGGGGATGTCGGCCAGCGCGCCCACGGTCGAGGCGGTGAAGAACTCCCGCACCGATCCGAATTCCCGCATGGAGGAGAAGAGCTGCGACGGCGTGCGCCCCGGCAGGTCGGACCGCATGCCCAAGAGGCGCTTCATCAGGAGGCCCTGCACGCCAAGCTCGATCTGCCGTCCTGCCCCGTCCAGAAGCTGGGACCGCGCGACCTTCAGGAACCCTTCGAGCAGCAGCGCCAGTCCGGCGCCCGCCGCCAGCACCCAGAGCGTCGCCTCCGACTGGTGCGGGATCACCCGGTCGTAGACTTGAAGCGAGAACAGCGCGACGGACACCGCCAGCAGATTGGCCACGAAGGAGCCCAGGGCCACCTCGCCGAACTGCTTGGAGAAATGGCCGAACTGGCCCCAGAACCAGTGCTGCTTGCGCTCAACCGCTGCGTGGGTTTCCGCTAGGTAGGCGACCGGTGCCTCCGCCCGGATCAACTGACCGGAAAAGAACCGCGCGAATTCTGCCAGCTCAACCTCGGAGGTGCGGGACACGGTGGTGTCGTCGTAGATCGTCAGCCAGCCCGCCTCCTGCGACAGGACCAGCACAGCCTGCCCGTTCTTCATCACGGCGATGGCAGGCCAGAGACCGGGCACGAGGCTGTCGGGTTCGTCCTCAAGGGCCAGAAGGCCCGCGGCCTCGACCCCTGTGCGCAGGGCGTAGGCATCGTAGCTGTCGTCGCATCCGGCGTTCTGCGACAGGGCTTCGAGGATATCGGTCGCCTTGGCCTCCACCCCGAGCCGCCCGGCCAGCACGCGGATCAGCGTCGCCCGGGCGCGCCCCCGTGTGCTAAACCGCGACGACGCGCCAGAGCCGTGCCCCGAGGGCACCGCCCTCAGCACGGCATCGCGCGCCCGGCCCGCCATATGCAGGACCTGGCTCAAATCGCGCCGCCTTCGGCCAGCGCGCCACGCAGGCGGGCCAGTTCAAGCTCCGCGCGGGCGGCCTTGTATTTCAGCTCGATCTCCGTCTCCAGCGCGCGGGCGTAGGTCTCGTAGGTGTTGACCACGTCCATGACCTGCCGCTGTCCGCCTTCGAACTGGCGCTGGAACATGTCGAGGTTCTGTTTCGCGGCTGCGGTCAGGCCCTTCGCCTCGCCCGCCTGCCGCTCGTAGGCCACAAGCCGCGACTGCTGGCTGGCGATATGACGATCCGCGGTCTCGCGCGCCTCGGCAACCTTGCGGTCGGAGGTCTCCTTCGTGGCCTCGATGGCCTTGAACTCTGCCAGCGTGCCCAGCCCGAAGAGCGAATCCGTCGTCACCTCCAGCCCGCCGCTGGTATCGCCGTAACCGTCGACCGATCCGGTGGCGGCGAGCCCCGGCAGATGGCCGGCACGCTCGATCCGGGCCGTGGCCAGCGCCTGCTCCCGCTCGGCACGGGCGCGCAGGACGCCCAGGGCCTCACCCGCGGTGTCGTCGCGCAGACCGCCCAGCCCGCGCAGGTCGGTCAGGGAGGTCGCGGTCATGGCGTTCAGTTCGGCCAATGCGGTCGCCTCCGCCTCCTGCGCCTCGGCAGAGCGGGCGCGGATCGAGGCCAGCTTCTGTTGCAGGACGTTCAGGTCGGACGTGTTCGAAACGCCGCCCTGCACCCGCTGCTGCATGACCCATTCGAACTTTGCCATGTCGTCGTAGGCGCGGTTGAGATGCAGCGACAGGTCGCGGTTTTCCTCGGCGGTCACGTACAGCGACAGCGCGTCGAACACCCGCTGGTTGCCGTCTTCCACAAGCTGCACGGCGGCGCGTTCCACGTCCGCCTTGGCAAGGTCGCGCTCTGCCACCTTGCGCCCGTTGTCGAACAGCACTTGGTTCACGACCATTTCCGCGACCAGATCCCCGAGGGAGGTCAGCGACACCCGCGGCCCGATCGTGGGCATCCAGTTCTTGCGGGCGGCCTCTTCCAGCAGTTGGGCCACGCGCAGCTCTGCCTCCGCCACCCGCGCGTCGGAGGCGATGACAGCATGCGACACGCGGGCGTAGGGCGTGCCGGAAACGATGACCGACGGCCGGGCCTGAAGGGCGGCGATGATCTCCGAGGCATCGCCCGGCCTGACCACGGCCTTCCGGACGCCCGCATCCTGTTCGGTCGGAATCGTCGCTTCGGCGCCCCTGAAACGTGACACGAAGCCTTCACCTATATCCGTGGAACACCCTGCCACGATTGCCGTCATGGCGATCATGGCCAGGCTCCGCCTGTAAACTACACTCATTTCGTGCCCCCGTTGTCGGCCCGACTGCTCTGATTACCGGGATTCGGGGCCCGGTTGATCCGGACCTCCGAATGTCTTGCTTGTGCACCCTTTGCGCGGGCGTCCGTCTTCAGATCACCACGTTGGTGATGTCGTCGTCGATCAGGACGGTGGACCCGCCCAGCTCGAAGACGTTGAAGGTATTGCCGTCCTGCGTCACCGTCCCGTTCGCGGTGGCGCCGGTGATCGTGACCATGTCGTCCGACCCGCCGTGGATCGCGACCGTATCGGTCGTGGACGACAGCGCCTGGATCTGGCTTTCGGTGATCGTCAGCTGGCTGTCCTCGGCGAAGTGCAGGTCGATCGTGTCGATGTTGAACTGCCGCAGCGCAGAGGCGATGTCGTCCGACATCTGCACCTGGTTGGTGTTCGGATCGTCCGTCACGAGATACGCGCCCGAGGTGTTGCCCGCCTGGTCGGTGGACGCCAGCACGAGGTGCGTGCCGTCCGCGACCGTGTTCTGCAGGAACAGGTAGGTGTCCTGACCCGCCGACACGGTGTTGGCGATCTGCACCTCCGAGACGTTCGGGTTGCCGGACGGATCGCCGACCTTGCCGAGGAACAGGTCGTCGGCGGTGGTGTCGGTCCAGACCTGCGCCACCCCGCCGCCGCTGCGGCCGTAGCCGGTCCAGCTCAGCGTGTCGGGCGCTTCGGTGTCGATGCTCAGCGTCTCGGTGATCGAGGCGGTGTTGCCCGCCGCGTCCACGGCAGAGATCACCACCGGCGTGCTCAGCGTGCCGGTCGGGATCGAGGAGGACGGCACATCCACCGTCCAGCTTCCGTTCGCGGCCACCGTTGCCACATGGGTGTGGCCGTCGATCTCGATCTCGACGGTCGAGCCAGGTTCGACGTTGCCGGTCAGGGTGATGCCCGCTGCGGCCTCGGCAAAGTTCACCACGCCGTCGCCCGCCACCGTGCCGGTGGTCTCCAGCTGGTTCACCAGCGTGTCGATGGCAAAGTTGACCTGCGTCGTCGCCGTGTTGCCTGCCGCATCGGTGGTGTTCACCGTGGCAGAGGCCGGCATCTCGCCCGACGGGACCCGAGCGGCAGAGAAGTCCACCGACCAGTTGCCCTGGCTGTCCACCGTCGCGTTGTGCGTGACACCGTTGAAGCTGACAGAGACCGTGGCACCCGGCTCCGTCGTGCCCTTCAGGGTGAAGCCGTCCGACGCCTCGGCGGCGTTGATGACGTTGTCGCCCTCGACCGGATCGGTGGAGGTGGCGAAGTTCTGCACCTCGGTGTCCACCTTCACGCTGTCCGTCCGGGTCAGCGTGTTGCCCGCGCTGTCCACGATCTGCGCGGTGATCTGCGCGGTATAGGTGCCGGGCGCGATCTCGTTCGCGGCGAAGGGCGCGACCCAGTTTCCGTTGGCATCGGTCAGCACCCGGTGGGTGACACCTTGCATGGTGACATCGACATACTGGCCCGGGGTGGAGGTGCCGGTCAGCACCACGCCGTCGGACGCCTCGACGAAGTTCACCACGTCATCGGTTTCCACCGGGTCCGGGTCGATGGTCAGGCGGCCCGCGTCGGTGTCGATCACCACGTTCTGGGTAATCGTCTGCGTGTTGCCCGCACGGTCGGTCGACACGGCGGTCAGCACGGTGGTCGTCTCGCCCGTCGGCAGCTGCGAGGAGACGAAAGACGCCGTCCAGTTGCCGTTCGCATCGACAGAGGCGTTCACCGTCTGCCCGTTCAGCGTCAGCCGCACCGCGCCGCCGGGTTCGGTGGTACCGGTCAGGGTCAGACCCTGCGAGACTTCGGCGGCGTTCATCACCCCGTCCGCGCCACCGGGCGTGGAGGTCAGGGCAAAGTTGCGCACGAAGGTGTCCACCTCGACGCTGCCGGATGCGGTGGCCGCGTTGCCGGCGGCGTCGACGGAAGTGGCGCTGGCGGTCAGCGTCGTCTCGCCTGCCGGGATCTCGGCGGCGGCGAAATTCGCGCTCCAGGTGCCGTCCGCGGCGACGGTCGCGGCGTGGGTCACGTTGCCCAGTGTCACCTGCACCGAGGAGCCGGGCTGGGTCGTGCCGGTCAGGACGATACCATCCGCGCGCTCGGCGAAGTTGATGACACCGTCGGTTTCCACGGTGGAGGTGGCGATGGTGACGGTGTTCAGCGTGTCCACGGCGATGCTGCCGGAGGTGCTGGCGCTGTTGCCCGCCACGTCAGTCGAGGTGACGGCCACGTTCAGCGCCGTTTCGCCCGCCGGGATGGACGCGGCAGGGACCGTCACGCTCCATGTGCCGTTCGCGTTGGCCACGGTATCGATGGCAAAGGGCGTGCCGCCCGCGGCGCCGACCGTGCCTGTGATGCGCGCGCCCGGCTCTGCGTTGCCGGTGAGGACAAAGCCGTCCTGCGCCTCGGTCGCGTTCACCACGCCGTCGCCTTCGACGGTCGCAGTGTTCACGGTCACGGCGGTCTGGGTGTCGACGGCGATGCTGACGGTCTGCATCGCGGTATTGCCCGCAAGATCGGTCGCGGTGACGGAAGCGCCCAGCGTGCCGACCCCTTCGGGGATCAGCGCGGGGGGCACGGTCACGCTCCACGCGCCGGTGTTGTCGGCGGTGGCGCTCAGGGTCTGGCCGCCGATGGCGACGGCAATGGTCGCGCCCGGCTCTGCCCCGCCCGCCAGGGTCACACCCGCCGCGCGTTCGGACGCGTTCACCACGAAGTCGGCATCGTCGAAGCTGGCGAAGAGCGAGGTGTTGCGGTCCACCGTCACGGTGCCGGATGTGGAGGTCGTGTTGCCTGCAGCATCCACGGCCGTGGCCGTCAGCGTGCCGGTGTATCCCAGCTCCGAATGGCCCGGCGCGCCGTCGATCAGCGACGGCGAGAAGTCGAGCGTCCAGGTTCCGTCCTGCGCCACGGTCGTCGTGCCCAGCGTCAGCCCGCCGGAGGTCACGGTAATCGCCGATCCGGCCTCGCCCGTGCCGGTCACGGTCACGTCAGAGCCATACTCCGCACCGTTCACCACGCCGTCGACGGCAACGCTGCCGGTGTCGATGGTCACGGCCTGCTCGGTATCCACGTCGAAGCTGTGCGAGGTCGTGGAGACGTTGCCCGCCGCATCGGTGGCGGTGACATCCGCCGTGGCCGTATAGGTGCCCGGCGCAAGGTCGCCGCTGCCGAAGGTCACGGACCACGCGCCGCTGGAATCGGCGGTCGCGGTCTGGGTCACGCCGGCGATCACCACGGAAACCGCATTGCCCGGCTGGGACGTGCCGCTCAGCGTCACACCGGCGGCATGTTCGGCGGCAGAGATCAGGTCGTCCCCGGTCAGCGGCACGTTGTCGAGCGCCACCATGTTGACCGTGTCGATCTGAACCTGGTCGGTGACCGTGGTGCTGTTGCCGAAGGCATCGGTGGCCGTCATCGAGAAATCGGTGACGTATTCGCCTTCGGGGAAGACGGTGTCGTCGAAGGTGAAGCTCCACGCGCCGTCCGTGCCGATGATCACCGTTTCCGACACGGTGCCGATGGTGATCGTCAATTCCGCACCCGGCTCGCCGGTCCCGGTGATCGTCACGCCATCGGAATGATCGACCGCGTTGACGATGTCGCCCAGCGAGACGGTGCCATCCGTGATGTCGATGGCCGGGGGCGTCGTGTCGATCACGAAGGACGGGCCGTCGAGATCGGTGACCGTGCCGTTCGGATCGGTGACGGTAACGTCGATGTCCTCGTAGCTGCCGTCATCGGGAAACTCGGGGCCGGTGAAGATCACCTCCCACGTGCGGTCCTCGCCGGCGGTCGCGGTGACCGTGTCGTCGCCGATCACCACCTCGATCACCGAGCCGGGGTTGGCCGTGCCGGTGACGGTCAGGGTGGGATCGTCGTTGCCGCTGATACTGTAGGATTCATCCGGGTTGTCGACGGTCGGCGCGATCCAGTTGTCGCCAGACGATCCGTCGCCGCCATCGCCACCGCCGCCGCCCTTGCCGCCGACCAGAAGCGGCAGACCCAAGAGCGCACCAAGGCCGCCGGCCCCCGCGCCGCCAAGGCCGAGCAGCGGCAGAGCCGCGAGCATCGTGGCCTCTTCGCCCTCACCGTCGAAGTCGGAAACACCCTGCGCCACGACCTCCGGATCGTCGATGAAGATCAGCGAGTCGGACGGGCTCCACTTGCCCCATGTCTCCGTCGGGCCGTACTGAGCGAACAGGACGCCACCCTCGGTCTCGACAAAGCTGACCTCGTTCAGTTCGCCGTTGGCGCTGATGAAGAGACGGCTGTTCGCGGCGCCCGCGCTGCCCGAACTGAAGTAGTCCTCCAGCACGATCACACGGCCATCGGCAAGGGTGATCAACAGGTCATTGGCCGCCCGGTCGTAGCCGCGCAGGTCGCTCTGACCGATGTTTAGGGAAATATCGTTACCTGCGCCGCCAGCAAGAAGAAAACTTTGTCCTTCACCACCAACGGAACCGCGTTCCACCGCACCCTCAGGGGTACGGATCACGAATTCAATCGCATTCATCACTACACCGCTCTTGCCTCTGCGCCCGTCGATTTTTTTATTTGACGGGCATTTTTTGCTCTGATGACCGGTTAACTTATTTTGGTCTCAGTCGCTAGGCGAAATTGACGTTGGTGCCGCCTCACGTCGCTTTGATCAGGATAAATCGCAAGTTCTGCGTCATCTTGTGGCAAAAATGCGGCGGTCTCAGCAACTATCGAAATGCATGGCCTGGCCGCGTTGTGCCGCAAGTTGTGCGGCCAATCCCATTCTCACCGCCCAGGCCCCATCCTGCAGCGAGACCTCGCAGCGCGCGCCATTCCTCACCGCCTCAAGGAATCGGACATGCTGATAATAGGTGGCACCGTTGTGGTCGCCCGCATCCAGAAGAGTCGGGTCGACGGGTATTTCCACGATGCGCGGCGCCTTCGGGCTTCGCGGGCTGACAATGACCTGCGGCACCGGCGCCTCCGATGCGGGGCCGGGCCAGAATCGGGTGGGTCCGGGCACCAGCGCCTCGATCTTGCCAACGGGGCCGACCGCCAACAGCTCCTCCTGGTAGCGGGAACCTTCTGCGTACATGCAAAGCTCCAGCATGGCGCGGGCGCCGTTGGCGAAATCGACGATGACATAGGCGCTGTCCCAGATGTCGGGCACCTCCTCGCCATAGCGTTCGTCGAGGTGGTTCACCTCCTGCCCGGCGCTGGCCATGATCCGCACCGGGTCGGACTTCAGGATCAGGCGCATCAGGTCGAAGAAGTGGCAGCACTTCTCCACCAGCGTGCCGCCGGTGTTCCGATTGAAGCGGTTCCAGTCGCCGACCTTCGGCAGGAACGGAAAGCGGTGTTCCCGGATGGTCAGCATCTTCACACCGCCGGTCGCGGCCTCCACCTGCTGCAGGAAGGTCGCAACAGGCGGCATGTAGCGGTATTCCATCGCCACCCAGATCGGCGCGGGATAACTGGCCGCGATACGCGCGACGCGTGCCGCATCCTCGGGCGCGGTATAAAGCGGCTTCTCCATAAGGATCGGAAGCGGCCTCAGCTCTGCAATCCGTTCGAGCTGCGACAGGTGCAGGTGGTTCGGACTGGCGACCAGCAGCGCGTCGAGGTCAGGCTGGGCCAGAAGGTCGTCGACAGAGGAAACCTGCCCGGCCCCCGGGGCAAGGGCGCGTGCCGCGCCGGCCATCGCCTCCGACGGCTCGTAGATGGCGGCGACGCGGGCATTGGGCAGAAGGGCGATGTTGCGCAGGTGCTCCTGCCCCATCATGCCGCAGCCGATGACACCGTAATTGACGGTCGCGAGAGAGATGTCCTTCATTTCAGCCGTGCCACGTATGTTGCAACTGTCGTGTCGATCCAGCCGCGCGACACCTCCGCGCGCGCGCCCTCGCGCGAGAAACTGATGCGCGAGGCCAGGAGCGTCGGTGTGCCGGCGGTCAGGCCGTAGGACGCTGGCGCCCAGTCGGGCACCGGCGCGACAGTCATCCGGTCCTCCACCCGGCCGATCATCAGCCCAAGCTTGTCGCGGTAGAACAGGTACAGCGACTCCGACAGGTCAGCGCGGGTCATCCTTGCCGCGTAGGAGGCGTCGAGGAAGACCTCTTCGAGGATCGCGGGCACACGGTTCAGACGGCGCAGGCGGCGGATGCGCCACGCCTCCCTGTCCGTTCCGAACGCCGGGAGGTCATCGGGCTTCGGCACCCTCGCCACATCGAGGACCTCGGCGGTGGGCAGGCCGCCGCCTTCCAGCAGCTCGACCCGGAAGAAGGCATAGACCGCCTGCACGTCGGCCCGCGCGCGGATGTAGTTGCCCGACCCCTGCACCCGATCCAAGAGCCCCTTCTCCGTCAGGTCGGCCAGCGCCTTGCGCAGCGTTCCGACGGAAATCCCCAGCTTGGCGGCGTAGTCGCGTTCGGGCGGCAGGCGCTCCCCGTCCGCGAGGCGCCCGGCATTGATCTCCCGGATCAGCATCTCGCTGATCTGGAGGTACAGGGGCAGGGCGTAGCGGTCGGTCATTGCGCGCAATCCGAAATTGATACACCATTGATCTACCCAAAATCCGCGGCTAAGCAATATGGAAAATGCGGACCGGAGACATCTTATGACCGTTGTGCCCATCACCTCCCCCGATCTCGACGCCGCCGAGGTGTCATGGTTCGCGGCGCTCTGTTCCGACGACTACGAATACCTCGGAGTTCCTGAGGGCCGGTTAAGGTCGTCCTGGGCGCATTGCTCCTCCATCGTGCGGGAGGCAGAGCAGCAGGGCTTCCGCAACATCCTCTGCCCGTCGAGCTACCAGGTGGGGCAGGATACCCTGTCCTTCGTCGCGGGCTGCGCGCCGATCACCTCGAAGATCAACATGCTGGCCGCCGTGCGCTGCGGCGAGATGCAGCCCATCATGCTGGCCCGCACCATCGCAACGCTGGATCACATGCTGGAGGGGCGGCTGACGGTGAACATCATCTCGTCCGATTTCCCCGGCGAGAAGGCCGACAGCAGCTTTCGCTACCGCCGCAGCCGCGAGGTGGTGGAAATCCTGAAGCAGGCCTGGACCCGCGACCAGATCGACCACGACGGAGAGGTCTACAACTTTCATGGCCTGACGACGGATCCCGCCCGCCCCTACCAGACCGGCGGACCACTGCTCTACTTCGGCGGCTACTCTCCCGACGCGCTGGAACTGTGCGGCCAGCATTGCGATGTCTACCTGATGTGGCCCGAACCCAAGGACCAGATCGCGGAACGGATGAAGGCGGTGAACGCGGTGGCGGAACGCTATGGGCGTACGCTGGACTACGGCCTGCGCGTCCATGTCATTGTCCGCGATACGGAGGCCGAGGCCCGCGAATACGCCGAACACATCACCTCGAAACTCGACGACGAGATGGGCCGCCTGATCCGCGAACGCGCGCTGGACGCGGGCTCCCTTGGCGTTTCGCATCAGGCCCGCGCGCGCGAACTGGCGGACCAGTACGGTTATGTTGAACGGCACCTCTGGACCGGCATCGGCCGGGCGCGGTCGGGCTGTGGGGCGGCGATTGTCGGCTCCACCGACCAGGTGCTGTCCGAACTGGAAGAGTACCGCCGGATGGGCATCCGTGCCTTCATCCTGTCGGGCTATCCGCATCTGGACGAATGCCGCCACTTCGGCAGCCGGGTCTTGCCGCACCTGAAGACCTGTTCATTGCCCGAAGCTTACGGCAGGGTACCGGCCACCGCCCCCGACACGCCGCTTGCCGCAGGAGCCCGCCGATGACCCCCCGCATCCAGATCACCGAAGACCTGTCGTTCTCGCGCCTCGTCTACGGCATGTGGCGGCTGGGAGATGACGCCGACACATCGCCGGAGCACATCCGCAACAAGATCGCCGCCTGCCTCGACCAGGGCATCACCACCCTCGACCAGGCCGATATCTACGGCGGCTACATGGCCGAGGAGATCCTGGGTGGCGCCCTGACCCCTGCCCTGCGCAAAGAGGTCGAGATCGTCACCAAGTGCGACATCGTCGCGCCCGTGGGCCGGCACGCCGGGCACCGGGTGAAACACTATGACACGACACGCAAGCACATCCGCAGCTCGGTCGATGCCAGCCTGAAGCTGATGCGGACCGATCACATCGACCTGCTGCTGATCCACCGCCCCGACCCGCTGATGGACCACGTGGAAACCGGTGCGGCGCTGGACGAGTTGATCGACAGCGGCAAGGTCCGCGCCGTGGGCGTGTCGAACTTCCGCCCGTGGGACTGGGAACTGCTGCAATCCGGCATGACCACCCCGCTGGCCACCAACCAGATCGAGATCTCGCTGCTGCATCATCAGCCGCTGACCAACGGTGACCTCGCCTTTCACCAGCGGCACGGTCACCCGGTCATGGCATGGTCGCCGCTTGGCGGTGGCGCCCTCTTTGCGGAATCCAGCGCGCCCCTGCGCGCGCGGCTGAACGGGATTGCCGAAGAACAGGGCGTTGATGCCGCAGCGGTCGCCGTCGCCTGGCTGATGACACATCCGGCAAGCATTCTGCCGGTCCTGGGCACGAACACCCTTGAGCGTATTGCCCGGATCGGCGATGCCTCCCGGGTGACGCTCGACCGGGAGACATGGTTTGAACTCTATACCCTCGCCCTCGGCCACGAAGTGCCCTGAGGCCCGCCGGTGACACAGTCCACCGGCCACGAGAGCTTTGATCCGGCGGATGCCGATCCCCGTGCCTTCCGCGCGGCACTGGGCCGTTTCGCCACGGGCGTGACCGTGATCACCTGCGAAACGCCGACCGGACCGCTTGGGATCACCGCGAACAGCTTTGCCAGCCTGTCGCTGGAACCGCCGCTGGTGCTGTGGTCGCCGGCGAAGGCCTCGTCGCGCTACCCGTTCTTCATGGCGGCCAAGCACTTTGCCATCCATGTCCTCGGCGCCGAGCAGGAAAGCCTGTGCAAGCGTTTCGCGCAGGCAGGCGACGCGTTCGACGGCCTGGATTGGGCCACCGGGCCGCACGGCGCACCGCTGATCGAAGGCTGCCTCGCCCGGTTCGAATGCGAACTTTATGCGGCGCATGACGGCGGCGACCATTCGATCCTCGTCGGTCACGTCCTTCGGGTCACGGCCCGCCCCGGCGCGCCGCTCCTGTTCCATGCCGGCCTGTTCGGGCGGCTCGCCTGATCCACGACGATGCCTGAAAGGCGCATCCTGAATGGGCGTTTCGCTAGGTCCAGCACATCCCTGAATCGGGAATAATTGCCAGTTCATTGACGGAAATCGGCGAGTTGTGGGGTAACTCCGAAGATTTCCATTGCACACCTGCTACTTGCATTGTCTGGTCAACGAGATCACGATTTAGTCATCCATACTTCCTTCCCATTGATCAAAGGTCTGCCATGCCTCTGACAACGCATTTCCTGAAGACGCTGACCCGCGTCTTCATCGCCTGCTGCGCCGCGGCGGTGCTGTCCGGCACGCCCGCCCATGCCGAGACGCTGGACGCCGAGGATTACACCCAATTCGACCCGGCGCAGGCGCGGCTCGGGCGGTTGCTGTTCTACGACAAGATCCTGTCCGGCAACATGAACATCAGTTGCGCCACCTGCCATCACCACAGTCTGCACGGCGCCGACGGCGTCAGCCTCGGCATCGGAGAAGGCGGGTACGGCCTTGGGCCAGACCGACTGTCCGGCCTTGTCGGCACCACCCGTGTGAAGGCCCGCATCCCGCGCAATGCCCCGGCCCTCTGGAACCTCGGGCACAGCGACCGCCGCGTGCTGTTCCATGACGGGCGGGTCGAGGTGGACGCGGATCAGCCCTCCGGGTTCCGCACCCCGGCAAAGGACCAGACACCCTCCGGCCTGAACTCGCCTCTCGCGGCGCAGGCGCTTTTCCCAATGACCTCCGCCGACGAGATGAAGGGCCGCGCCGGCGACAACCCGGTGGCCGACGCCTTCGAGGCGAGCTTTACCGAAGGCTGGGACACCATTGCGCAACGCGTGCGCGACAACCCCGGGTACGAGGCCGCGTTCCTTGTCGCCTACCCGGAAATGACCAGCGCCGACGATATCGGCATCGTGGATATCGTCAACGCCATCGCCGCCTTCATCGGGACGGAATGGCAGAGCTTCGACAGCCCCTACGATGACTACCTGCGCGACGGCACGCCGCTCGAACCGCTGGCCGAGCGCGGGCGGGAGCTGTTCTTCGGCGACGCCGGCTGCGTGACTTGCCACAGCGGCCCGCTGTTCACCGACCAGAACTTCTATGCCGCGGGCGTTCCGCAGTTCGGGCCCGGCCGCAAGTTCGAAGGCAACCTCCTGCCGGTGGACATGGGCCGGATGGAAACCACGGGCGATCCGGCGGACGCCTACAAGTTCCGCGTCCCCAGCCTGCGCAACGTCACGCTGACCGGGCCGTGGGGGCACAACGGTGCCTACAGCGACCTGCGCGACATGATCCGCCACATGTGCGATCCGGTCACGACACGCGCCCGCTGGTCGCCCGGCATGGCCCGCCTGCCCGATGTGCCCTGGCTGAGCATCGAGGACTTCACCATCGTCACCCATCGCGAGGAACAGCAGCGGCAGGCCAGGGCACTGGACATCGTGCCCGTTGCGATGGTCGAGGAGGACATCGTGGCATTGGAGGCCTTCCTCGGGGCGCTGACCGGCAAGACCGCGCTGCAGCGCCCGCTGGGCCGCCCGGCACGGGTGCCAAGCGGGCTGCCGGTGGACTGAAGGTTTAGCGACCTCTGACAATCCTGCGGCGCGGCTGCCAGGTGGCCGCGCCTATTCCATGACCGTAGAGGCCCTCAGACTCGCCGTTTCTTCAGGTCGCGCCACAGCGTGCGGGAGCGCTGCTTGTGGTCCAGATCCAGAAGAAGCTGCGCCAGATCTTCCTCCACCACACGCCTCGCCGCGCCCTTTATCGAGAACCAGCGCCGCTTGCGCTGCTTGCGCTCTTTCCAGTCACGGCGCAGCGTTTCGACCAGCATGGGGTAGACGCGGACGGTGCAGGGCACGATGCACCCGTCGGACAAGATCTTTGCGTAGCTGAAGGACCCGATGGGCTGGCGCCCCACGTGACCGACCGCGCCCGCCTCTTGCAGGGCCTCGATCTCGGCCGCGGTCCAGGGTTGCCTTCCGTCCATCTGCCAGCCCTTGGGCATGACCCACCTGCCGGTGTCACGAGAGGTCACCATGAGGACCTGCAACCTGTCCTTGTCGCTCCACCGCAACGGCAGGGCAGCGATCTGTTCGCCGACCTCTGGCATGTGACGTGTCGTGCTCCTCCGCCTCCCGGCTCGCATGTATCGTCGGGGTGGCCTACCGCATTCGGGTAAAGCGGACATGAACCCGGACACATCCTCCAGCCGATGAGGGTAGTGCCGCACGCCCTGTCCGGCAACGATCATGCAGCACCGTCGCGGGGTCGTCGCCGCCGATCACCTGCCAGAGGGAAACGGTGAAGCATGATGCACCCTGCCATTCAGCGTGTGGGTTCATCAAGGTGGCATTGAGGGGTCAAACCAACTTGGCTTTGGCGCCTTCAAGTGCCGACCCCGCTGAAACCTTCGCCGACAACCAGTGGAAGAGGGGCAAGAGACCGACGGTTATGACCAGCAGCACCGCCGCCAGCTGGAACGTCGCCGCGAGCGTCACCCTTTCCGAAACCTGCCCCGCCACCATCGGCCCGGCCGCGATGCAGACATAGTAGACGGTGAAAAAGAGACCCATGCCCAAGGATCGCGACGCAGGCGGGAGTATCAGCGAGGGCAGACTGACCATGGCGCCCACTGCCACGCCCGAGGACAGACCGATCGCTACGACACAGGCGACCGAGTTCCCGATGACCGAGCTAAGCACGACGAAGAACGCGAAGCTCAGGTTTCCCAGCGCGATGATCTGGAGCCTGCGGCCGCTCCGATCCGCCAGAGTCCCGGCAATTGGCCCCATGATAGCCAGGCACCAGAGCACGATTGACGTCACCGAGCCCGCCTCTGCGAGGCCCATGCCGCGGCTGACGAACAACTGCGGGCCAAAGCTGAACACGATGGCCAGCGCTGCATTGTAAAGGCCCCAGATCGCACCCGACACCAGCACCGCCCAGAGAAGGGCGCCACGCACGCTGCCGGACCTTGCCAGGGCGGATTGCGCGCGGTCCCGGGGCGCTCGATACATCGCCCACAGTCCAAGCAGCGCCACGGCGATCAGCCCGGTGACAAGACCCATGGCAAGCGTCAGCCCACCTGAAACCGCAACGACCGGCAAGCCGATCAAGGCAACCGCGATCCCGACCGGCCATGAATTGACGAAAACGGCCATCGCCAGGCTGATCTCCCGCCCCGCGAACCAGTCCGACACCATCTTGGTCAACAGCACATTCAGAAAGACGCCTCCCACGCCGGATAAGACGCGTCCAAGGAGTTGCATGGACCAGTCGCCCGACACGGTCATCATGACCCCGCCGATCAACATGAAGCCCAGCCCCGCGAGAACGACCTGCTTCTCACCGAAGTATCGCCCAAGTGCGCCGCCAGGCGCCGCGATGAAGATGCCGGGGGCAAAATACAGGCCAATCAGGATGCCGACATCGGCAAGGCTGACGGCAAAGGCATCCTCGATGACCGGGGACAGTGCAGCGACCATCTGGAACTGGATCGCCATGGTCATGCGCACCAGAAACAGCAGAGCCAATATGCGCCATCTTTGCGGAAAGACTTGCTGAGGCATGCGGACCTGCTCCGATTGACGTCTGTGACCAAAGTATTGCGGCAGATTACACTCGCCCACTGAACGTGAGTATCGGCCAGACGCATCACGTTTCATGCTGCAACTGCCGGATAGGCCCTCATGCAAATGCGGTATTGGCAAGCCTGCAGGTGCCAAGCAAGATGGTTTGCGTCAGCCATTTTCGAGGCCCGACAGTGGACAAGGAACGATTGACCGGACGCGAAACCGAGATCGCACGCGCCTATGCCAGCGGCGGCACCTACTACCGGATCGCGGACCAGCTTGGCATAGCGCCGTCCACTGTGCGCACGCATCTGGCATCAATCTATCGAAAGCTCGGCATTTCCTCGAAACTGGAACTCTTCAAGATCCTCGAAGGCGACGCGGTCGGGCCACGCGAAGAGACCGACCAGGCCGCGATCATCTCGGAACTGGCCCTGAGCCTCGAAGAGGCGCTCAGTCGCGAACAGGCGATTGGCGAAGTCCTTCGCATCATCAGCCGGTCGGAGGGCCGGATCGACGACGTCATCGAAGCGCTTCTGGGCTACGCGCTGGAGCTCTACGACGCACAGTTCGGATTGTTGCTGACCTATGACCCGGGCAGCGGATTTACCGCGCGATTCATGAAGGGCATACCACCGGCGTTCGAGGACTGGTGGGAGGAGCGCGGCAGCTACAGGCCGAGCCCGCAGACGGCAATCGGCAGGCTCGAGAAGAGCCTGGATGTCGTAAACATCCCCGACGTGCGGGCTGAGCCGATCTTTCGCCAGAACGATCCCCTCCGCCACGCAACGGCTGTGCTGGGCGGCGCGCGTTCCTTCACGGCAATCCCGATGCTGGCTGGAAAACGCCTCATAGGGGCGTTCACGATCTATCGTCAGCAATTGCGTCCGTTCGACGAAAGAACCGTCCAGATCGCCCGCAGCTTTGCGGACCAGAGCGCAATCGCCATCGAGAATGCAAGAATGATAGGGGCGCTGCGTTCGAGCATCAAATGTTAGACGAAGTGGTTCGCTCAGGATCGAAACCCGCGCCGTTCGAGCCTTTCAAGAGCCCATTGAACTGCGCCCAGCCCCTCCCTCCGGGCTACGATAAAGTCCGCTCCGACGAGGAAACGTATAGAGGAGCGACCGAGGTTCAGCGAAGATGACCTGCCACTGAACTTTCATCCAGCCACGACCGGAGCCCGGTTAGTGTTTACGCCGGTTGGCGCAGGTTGAGCAATCGCCCGGCGCGCGGAGCTTTCATCTCGCGCAGCGGGGCGGGCGATTGCGGTGGTCAGGGTCCGCGCGTAGGCAGCCGGGGTCTGGTAATCCAAGGCCGAATGGGGGCGCTCGGTGTTGTAGTCCGTAGCCCAGGCTGCGATCACGATCCGCGCATGGGCCAGATTGCGGAACATGGTCTCGTTGAGCAGCTCGTCGCGCATCCGGCCGTTGAAGCTTTCGACGAAACCGTTCTGCATCGGCTTGCCCGGCGCGATGTCGTGCCATTCGACCCGGTGCTCGGAACACCACCGCAGGATCGCGTTACTGGTCAGCTCCGTCCCATTATCGCTGACAATCATGCCGGGCTTGCCGCGGCGCTCGATCAGGGCCGTCAGTTCACGCGCGACACGGCGCCCTGAGATCGAGGTGTCCGGGATCGCCGCCAGGCATTCCCGGGTGACGTCGTCGACCACGTTGAGCACGCGGAAGCGCTGGCCGTTGGCGAACTGGTCATGGACGAAATCCAATGACCAACGGGCGTTCGGTCGCGCCTCGACCAGGATCGGTGCCCGCGTTCCGACCGCCTTGCGCCGCGCCTTCCGCTTGCGCACCGTCAGCCCTTCTTCGCGGTAGAGCCGATAGATCCGATTGATCCCCGAGGGCTCGCCCTCGCGGCGCAGCAGCACGAACAGGCGCCGGTAGCCGAACCGCCGACGCTCGTTGGCCAGGTCCCGCAACCGGCCGCGCAGAACCGTGTCCGGCGCGCGCTGAGATCGATAGCGGATCATCGTGCGATCCGCGCCGACGATGTGGCAGGCCCGCCGTTCCGACAGGCCATGCTCAGCCTGAAGATAGGCGACGACTTCGCGCTTCACCGCGGGCCCTACCACTTTTTTGAAACCAGATCCTTCATCGCCGCCAGATCCAGCATCTGTTCGGCCAGAAGCTTCTTCAACTTGGCGTTCTCATCCTCAAGCGCCTTCAGCCGCTTGGCCTCTGATACCGTCATGCCACCGAACTTGGCCTTCCAGTTGTAGAAGGTGCCTTCCGACATGCCGTGCTTGCGGCATAGATCGGCGCACTTCGCGCCGGCCTCATGCTCGGCCAGGATGCCGATGATCTGCTCGTCCGTGAATCTCGTTCGCTTCATTGTCCGTCCTCAGGTTGGGCCGGACTCTAATCGACGGTGGAGGAAAAATCCCGTGGCAGGTCATCGCCTCTGCGAGCAGCTCTCGATCGTTCATCGGGCTATTTTGGGCGTGCTCGATGTCGACCTCAACACGAGGGGTGGCCGAAGGATTTTCTGGCAGTAATATGCGCCAGCTGTCACCTTCCATACGAACGTCGCCGAGCATCGTGCATAATTCGTATGGATGCCCTTGTATTTCTCCTCGAGTGATGGCGTCAGGCCCCCCGAAGATATGGTCAAAGGTTGTACCCTCGTGGGACGTAATTCGTTGCACGAAAGCCTTTATCGCGGCGACTTGTGCTTCGGATGGGTCCCACTCTCCTTTCGCGCTGCCAGTCAATGCGTTCCAATGAGAAAAGCCCAATCGAGCAGCAATAACGTCGAGCGCGGCGTGTTGCGGCTGCCCCGTCGCTCTGGCGTAACGCTTTGCCAGAAGTTTCAAAGCCTTAAGCTTATCGTTCTCTGTCATGATCCATGTCCAAGCTGGATCCGACTAGGTGCCCGCTGCTAATCAGACCCGCCGATGGCATGAAGTCTGCTGTTCAAAGTCAAGATCGCTGCAAAGCTTCGTATGGCGGGCACACCGGCCTGCGAGAAAGGCCGTCCCTAAGCTGTGCCATTTTCGAGCGCAGGTCAACACTGATGAATTCCAGGCGTGGGGAGCCCAGCAATTGAAGGCCGTTTGCCCGATGAGGTGGACTAGGATGCCGACCTTGTAGCAGAATGAATTTCTGCGCCGCACGCCGAACGACCGCTTCCGGGAGAGACCACCGGCCCAGTCAGCTCACTCCGCGCTCATGGGGGCTAGGGGCCGAAATGTTACTGCTCGGTAGCGACGTAGACGCGCACGTCCTCGCGCCAGTAAATTCTGCTCAAGTCGTGTGGCATCGCCAGGAGGGCCACATCTGCATTTCTAAGTCTCATAGACAAAGCGCCCTGAGGGCGCTGAGCGACGCCGGCAAGCTGACCCAAAGATATGAAGATTTCGCGGAACTGCATCAGACTACCAGCGGTGACTACTGTCGCCCCTCGACGGTAGAGCTCCGTCGCATCCACTCCGTGCAGCAATCCGTTCTCTACCAGATATCCCACTGTCTTTGCGGTGATGCGTAGCTCCTGCGCGACGGCGCTGATGGAGAGATGGGCCTCACCCGCCGCTTCTCCAGCGTCGGCACCATGCGCCTCCACAGGCACTTTTGCGCCAAAGCCCTTACAAGCTGGGAAGGACTTCTTCTCGCGCTCGTATGCCTCAAGCATTCGCTGCGTCACGAAGCCCGCCGGAACAATGCTGCCATCAGCCTGACGCTTTGCGAGGCCGCGGCGCACCAAGTCCTCTGCGTTGCGCTTGGCGAATCCCTTGAGCGGAAATGGCTTCTGCGCGTTCAACGCAGCCTTTCCCCCCGACGGCACCCCAAGCACCAGCACTCCTCTTCTGACGGAGAAATGGTCGAAGACGTGCCGCCGCACGACGTCACGCAGGGGTTCGAATTCGTCACCGAGGCTCCGGCTTTTCAGCCATGTGGTCCAGGGACCGAAAACACGACCGAAGAAACGCCCATCCACGCCCTCCTCACGCGCCATCGCCGCGAGGCAGTCTGAGAGGGCCACAGGGCCATCTTTCAGCACGTCGTAGCCCAAGGCACCGAAACTCATCCAGTCGGCTTCTCTGTGCCCCGCAAGCGAGGCGTCTGGCCCCTTAGCGACGCGCAGCCCCAGCACCTCGCATGCGCGCGACACCACATTGAGCTCGAGACGGTCGATCCATCGATCGCCCCGCCCTTTCAGGATGCGGTTGGTGAGGTACTGCTCGAAAGAGCTGAGGCCTGCGGGGATCATCGGCTGATCCAAGATCCACCCGTAGTGCTTCCGAAGCTGCGCCGAAAAATCCCTGGCATCTTTGCTAAATTTCTCTGGCGGAAGGTTCACCAGCATGCAGCCGTGCTCGGGGCAGCTTCTGATCGACGAGAATTTCCACTGCAGGCGGCGCGGTACACGCCACGATTCAGCTGTAGACGGCGACTCCGCCCTTACACACTCGGGACAGACACGGACCCGCAAGCGTTGAAAGCTCTTGCGGGAGGCAAATTCGTCTCGCAGACGGAAATGCCCTTTACCAAGATGGCAGACAGACACCCGCTCCAACGCAGCCGCATCGCACCCGGCCAGCTGCGCCAATTGCCCTATCGCGACCTTATCCCCGCGGAACAAGGGATCGATCGGAAAGGCAATATCGCCGCAGAATCGCTGCATGGAGCTTGCGCCGTTCCGGGCCGCGAGTCGGGACAGCAAAGACGATGCCGGCTCGAACGCGGCATGCCGAACAGTCAGCGGCAACTGAGGAAAGGTATTTCCGGGGATGGCAGGGAGGCTCTTGGCCAAACGAGACTTCCGAGATCAGACAAAGGCAGGATTGTCCTGACCCTACGATCACGAGCTCAACTGGGCAACGCCACTCCGTGTTCTGTAAGTTCCGTCTGCGGGGTCAGGCATCTGACATGAAAGTCAGTTTTGCCTGACACCCCACATTGAAATTCTGGCGGACCGAGGAGGATTCGAACCCCCGACCCCTTGATTCGTAGTCAAGTACTCTATCCAGCTGAGCTATCGGTCCGTGAGGCGTGCATGTACCGTCCGTGTCCGGGATGCGCAAGGGGCATTCTCGAGATTTTTCAACTCATGTCCCCCATCGGCAGGCGGATCTCGAAACACGACCCGGTCTCGTCGCTGCGCTTCAGTGCCAGCGTGCCGCCGTGCCCCCGGATCAGTTCCGACACGATCGGCAGACCGAGACCCGATCCGCCCTTGCGCGCGCCGCCCTGGAACGGCTGGAACAGGTGCTCCTTCGCCTTGGGCGGCAGGCCCGGGCCGGTATCCGTCACGTTGATGACCCAGGCCTCGTCCTCCGCCCAAGCGGCGACGGAGATCTCCCCTGGCTTGCCGGTGGCGATGATTGCCTGCCGCGCGTTGCGGACGAGGTTGGCGAGCGCGCGGTAGATCTGTTCCGGATCGCCCCGGATCATCAGGCTGGCGGGTACGTCCTCCGACAGCGAAAGGTCGGAGTCGCCGATGGCCAGCCGCTCGGCCTCCAGCACCTCGTTGGTGAGTTCGGCGAAGTTGAACAGCGTCAGCGAGGGTGCGGGCTCCTCCGCCCGACCGAAGGCCAGCGTGTTCTCGCACAGCGACACGGCGCGCGAGATGGAGTTCACCAGCTTCGGCGCCATGCGCTTGACCGCCGGGTCCTCGGACATCTCGATCCGGTCGGTGAACAGCTGGGCCGAGGTCAGGATATTGCGCAGGTCGTGGCTGACCCGCGCCACCGCACCGCCCAACTGGGCCAGACGCTCTTTCTGGCGCAGCGCCTGCGTCAGTTGCGTCTCGAGCGCCTGCAGCGCCTGTTCCGCCTCGCGCAGTTCCCGGACCCGGGCCGAGGGCGCGATGATGCGGCGGGCGTCTTCGGGGGCTTCGGCGTAACGCATCATGTGGCCGATCACGCGCTTGATCGGGTGCACCATCAGCCGCCGGACGGCCAGGAACAGCAGCAGGGCGGTCATGACCGAGATCGCCGCCGACAGCAAAAGGATGCGCAACCCGTAGTCGACCATGGCGGTGCGCAGTTCGGTTGTGTCCATGGTCACTTCGATCAACTGCCCCGCGTCGCGCGACGGGGCGCCGATCACCCGGATGATCGCCGGCTCACCCGCAATCAGCCTGTAGAGCGCATCCCGCATCAGGTCCCAGGCGCTCGCTTCCCGCAGGTCGAAGGTGATGTCGACCTCGCCCGGAATCGGAGAGGTCAGCACCAGTTGCCGCATGGAGTCGCGGCGGAGCACGACGTTGAAGACGCCTGCATTGTCCAGCAGTTCCGCCTCCAGTTCCTCGGACAGCATGTCGTCGGCCAAGACCGCGAGGGACGCGATCTGCGCCCGCTCCAACCGCGACTCGAGGAAGTCCTCGCGGAAGCGCGCGATCGAGGGCACGAAGATCAGCACTTCGGCCAGCATCACGAAGATCACCGTGAGAAACAGGAAACGGCCAGAGAGCGAGGTTAGCATGGGGCGGTCAGCATGGGGCGGTCAGGTCAATTTCTCAGGGCAGCCATCGTTGGATCAGGCGCACAACCGTCTTCACGGTCTGGTTTTCGAACAATCTGGGGGAAAAATAGGCTCCGGCCACCCGTTTGTTAATCTCTCCAACAGTCGGATAGGGCGAAACCATCGCAGAAATTGCGCTCATCTTGAGATTGTTGGCAATCACCATCGACCAGAAGTTCGCCAGTTCACCCGCCTGGGGGCCGACGATGGACACGCCCACGGGCCGGCCGCGGACCACCATCGCCTTGATGAACCCCTGCGCGGACCGCTCGGCGACAAGGCGGTCGTTGTGGCCGAAGTCGAAGCGAGCGACTTCAAGGCGATCTCCGTGCGCGGTGCGGGCCTCGGCCTCCGTCAGCCCGACCTGCGCCAGTTCCGGGCGGGTGTAGGTGGCGCGCGGGATGTGGGCGGTGCCGGCCTTCGCAGGCAGACCCAGAACGGCAGAACGGACGACGATCCCGGCGTGGTAGCCCGCCACATGGGTGAACATCAGCCCCCCTGCCGCATCGCCGATGGCGTAGACCTTGCGGTTCGTGGTCTTCAGCGCGGCGTCCACCTTGATCCCGGTGCCCGTCGTCTCGATCCCCGCGGCGTCGAGGCCGAGGGTCTCCGTATTCGCACGCCGTCCAACCGCGACCAACAGATGAGAGCCCGCGATCTCGCGGCCGTCCTCCAGAACCACCGACACGCCGTCCGCCTCGGTGCCGCCGACGCGCGTGACCTTTGCCTCCTCGATCACCTCGACGCCCTCGGCGCGTATCGCCTCCAGCACGCGGGCGGCGCACTCGGGGTCTTCACGGCCAAGGGCCTTCGCCCCTTCCAGCACCGTCACGCGAGAGCCAAGCCTGCGGTGCGCCTGCGCCATTTCCATCCCGATGGGGCCGCCGCCGATGATCAGCAGGTGCTCGGGCCGCGTCTTCAGCGACCAGAGCGTCTCGTTCGTCAGGTATGGCACCTTGTCGAGTCCGGGGATCGGCGGCACCATCGGGGAAGAGCCGGTGGCGATCACGATCCGGCGCGCGGTGATCCTGTAGTCGCCTGCCTCCACCTCCGTCGGCGCCACGAACCGCCCGAAGGCACGGATGACCCGCACGCCGAAGCCCTCGAACCGTTCCTGGCTGTCGACCGGCTCGATCTGTTCGATGACACCGGCGACGTGATCCTGCACCGCCGCGTAATCCGTGTCCGGCGTGACGTTGGCGATGCCGTAAGAGGAGAGTCGCCCCATCATGTGCGCCCGGTCCGCCGCAGCAATCAGCGCCTTGGACGGCACGCAGCCGTAGTTCAGGCAGTCGCCGCCCATCTTGTGGCCTTCCAGAAGGATGACGTCGGCGCCCATCTGGCTGGCACCCGCCGCGACGGACAAGCCACCCGACCCGGCACCGAGGATGAGAATGTCGCAGGACAGCTTTTGCATGGGTCAGGTGCCTTCCCGGGTCTTGGCGTTATTAGGCTAGGTGTAACGGGCCATGCCGATGGTATCCGGAACCAGGGCGGCGAAGGCGAGGACATTCGCCCGCCCCTTCCTTGCAAAGGGCCGGCAGCTCAGATCTCGCGCTTTCCGCGCACAGCCTTGATGACCATCGGCAAGGCCGCCAGCGCGCAGAGGGCGAGGATCGGGCCGATCACATGCGGCTCCCACAAGATCGACAAGTCCGGCGTCTCGCCCCGGTCAAACACCTCGCCGACACCGACGCCGATCCACGTGAACACGATGGCGCCCGGCACGATGCCCAGAGCGGTGGTGAACACGTAGTTGCGAAAGCGCACCCCGACCAGCGCGGGCAGCAGGTTCGCGACAAAGAACGGCACGGCGGGCACGAGCCGCAGCAGGAAAAGCACGCTGATCTCGTTTTCGCGCAGCCCGTCGCGCAGCTTTGCGATCCGCCCTTCCGACGCATCCATGCGCGCCGACAGCATTTCACCCAGACCAGCGCGGGCGGCGAGGAAGATCAGGCAGGCGCCCGCAGTTGCCGAAATCACGTTCAGCACGGTGCCGCCCACAAGCCCGAAGAGGAACCCGCCGGTGATTGACGCCACCGCGGCGCCCGGCAGGGAAAAGGCGACGATGGCCACGTAGATCAGCACGAAGGCGGCGGCGATCAGCACGAAATGGTCGTCGCGCAGGGCAATCAGCGCATCGCGGTTCTCGGCCAGCGTCTCGAAACTGAGGGTGTCGCGCAGCGTAAACACACCAACAAGCGCAACCGCAGCGATCAGGATCAGCGGCAGGTGCCGCTTCAGTCCGGCCGCGCCGGCCCTCGGGTCTGTCATCTCGCTCATGGTCCTGTCCCTCGTGTGCGGCCATACTGCCCCATAGATGCGCCGGGCGCCTCCCCGGAAACAGGGTTCTCACACCCGCTTGATCTTCGGGACGCGGAAACGTGACAAACACGGGTCCGGCGCTCCGTTTCTGAAACATTGGCAGCCCGCGCAGTCGGGGCACTGTAACAAACGGAGGTGCCGCGAAGCCGGTTGCGCAACAGGCTGAAATCGCTCACTACGGCGGGGTGCGCGGCGTTCTGCCGTGGCATTTCCCTGCGCCGTTACGACAGCGCAGAAGTTTCTCAACAGGTGTTTGACAAGTGAAGTCCTCTTCCCTATAGGCAGGGCTTCCAACGTCCCTGGCGGGCGACTCGCACTGTCTTCTCGCCTGCCAATGAACCGGAGTAGCCGCGATGAAACGCACCTTTCAACCGTCCAACCTCGTCCGCAAGCGCCGCCACGGCTTCCGTGCCCGCATGGCAACCAAAGCCGGCCGCAAGATTCTGAACGCCCGCCGCGCGCGCGGCCGCAAGAACCTCTGCGCCTGAGCCTGACCCGCAAGGACGACACGGCTGGCGCCGTCATGGCGCCTTCGAAAGCCGCCCCGGTTGAAGCCGAGGCGGCTTTGTTGCCGTTGACGGTCATCAAGCGCCGGCCGGATTTCCTGAAGGCGGCGCGCGCGCGTCGCGTGCCCTGCGAAGGTTTCCTTCTGCAGGCCCGTAAACGCGACCCCGGTGAGGCCGAAGGCCCGCGGGTCGGCTTCACCTGCTCAAAGAAGGTCGGCAACGCCGTCGCCCGCAACCGGGCCAAGCGCCGTCTGCGCGAGATCGCACGTCTGGTCATGCCCGGACGCGTGCACGCAGATCACGACTACGTCCTGATCGGGCGCGCGGAAAAGACCGCGGACCGCCCCTTTGACCTGCTTCAGGACGATCTCCGCAAGGCCCTGGCGGTCGTGCACGGGGGGCGGGAATGACGCCCGCCGCCTGGCTGGTCTCGCTGCCTGTCCGGGCCTATCGGCTGGTGGGATCGCCCTGGGTCGGCCACGGCTGCCGCTACCATCCCACATGTTCTGCCTACGCACTGGAAGCACTTGAAAAGCATGGCGCTTTCCGGGGGACGTGGCTCGCCGCGCGGCGCATCGGACGGTGTCACCCATGGGGTGGCTCGGGCATCGACAACGTCCCCGACTGAGCGCCTGCCTGATGCCGGTCGGCCACAGCGGAACGATCTTTCGCCCGTGGCCGCAAACATCTCTCCATTTTTCGGCTTTTCCTGCTAACAGGGCGGCGCACGTCAACCTGACAGAGAAGGAGTGCATGATGACCAAGCAAAATGCGCCCCGCAAGGCTGTCCCGATGACTGCATGGGGACTACGATCCGCAGCCTATCGCTGCGCCGCGTAACGCCCCCCGCCTCTGATCAGAGGCACACTTTCATCACACATCCATAAACCGCTCCACACCGGCCCCATGCCTTTCGCATGACCCGGTACCCGGCTCGGTCCTTTCTTCAAGCAGGAGCCCTTGGCGTCTGTGCCTTGGGAAGTCTCTCATGATCACGATTCCAAATCCGTCGCCCGTTCGCGGCGAAATCAGCACTCTCATCAGCCGGCACGGTGCCCTTCCGGTGCTGCGCGCCGTACTGTTCACCCTGCTGTCCCGTCAGGGCCGCAAGCGGCGGCCTCCGGTGTTCGCCAACGAGTTGCCCCCGCACCTGCGGCGCGATCTGGGTCTGCCGCCCCAACAGCGCAGCCTGCGGCCCGGACTGCCGCCGAGCGCCGGGCTGTTCTGACAGAGGCCGCGCGGCTGCCACGCCGCGCGGATCTGCGCTTTAGCGGGCCATGCCGTGCGCGTCGCCATTGCGCGGCGGCATCCGAACGGCTAAGCCGCCGCCATGCTCGACGACAACGACGAAATCCACCCGCTCTTTTACGGGGCCCCCAAGACGACGGAGTTCAAGAAGCTCCGCAAGCGGCTTGTGCAGAACGTGCGCGAGGCGGTGGACCAGTACGGCATGGTGCAGGAAGGTGCGCGCTGGCTTGTCTGCCTGTCCGGCGGCAAGGACAGCTACACCCTGCTCGCCATCCTTCACGAGCTGAAGTGGCGCGGCCTGCTGCCGGTCGAGCTTCTGGCCTGCAACCTTGACCAAGGGCAACCCGGCTTTCCTGCGACCGTGCTGCCCGAGTTCCTCGAAAAGATGCAGGTGCCGCACCGGATCGAGTACCAGAACACCTATTCCATCGTCATGGACAAGGTGCCGCAGGGGCGGACCTATTGCGCCCTCTGCTCCCGGCTGCGGCGCGGACATCTGTACCGGATCGCGCGCGAGGAAGGCTGCTCTGCCGTCGTGCTGGGGCACCACCGCGATGACATCCTTGAAACCTTCTTCATGAACCTGTTCCACGGCGGGCGCCTTGCGACCATGCCGCCGAAGCTGGTGAACGAGGAAGGCGACCTGTTCCTGTACCGCCCCCTCGCCCATGTCGCCGAGGCCGACTGCGAGAAGTTCGCGCGCGACATGAACTACCCGATCATCCCCTGCGATCTGTGCGGCAGCCAGGACGGCCTGCAGCGGCAGCAGGTCAAGCAGATCCTCGACGGCTGGGAAAGAAACAGTCCCGGACGGCGGCAAGTGATGTTCAAGGCGCTCACGAACGTGCGGCCGTCGCACATGCTCGACCCGAAGCTGTTCGACTTCGCCGGGCTGGATATCGGCGGCAAAACAAGCAATTCGAGCGACTTCTGATCTCTGCGTTAAGGAGCGGGTTACTCCCGACTTCTAGTCTCCCTTCCGAATGGAAAGGGACGGGCAGAGATGAAGGTTTCCTTCGACAAGAGCCTCGGCAGACTTCGGATCCTCCTGCGCCGTGGCCTGCACGGGCCGCAGGTGCTCGCTTTCCTGCCCGCCGGTGTGCTGACCGCCTTCTGGCTTGGTGGCGAACCGCTGCTGATCCTGACCGCCCTTTGTGCCCCGCTGCTCTATGTCTTCGCCAACGGCGCGCCGCCAGAGGCGCCCGAGGATCCCGCCGAGCGTAAGGGTAATCTCGCGGATGAGGACACCTCCCGGGCACTTGCCCAGCAGGCGCTGGATCGCGCCGTGGCCGCCAACCTGTCCACCGCCTGCATGATCGTCGAACTGGCCGGGCTGGACGATGTATCGCAGCAGGCAGGGGACACGACCGCCGACACGCTGCGCGACCTGTCGCTGTCGCGGCTGCGCAATGCCCTACGCCGCGATGACACCGCCGTGCGCATGGGCGACAACCGTTTCCTCGTGCTGCTGGGCCCGTCGCTCAGGCTGGATCTGGAGGCGCTGCTGCAACTGGCGACCCGCATCCAGAACGCGCTGGAAGAGCCCGCGGCGATCGAGAATTCCATGCGCTACCTGTCGGCCTCCGTCGGGTTCTGCGGCAGTCCTCGCATGCCATCCGGTGCGAAGGGCGCGCAGCTTCTCGAAGCGGCGCAGGTCGCCCTTGCCGAGGCGGTCGCCAACGGCCCCTCCGCCATCCGCGCCTGGTCGGAACACATGCGGCTCGCGCACACGGAGCAGAAGACACTCAAGTCCGAGGTCGACCGCGCCCTTGCCGCCGGGCAGATCCAGCCGTGGTTCCAGCCGCAGCTGTGCACGTCCACCGGGCGCATAAGCGGGGTGGAGGCGCTGGCCCGCTGGATCCATCCGACCCGCGGCATCGTCCCCCCGGCACAGTTCCTCCGTGTTCTCGAAGACGCGGGCCGGATGGAACGCCTGTCCGAGGTCATCCTGCAACATTCGCTGACGGCGTTGCGCAGCTGGGACACCGCCGGGCTGTCGATCCCGCGGGTCAGTGTCAATTTCTCCGACCAGGAGTTGCGCGATCCCCGACTGGTGGAGCGTATCCAATGGGAGCTGGATCGTTTCGGGCTGACGCCGGAACGGCTTGGCGTCGAAGTGCTGGAAACCGTCATTGCCAGTTCCCCCGAAGGGGTCGTGGCCCGCAACATCGTGGAACTGGGCAAGCTGGGGTGCCAGATCGACCTCGACGACTTCGGCACGGGCCACGCCTCCATCACCTCGCTCCGCCGGTTCAAGGTGCACCGGCTGAAGATCGACCGCAGCTTTGTCACGCGCATCGACCGGGACGAAGACCAGCACCGCATGCTGGCCGCAATCCTGGGCATGGCCGACCGGCTGGGCCTCGAAACGCTGGCCGAAGGGGTGGAAAGCGTGGGCGAACACGCCCTCCTCGCACAGCTTGGCTGTGACCATGTCCAGGGGTTCGGCATCGCCCGCCCGATGCCCGCCGACCAGATCGCCGAATGGGCGCATCAGCATGACGAACGCATCGCCGGGGCCCAGCGGCTGGGACGCAGTTCCGGCTGATCTCGCCGTGCGGCGCGCTGCGCCTGCCTGTTACCATGGGCCGCATCTCGCATATATGACCGGAATCCGCTTGACCTTTCAGGCCGGGGACGATTGAACCCGGCGGTGACTTTCAAGTGGAAAGGCAGGCCCCCCCGATGGATGAACAGAACAAGAACCTATTCCTGGCAACGGCGCTCAGCTTCGTTGTCATCCTCGTATGGTTCATTCTCTTCCCACCGCAGGAGCCGGTCGAGGATCCCAATGCCCCGGCTGAGGTGACGCAGACTGCCGACCCGGCGCCCGGCGTGGCCGCCGTCCCGGACGCGGCCCCCGGCACCGAAGCCGCGGCCCCGACCGGACAGCCCGTCGGCGCCGCCGCGGACGCGCCCCGCCTGCCGCTGGAAACCGCGCGTCTCGAAGGCTCCATCGCCCTGACCGGCGGCCGCCTCGACGACCTGCGCCTCAAGGACTACACCGTCTCGCTCGACAGCGACGAAATCGTCCAGGTGTTCCAGCGCGTGGGCTCCAACGATGCCTACTATACGCTGTACGGCTGGGCCCCCGGCGGCGGCCTCTCGATGGAGGAGGTGCCCGGCGCCAACACCGTCTGGAGTGTCGAGACCGGCGAGACGCTGACCACCGAGACGCCCGTGACGCTGCGCTGGGACAGCCCGTCGGGCCTGGTCTTCCGCCGCACCATCGCGGTCGATGAGGACTACATGTTCACCGTCACCCAGACCGTCGAGAACGCCAGCGATGCCTCCGTTTCGCTGGCCCCCTACGGCGTGCTGGCCCGCCATGGCGAACCCTCGAACGTGAAGAACTTCTTCATTCTTCACGAAGGCGGGATTTCCATGATCGACGGCGAACTGGCGGAAACCGACTACGACGATTTCCAGAGCGCCGGTCAGCACCAGGACACCACCATGGAGACCGCCGGGTGGACCGGTTTCACCGACCACTACTGGATGAGCATCCTGATCCCGACCCAGCCCGGGACCAAGATCAGCACATTCCACAACCAGAGCAACGACATCTACCAGACCACGGCGCGCATGCCGACGATGACCGTGGCTCCCGGCCAGACCCAGCAGGTCACCAGCCAGCTTTTCGCCGGCGCCAAGGAATGGGAAACCATCCGCGAGTACCAGAAGAACGGCGTCGACCGCTTCCTCGACAGCATCGACTGGGGCTGGTTCTTCTTCCTGACCAAGCCGATGTTCGCTGTCCTGCACTGGCTGCACGGCGTGATCGGCAACATGGGCATCGCCATCATCGGCCTGACCGTCCTGCTGAAGATCCTGCTCTTCCCGCTGGCCTACAAGTCCTACGCTTCCATGGCGAAGATGAAGGAACTGCAGCCCGAGATGGAGAAGCTGAAGGAGCGCGCGGGCGACGACCGCGAGAAGCTCCAGAAGGAGATGATGGCGCTCTACAAGAAGGAAAAGGTGAACCCCGCCGCGGGCTGTCTGCCGATCCTTCTGCAGATCCCGATCTTCTTCTCGCTCTACAAGGTGATCTTCGTCACGCTGGAACTGCGGCACGCGCCCTTCTTCGGGCCGTTCCAGGACCTGAGCGCACCTGATCCCACCTCGCTGTACAACCTGTTCGGCCTGCTGCCCTGGGCCGCGCCCGAGGCGGGTTCGATCCTCGCGCTGGTCTTCATCGGCATCCTGCCGATCCTGCTCGGCATCTCCATGTGGCTTCAGCAGAAACTGAACCCGGCGCCGGCCGATCCGACGCAGCAGATGATCTTTGCCTGGATGCCGTGGGTGTTCATGTTCATGCTCGGCGGCTTCGCCTCCGGTCTCGTGGTCTACTGGATCACCAACAACACGATCACCTTCACGCAGCAGTACCTGATCATGCGCAGCCACGGCTATCACCCCGACGTGCTGGGCAACATCAGGGGCAGCTTCAAGCGCGGCAAGAAGGGTGAGGCGGCCGCGAAGAAATGACCGCGCGGCTGACCCAGATCTGGCGGTTCCCGATCAAGAGCCATGGCCGGGAGGCCCTGACCGAGGCGCAGCTTGCGCCCGGTCAGACGCTGCCCTGGGACCGTCACTGGGCCGTGGCGCACGAACACAGCGACGCCGATGGCAGCCGCTGGGTGCGCTGCAACAACTTCTCGATCGGAACCAAGGCGCCGCTTCTGGCGGCGATCACCGCCCGGCTGGACGAAGAGCGGGGCGTCGTGACGCTCTCTCATCCCGATCGCCCGGACCTGACCTTCGATCCCGATACCGAGGGCGAGCGGCTGATCGACTGGACGCGCGGCTTCGTGCCGGAGAACCGGGCACAGTCGGCCCGCGTCGTTCGCGGAGAGACGCGCGGTTTCACCGACAGCGAGTTTCCGTCGATCACCATTGGCAACCTCTCGTCGCACCGCGCGGTGGAACAGCGCGTGGGGCAACCGCTCTCCGTGCATCGCTGGCGCGGCAACCTGTGGTTCGACGGCGGCGCTCCGTGGGAAGAGTTCGACTGGATGGATCGCGAGGTCCAGATCGGAGAGGCCGTGCTGCACGTCCGCGAACGCACCGACCGCTGCCTTGCCACCCACAACAATCCCGACACCGGCGCCCGCGACCATGACGTGCTCGGCGCGCTCGACACCTGGGGCCACCGGGATTTTACCGTCCGGGCAGAAGTCGTCCGCCCCGGCCGGATCGCCATCGGCGACGACGTGAGGTGCCTGTGATGGAACTGCGCTTTCCGCTGGCCGAGGAACCCGATGACGCTGCGCGCGAGGCCGCGCGCAAGCTGTTCGTCGGTGAGGTCGACTTCCTCAAGGGTGTCGTCGCGATGAACGGCCTGCCGCCGGACGACCGGGCCGAGGTTTGCTTTGCCGGGCGCTCCAACGTCGGGAAGTCCAGTCTGATCAATGCCCTGACCGGCCGAAAGGGGCTGGCCCGCGCCTCGAACACGCCGGGCCGGACACAGGAAATCAACTATTTCACGCTTGGCAGCGAACGCTACCTCGTCGACCTGCCGGGCTACGGCTTTGCGAACGCGCCGGTCAAGGTGGTGGAGAAGTGGCAGGCCCTGCTTAAGGCTTACCTTGCCGGGCGGGTGTCCCTGCGCCGGGCCTTCGTGCTGATCGACCATCGCCACGGGGTGAAGGCGGTCGACAACGAGATCATGACCCTGCTCGACCGCTCGGCCGTGACCTTTCAGGTCGTGATGACCAAGGCGGACAAGGTGAAGGGTGCCGAGCACGAAAAGATCCTCGAGCAGGTCCGCGGCCAGTTGGCCAAGCATCCCGCCGCCTACCCGGAGATCGTCGTGACCAGCAGCGAAAAGGGCGACGGCATCGGCACCCTGCGCAGCATCATCGCAACGCTGGACTGATCCGCGGCACGCGGGGCCCTGCCCCAACTTGGGGGCACCCGCCGTATCCACGAAACCGTCGGACAGCAGCTTGCGCACTCCCGTCTTTGCCACAACACCCACTGGCATTCCTGTCCCGCGCGCGGCATTGTCGCAGCAGATGCCAAGGGAACGACCAGATGAGACCGCGCAACATGAACAAAGACTGGAAAGCGACCGCCCGGACCCTCTCCGAGGCCCTGCCCTACATGCAACGCTATTCCGGCGCCATCGTCGTCGTGAAGTTCGGCGGCAATGCGATGGGCGACGCCGACGCGATGGCGGAATTTGCCCGTGACATCGTGCTGATGCGCCAGGTGGGCGTGAACCCCATCGTCGTGCACGGTGGCGGGCCGATGATCAACGACATGCTCAAGAGGCTCGACATCAAGTCGGAGTTCGTGCGCGGCAAGCGCGTCACCGACCAGGCCACCGTCGAAGTGGTCGAGATGGTGCTGACCGGCCTCGTGAACAAGCGGATCGTTCAGGCGATCATGGACGAGGGCGGCCGCGCCGTGGGCCTGTCGGGCAAGGACGACGACCTGATGGTCTGCGAGGCCGACGATCCGGAACTGGGCTTTGTCGGCCGCCCGATCGAGATGAACGTGCAGGTGCTGCGCGACCTCTTCACCGCCGGGATCATCCCCGTGGTGGCGCCCGTGGCGACCGGCATGGACCCGCTCGAAACCTTCAACGTCAACGGCGACACTGCGGCCGGGGCAATCGCGGGTGCGCTGAAGGCGGATCGCCTGCTTCTTCTGACAGACGTGGCCGGGGTGAAGGACAGCTCGGGCGAGGTGGTGACGGAGCTTGTCCCCGATGACATCCGCAAGCTGACCGCCGAAGGGGTGATCGCGGGCGGCATGATCCCGAAGACCGAGACCGCGCTGAAGGCGCTGGAGGAAGGCGTGCGCGCCGTGGTCATCGTCGATGGCCGCGTGCCCAACGCCTGCCTGCTGGAGCTTTTCACCGAACATGGCTCCGGCTCGATGATCCGGCAACCGGACCTGCCGCCGCTCACCCCGCGCAGATGACCCTCGACCGGGTGGATGCCGCGGCCCGCGCGCAGGCACTCGCCGTGCGCGGTGCGCTGCATCCCGGCCCGGACGACGGCGCACCCGAAGGCACCGGGACCATCGTGCTGCTGGGCCCGGACGAGCCGCGCTTCTGGCAGGTGTTCACCGCTTCGCCCGAGTATGGCGACGGCGGCAAGGACCCGTTGGACCGCTGGTCGAAACGGGTGATCGGCGCGCTGGCCTCGGACCTCGGCGCGCCCGCCATCTTCCCGTCCGACGGTCCGCCCTACCCGCCGTTTCTGCAATGGGCGGTGGACAGCGGGCGCTGCTGGCCATCCCCCGTGGGCCTTCTGGTGCATGACGAAGCGGGGCTGTTCCTCAGCTTTCGCGGCGCGCTGGCCCTGCCCGACCGGCTCGACCTTCCCGCGCCGCCCACGCGCCCCTGTGACACCTGCGCCGCCCCCTGCACGACCGCCTGCCCGGTGTCCGCGCTGGCAGAGCGGCAGGCCTACGATGTCTCGCGCTGTCAGGCCCACGTGGCAAGCCCTGAGGGGGCCGCGTGCCGGCAGGGCTGCCTCGTCCGGCGCGCCTGCCCGGTGGCGAAAGACTTCCGGCGGCGCCTCGAACAGTCCACCTTCCACATGTCCGCATTCATGAGGCATTACCGACCGTGAAACGCCTGATCCTGATGCGCCACGCCAAGTCCGACTGGTCCCTAGGCCAACCCGACTCCGCCCGTCCACTGAACGCCCGTGGCCAGAGGTCCGCCGAAGCCATGGGCGACTGGCTGCGAGAGAAGGGCTACCTGCCCGACCAGATCCTCTGCTCCAGCGCGCAGCGCACGCGTGAGACGCTGGACCTGTTGCGCATCACCGCGCCGACGAGTTTCCAGAGGGGACTGTACCTCGCCACGCCGGACAAGATGCGCAAGGCGCTGCGCAAGGCGAAGGGCGACACCGTGCTGATGCTGGGGCACAACCCGGGCATCGGGCTTTTCGCGCATAGCATCGTTGCCACGCCGCCGGACCATCCGCGCTTTGACGACTATCCGACCTGCGCGACGTTGGTGGTGGATTTCCCGATCACGGCCTGGAAAGCGCTGGATGCGCCGGGCGAAACTGTGGATTTCGCGGTCGGGCGCGATTTCAGCGACTGATCCGCAAGCCGGTCAGCCCTGCCCCGGCCTCAGCGAAACGGCGGGCTGTAAAGCAGGCCGCCCTCGGTCCATTGCAGGTTCAGTCCGCGCGACAGACCGATGGGCGTGTCCACCCCGATATTGCGCGAGAAGAGCTCGCCATAGTTGCCGCCCGCCTTGATCGCCCGGACCGCCCAATCGGCGTCGAGCCCCAGCATCTCGCCCATGCGCCCTTCGAGCCCGAGCAGCCGGTTGATCTCCGGCGTGCTGGTGCCCTGTGCCTTCAGTTCGTCGACGTTAGCCGAGTTGACGCCCAGCTCCTCGGCGGCGATCAGGGCGTTCAGCGTCCAGCGCACGATATCGGCCCAGTCGTTGTCGCCATGCCGGATCGCCGGCCCCAGCGGTTCCTTCGAGATGATGTCTTCCAGAAGGACGTGGTCACCCGGGTTGGCGAAGGTGGCGCGGATCGCGGCCAGCTGGGAGGCATCGGACGAATAGACCTCGCACGCGCCCTCAAGGTAAAGCGACTGCGCTTCTGCCGTGCCTTCGACCGGCACCGCCTCGTAGCTCATCTGGTAGCGGTCGAAATACTCGTCGACGTTCAGCGCGCTCGTGGTGCCGGCCTGCACACAGATCGACCGCCCGTCCAGTTCCCGCGCCGAGCTCAGCCCCAGCGTCTTGGGCACCATGAAGGCCTGACCGTCGTAATAGTTGATCCCGGCGAAATCGACCTTCAGGTCGACGTCCGTCGCGAAGCTCCACGTCGTGTTGCGCACCAGCAGGTCGATTTCCCCTGCATTCAGCGCGGTAAAGCGGGTCGCGGCGGTGGTCTCCACGAAGTTGACGGCCATCGGATCGCCAAGGACGGCCGCGGCCACGGCCCGGCACATGCCGACGTCGAACCCGCGCCATTCGCCATTGGAATCCTTGGAGGCGAAACCGACGAGCCCGGTGTTCACGCCACAGTTCAGGGTTCCGCGCGTCTTGACCTCGTCCAGCGTCCCTGCCGTTGCGGCGCCCGCAAGCAGCATGGCGAGCCCTGCGCCGATTATCCTGTACATGCCGTCCTCACCTTCAGGTCTTTGCCTCGCCATCAACCGTCGGATCAGCCTTCGGATTCAGGAAATTATGAGGGTTCATCCCTCTTGATCGGCGACAGTTTGGGCGGATTCCTGCCAAGAGGTCAAGCCGCGATCCCGTGCTGTCATCCACGATCCGCCAAAGGCCCGCCCGGGCCTTCAAACGGTTGATAGCACGTAGAAACGCGCGGCGTGCAGAAATTCGTTCCGCTTCAGGGCCACAATTTCTGCCGCTTCCTCGTCGACGCCCCACTGCTCTTCCTGCCAGGTCTCGTCGATCCGGGACAGCCGCCACGCCTCTTCCGCGTCGCGATGTCTGCGGATCACCGCGAGGGCCAGCACCAGCGAGCCCGACATGGATACGAGATCGTGGAACGCGGCAAGCTGGAAGGCGTCCAGGGCGTGCACCTCCCGCGACAGGCGCGCCAATGCGTCCGGCGTCTGCGGCTGGTGCATGACACCGGCGCGCGGTTCCAGCCGTGCGCCGTATGTCTCCGCCGCCCAGTCGAGCAGCGGGTCCCAGCCGTCGATCTGGCGCTTGACCAGTGCGGTGGGCTTGTCGGCGCGGTAGCACAGAAGATCGCTGTCGCCGTAAGAGGCCAGCATCTCCGCCACGTCCGCGCGCTGCGTGGCCACCTTGTCGAGGGCGGAGTTGGACATGCGGGTGAAGGGCATGGTCAACGGGTTCACGCGCTCGTCCTGCGCGCGCCATTCGGCGGCCACCGCCTCGGCCAGCCCTTCGGTCGGGACGATCAGCGGCGTCTTGGCCGGGGTCTTCACCCCGCGCCCGTCCAGCTTGACGGCAAACCCCGGGCCGGACGGTTCGACCGTCGCGTCCTTCCAGAAGCGTTTCATTGCCCATTCGCTCATGCAGAGACCTCCAGGATGTCGAAGATCGCGGCCTGCAGGCCCGCCGTGTCGGACACTACCCGGGCGGCGTTGATCAGCGCCGTCGCCGGGTGATAGCCCCATGTCACGCCAATGCCGGGTATGCCCGCAGCGTCCGCCATGTCCATGTCGTAACTCGTGTCGCCGATCATCACCGCCTGAGGCGCATCCACCCCCACGTCGTCGAGCGCCGCATATAGCATCGCAGGATGCGGTTTCGACGGATGGTCGTCGGCAACCTGCGTGGTGACGAACCGGCCCGTCAGGCCGTGCGCGTTCAGAAGCGCCGTCAGCCCCTTGCGGGACTTGCCTGTCGCCACGCCCAGCAAGACGTTGTCGATGGCGCCCAGCCGGTCGAGAAACTCCGGGATGCCCGGATAGAGCGGCGAGGCCATGGCCCCGCCCTCCTTCACGATCGCCGCGTAGGACCGCTTGTAGGCCTCCACCAGATGCGTCCGGCGGACGACGCCCAGTTGCGGCGCAAGCCGTTCCATCGCGACCGGCAGCGACAGGCCGACGATGCCCAGCACATCCTCGCGCGCCGGCTGCGGCAGGTCCTGACTGTCGAAGGCCCGGGTCATCGCGGCGAGGATATCGCCTTGGCTGTCCACCAGTGTCCCGTCGACGTCGAAGATGACAAGCTTCAGATCGGTCAATGCAGCGCCTCGAACGGATCGTCGTCGGCAAAGTCCTCTTCCCAGCCCAGCGTGTCCCAGCTTTGCTTCATGTGCTCGGGCAGCGGGGCGGTCACGGTGAAGGGCTTCTTCGTGACCGGGTGCAGCAGCGTCAGCGACCGCGCGTGCAGGTGCAGCTTCTTCGAGATGATCCCGCCAAGCTGTGCGCCCCAGCCGTCGCCGAGGTTCTCCTGACCGGAGCCGCCGTACTTGCCGTCGCCGATGATCGGGTGCCCGATCTCGGCCATGTGCGCGCGAAGCTGGTGGGTTCGGCCGGTGATCGGCTCCATCGCCACCCAGGACGCGCGTCCCGCGACGCGGTAAAGCGTGGCGTATAGCGTATGCGCCCGCTTCGCGCCCTCGGTCGTGGCGATGTCCTTCGGATGCACGCAACGCATCTTCTCCGCCTCGCCGCCCTTGCCGTGGCCGGGCGCCTTCACCAGGCCGTACTTGATCTCGCCAAGGTAGGGGGTCGGCACACCGGCGACGAGCGCCCAGTAGATCTTGCGCGCCTCGCGGTGCCGGATCGCCTCCGTCAGCGACTTGGCCACGGCACGGGTGCGCGCCAGCAGCAGCACGCCCGAGGTGTCCTTGTCCAGCCGGTGCACGAGCCGGGGCTTTTCATCCATGCCAAAGGTCAGCGCCTCCGACAGGCCGTCGACGTGCCGGGTCTGGCCGGAGCCGCCCTGCGTCGCCAGCCCCGGGGGCTTGTTCAGCGCAATGATGTGGTCGTCCTTCCACAAGACGCAGTCGCGGATCATCTCCGCGTCCTTCTCGTTGAAGGAGGGTTTCGGCGCGCTTTCCACCTGCCCCGGTTCGGGCAGCGGCGGGATGCGCACCTGCATGCCCGTCTCGATCCGCGAGGATGCCTTGCAGCGCCCGCCGTCGATCCGCAGTTCGCCCTTGCGGCACATCTTTTCGATGCGGGCCTGGGCGACGTGGGGGAACAGCCGCTTCAGCCAGCGGTCCAGCCGCTGGTCGCCGTCGCCCGGCCCCACTGTGATGGTCTGTACCCGGCTCATGTCGTCACGCTCCGTGCCAGCAGCAGCCCCGCAAAGAGCGCCGCGATGGAAACGACCACCGACGCGCCCACGTAAAGCGCCGCGATGCCAAGTTGCCCGCGTTCGTAAAGCGTCACCGCGTCCAGCGAGAAGGCCGAGAAGGTGGTGAACCCGCCCAGCACGCCGGTCATCAGGAACGGCGCAAGGCGGTTGCCGCCCAGATGCGCCAGCACCACGACCAGAACGCCCATGGCGAAGCTGCCGACGATGTTCACCGTCAGCGTCCCCCAGGGGAATCCCTTGCCCATCAGGCGCGCCATGCCAAGGCCGGTCATGTACCGGGCCGAGGCGCCGAGCGCGCCGCCAAGGGCTACTTGCAGAAGTGGTGTCATGCCGGTGTCGTCACGAATGTGGGGGTGGTTGTCAAGCATGCGAAGGCCGCCCCGCGGGATGCGGGACGGCCTTCGCTCGTCAATTCAGGCTCAGGCTGCCTTGGCGCGGCGCTGACGGCGCGGACGGCCCTTGGCTGCGGCGGGCTTGGCATGGGCCGGCTTGTGGCCGCCGCCGTGCTTCGCACCGTGACCGCCGCCACCGGGACGACCGCCCCGGCCACGACCGTTGCCGCGGCCCACGGGCTTCACCGGTTCCCAGGCTTCGCCGCCCGCGACCTCGATCTCGCGGCCCATCAGCTTCACGATGGCCTTGAACTCGCCCATCTCCTCGGCCGAGCAGTAGGCGACCGCCGTCCCGTCCCGGCCCGCGCGCGCGGTGCGCCCGATCCGGTGGACGTAGTTGTCGGCGACGTTGGGCAGATCGTAGTTGTAGACGTAGCGCACCGACGGGATGTCGATCCCGCGGGCGGCCACGTCTGTCGCGACCAGCACCGTCAGCTCTCCGTCACGGAAGGCCTTCAGCGCGCGGTCCCGCTGACCCTGGCTCTTGTTGCCGTGGATCGAACCGGCGGCAAAGCCCTTGTCCTCGAGGTGGCGCTTCAGCTTCTCCGCACCGTGCTTGGTGCGGGCAAAGACCAGCGCGGCCTCGGTGCGGTGACCGTCGAGGTGGTTGACCAGCAGCGATGTCTTGGACTTCTGCTCGACGAAGTGCACCGACTGGTCGATGCGTTCGACCGGCTGGCCCGGAGGTGTGACTTCGATCCGGATGGGGTCGGTCAGGTAGGCCGCGGCGATCTCGGCCATCTGCTTCGGCATGGTGGCCGAGAACAGCATGGTCTGACGCTCTTTCGGCAGGACCTTGGCGATCTGCCGCAGCGCGTGGATGAAGCCGAGGTCCAGCATCTGGTCGGCCTCGTCCAGCACGAGGAAGCGGGTCGCGTCCAGCCGGACGGCCTTCTGCTCCATCAGGTCGATCAGGCGGCCCGGGGTGGCGACCAGCAGGTCGGTGCCCTTGGCAAGACGGTTGATCTGCCCGTTGATGGAATTGCCGCCGGTGACCAGGCCGATCTTGACCGGGGTGTTGGCGGAGTAGGCGCGCAGGTTGTCCACGATCTGCTTGGCCAGCTCGCGGGTCGGCGCAAGGATCAGCCCGTGCACCTGTTTCGGGCCGGGGCGCGACTGGTCGCGCATGATGGTGGTGACGATCGGCAGGCCGAAGGCGGCCGTCTTGCCGGTGCCTGTCTGCGCAAGGCCCATCACGTCGCGGCCGTTCAGCGCGTGCGGGATGGCCTGGGTCTGGATCGGGGTCGGATCGGTGATGTTCAGGTCGGCGAGGTTCGCCAGGAGGCGGGGCGGCAGCCCCAGCATGTCAAAATCCAAAAGGTGTTCCTTCGAAGCGCCAGCAGGCGCGAATAGCGTGGCACCCGCCGGAAGGGCAGGACCGCAAGGGGACCGCGAACGCGGGCACCGGACCGTATGTCGGGCGCCTGTCGCGGGTCTGGACCCAAGCGTGATGTGGGAGCCATGTCAGGGAGTGTGGTCGGCAGGTTGGATGTGCCGAAACAGCCGTGCGGGCCATATTGCCCGTCTGCCCCGCTCACGCGGCGGGTGCGGCTGAGGGGCATATGATCGCTGCGGTGCGGAAAGTCAATCGCTACCGAGCATCATGGTCCGTTTATCGTCATGGCGTCCGGCGCGGCCCGGCAGGGTCGGCCCACTTGCCCCGGCATTCGCGAGGTGTATTGAGCCATATCGCTCCCGACTGAGGACACACATCGAACGGTCGCACGCTCCGGTTCCCGCCGGGGGAAAGGGCGGGCCGCACTCCTCCCTTGCACGGCAGCCCCTCAGCGACTATACGCCCCCGGTGGCCCGACTCGACTTGCGCGGCCACACTTCACAATCAAGAAAAGCCGTGGTTGGCCCGTATCGCTTCGAGGGCCACATCCGGCAATGGAGAAGCGACATGAAACTCAATGAACTGCGCGACAATCCCGGCGCAACCAAGACCAAGAAACGCATCGGCCGCGGCCCGGGTTCGGGCAAGGGCAAGATGGGTGGCCGTGGTATCAAGGGTCAGAAATCCCGTTCGGGCGTGGCGATCAACGGCTACGAAGGCGGCCAGATGCCGCTCTACCAGCGTCTGCCCAAGCGTGGCTTCACCAAGCCGAACCGCCTGAGCTTTGCCGTGGTGAACCTGGGCCTCATCCAGAAGTTCGTCGACGCAGGCAAGCTGGACGCCGCCAACATCAACGAAGACACGCTGGTGTCCTCGGGCCTCGTGCGCCGCAAGCTGGACGGCATCCGCGTCCTCGCCAAGGGCGACGTGACCACCGCCCTGACCATCGACGTGACCGGCGCCTCCAAGTCGGCTGTCGAAGCCGTCGAAAAGGCCGGTGGCGCGCTCAAGGTCGCGGCTGCGGAGTAACCTCCGCCCGCGCCCTGCGGCGCAAAACCGGGTTGTGAGCGGCGTCAGCGCCGCTTACATAGCCCCCAGTTTTCCCAAAGCGCCGCCAGACGGAAAACCCGTCTTGGCGGCGTTTGCCTGAAAAGAGAGATCCGCATGGTATCCGCAGCAGAGCAGATGGCCGCCAACACCAGCTGGGCCGCGCTGGGTAAGGCAACCGACCTGCGCAACCGCATCTTCTTTACCCTCGGCCTTCTGATCGTCTATCGCCTCGGCACCTTCATCCCGGTTCCCGGAATCGACGGCGCCGCGCTGCGTGACTTCGTGGAGCAGGCCTCGACCGGCGTTGCGGGCATCGTGTCGATGTTCACCGGCGGTGCGCTCGGCCGGATGGGTATCTTCGCGCTGGGGATCATGCCCTACATCTCCGCCTCCATCATGGTGCAGCTTCTGACGGCCATGGTGCCGGCGCTCGAGCAGCTCAAGAAAGAGGGCGAGCAGGGCCGCAAGAAGATCAACCAGTACACCCGCTACGCCACTGTCGCGCTGGCCACCATGCAGGCCTACGGCCTTGCCGTCAGCCTCGAAGGCGGCGACCTCGTGACCGATCCGGGCTGGTACTTCCGTGCCTCCTGCGTGATCACGCTTGTCGGCGGCACCATGTTCCTGATGTGGCTGGGTGAGCAGATCACCGCGCGCGGCGTCGGCAACGGCATCTCGCTGATCATCTTCGTCGGCATCGTCGCCGAACTGCCCGCAGCCCTGGCGCAGTTCTTCGCTTCCGGCCGGTCGGGCGCCATCAGCCCTGCGGTGATCGTCGGCGTGATCCTGGCCGTCGCGGCGCTGATCGCCTTCGTCGTCTTCATGGAGAGGGCGCTGAGGAAGATCACGATCCAGTACCCGCGCCGCCAGGTCGGCATGAAGATGACCGAGGCGCAATCCTCCCACCTGCCGGTGAAGGTCAACCCGGCTGGCGTTATCCCGGCGATCTTCGCCTCCTCGCTGCTGCTGTTGCCGGTGACGATCTCCACCTTCTCCGGCTCGGATTCGGCTGGCCCGGTGATGTCGACGATCCTTGCCTACTTCGGTCCCGGCCAGCCGCTCTACCTGCTGTTTTTCGGGGCGATGATCGTCTTCTTCGCGTACTTCTACACGTTCAACGTCTCCTTCAAGCCGGACGACGTGGCGGACAACCTCAAGAACCAGAACGGCTTTGTCCCCGGCATCCGTCCGGGCAAGAAGACGGCGGAGTACCTCGAATACGTGGTAAACCGCGTGCTTGTGGTGGGCTCCCTGTACCTGGCCGGTGTCGCGCTGATGCCGGAAATCCTGCGCACGCAGCTTGCCATTCCGTTCTATTTCGGTGGTACTTCCGTACTGATCGTGGTTTCCGTGACCATGGACACCATCCAGCAGGTGCAAAGCCACCTCCTGGCGCATCAATACGAAGGTCTTATCCAGAAATCCCAGTTGCGTGGTAAGGGTAAGGCGCGCAAGAAACGTGGAGGACCTGCGCGGCGATGAATATCATTCTTTTGGGGCCGCCGGGGGCGGGCAAGGGCACACAGGCTCGGTTTCTCGTGGAAGAACGCGGCATGGTGCAGCTCTCGACCGGCGACATGCTGCGCGAGGCGAAGGACAGCGGAACGGAAATGGGCAAGAAGGTCGCCGACGTGATGGCACGCGGCGAGCTTGTCACCGACGACATCGTGATCGGCCTGATCCGCGAGAAGCTGACCACCGAGAAGGCGTCGGGCTTCATCTTCGACGGCTTCCCGCGCACCCTGAAGCAGGCCGATGCGCTGGGTGAGCTGCTGGAGGAAGTGGGCCAGACGCTGGACAAGGTGATCGAACTCCGCGTCGAGGACGAGGCCCTGGTGAAGCGCATCACCGCGCGCTCCACCTGTGGCTCCTGCGGCGAGGTCTACAACGACATCACCAAGCCGATCCCCGAGGATGGCAAGTGCTCGAAGTGCGGCGGGACGGAGTTCAAGCGCCGCGCCGACGACAACGAGGAATCGCTGCGCACGCGCCTGATGGCGTACTACAAGCAGACGTCCCCGCTGATCGGCTACTACTACCACGCAGGCGTGCACAGCCGCGTGGATGGGCTGGGCGAGATCGACGAGATCAAGTCGGCTATTGGCGGGAAGCTCGACGGCTGAACGTTATCCCTGAAACGAGTTGACCGAGAGAGGCCGCGAGAGCGGCCTTTTTCCTGCGCCGTCCCACGGCCAGCAGTTCGACATGGGCCCGCAGGCTTGAATCCGAGATGGCAGAGGACTTCAGGCTCTCGATGAACGCCGCCGCACGCGTTTGCAACACGTCGTCGTAGCCCATGGCAAAGCGCGCAAAACTGCGGGTGTCGGTCTGCATCGTCCGGATCACGTTGAAATCGGTATGGCGCGGGTCGCGGCGCAGGGACTCCGTCACCTGCCCGACCGCCTCGGCCGGCCCTTCGAGGAGCTGGATGTAGTGGGTGCGCGTCCGGAAGAGGAACCCCGTCAGGCCAAGTTCCGCATTGCGTTTCCGCGCCACCCTGAGGATATCCCTGTCGGTCCCGCGGCCCATCGCATGAACCGCGCGACTGACGTAAACGACCTGTGTGATCATCCACTCCCCCGAGCACACCATTTTCGTTGACCGGACCACAATGTCATGATCCGGGTGCACGGACAACGGTTTATGTACTGGCTTATACGCCAGTTCAGGGCTATATCCCGATTTGCCCGAAACGAGGACTTGACAGGGGTTGACGTTGTGGCGTCCGCCCCTTAGGTAGCCCCATCCCGCATGGGAAGCCGCCCGAATCGAAGGCCTTCGTGCCGGGCAGATCACCTGAGAAATGACGGACAGCCCGTGCGCCGACCGCACGGGCTCATGTTGTGAAAAAAGGGCCCGGTGCTACGGGCTCGCAACGAAAGGAACAGAGACTTGGCACGTATTGCCGGCGTCAACATCCCGACCGCCAAGCGCGTCCCGATCGCGCTCACCTACATCACCGGTATCGGCCACACATCGGCCCGGGCCATCTGCGAAGCCGTGGGCATCGACGCGACCCGTCGCGTGAACGAGCTTTCGGACGCCGAAGTCCTCGCCATCCGTGAGCACATCGACGCCAACTACACCGTCGAGGGCGACCTGCGCCGCGACGTGCAGATGAACATCAAGCGCCTGATGGACCTTGGCTGCTACCGCGGCCTGCGCCATCGTCGCAACCTCCCCGTCCGCGGCCAGCGGACCCACACCAACGCACGCACGCGCAAGGGCCCCGCAAAGCCCATCGCAGGCAAGAAGAAGTAAGGGAGGCACCGACCAATGGCACGCGATACTCGCCGCACCAGCGGCAAGAAAAAGGTCTCCAAGAACATCGCCGCTGGCGTGGCGCATGTGAACTCGACCTTCAACAACACCAAGATCCTGATCTCCGACGTTCAGGGCAACGCCATCTCCTGGTCCTCCGCAGGCACCATGGGCTTCAAGGGTTCGCGCAAGTCGACCCCCTACGCTGCCCAGCTCGCCGCGGAAGACGCAGGCAAGAAGGCACAGGAACACGGTGTGAAGACGCTCGAAGTCGAAGTGCAGGGCCCCGGTTCGGGTCGTGAATCCGCGCTGCGTGCGCTGGCTGCCGTCGGCTTCAACATCACGTCCATCCGCGACGTGACCCCGATCGCGCACAACGGCTGCCGTCCGCCGAAGCGCCGTCGCGTCTGATCCGACCAGAATATTCGACGAGGCGGGGCACAATGCCCTGCCTCGTTCTGTCGTTTCGAAACCTCGGGCGTCGGCATCTATTGGACATGGGACGCCGGCAGGTATGGAGGGAACTGCATGATCCACAAGAATTGGGCAGAATTGATCAAGCCGACCCAGCTTGAGATCAAGCCGGGCGCTGATCCGTCCAAGCAGGCGACCTGCGTCGCCGAGCCGCTGGAGCGGGGCTTTGGTCTGACACTTGGCAACGCACTGCGTCGTGTGCTGCTGTCCTCGCTGCAAGGCGCGGCCATCACCTCCGTGCAGATCGACAACGTCCTGCACGAGTTCTCCTCGGTTGCAGGCGTGCGCGAGGACGTCACCGACATCATCCTGAACCTCAAGCAGGTCGCCCTGAAGATGGAAGTAGAAGGGCCGAAGCGCCTCTCCGTCTCCGCGAAGGGCCCCGGCGTGGTAAAGGCCGGCGACATCTCCGAATCCGCCGGCATCGAGATCCTCAACCGTGACCATGTCATCTGCCACGTCGACGAAGGCGCGGAAGTGTACATGGAATTCACCGTGAACACGGGCAAGGGCTACGTCAGCGCCGACAAGAACAAGCCGGAAGACGCACCCATCGGCCTGATCCCGATCGACGCCATCTATTCGCCGGTCAAGAAGGTCGCCTACGACGTTCAGCCGACCCGCGAAGGCCAGGTTCTGGACTACGACAAGCTGACGCTGAAGGTGGAAACCGACGGTTCCGTCACGCCGGAAGACGCGATTGCCTACGCGGCGCGCATCCTGCAGGACCAGCTGTCGATCTTCGTCAACTTCGAAGAGCCCGAGTCGGCCACCCGCCAGGACGACGACGACGGTCTGGAGTTCAACCCGCTGCTGCTGAAGAAGGTCGACGAGCTGGAGCTCTCGGTCCGTTCGGCAAACTGCCTGAAGAACGACAACATCGTCTACATCGGCGACCTGATCCAGAAAACCGAAGCCGAGATGCTCCGCACCCCGAACTTCGGCCGCAAGTCGCTGAACGAGATCAAGGAAGTGCTGTCCGGTATGGGTCTGCACCTCGGCATGGACGTCGAGGACTGGCCGCCGGACAACATCGAGGATCTGGCCAAGAAGCTGGAAGACTCGTTCTGAGAATAGCGGTGGGTCCGTCTTATGACCGGACCCACCCTTTGACGAGGCGGCAACGCCTCGTTCCGGGCCTCACGGCCCCAAGGAGAGCCGGTGACACGCATCGCCGGACTGACAAAGCAAAACCGCCCGTAGAGGGCACGTTAGGAGTAAGAAAATGCGTCACGCAAAAGGCTACCGCCGCCTGAACCGCACCCACGAGCACCGCAAGGCACTCTGGGCGAACATGGCCGGCTCGCTCATCGAGCATGAGCAGATCAAGACCACCCTGCCGAAGGCAAAAGAACTGAAGCGGATCATGGACAAGCTGATCACGCTCGGCAAGCGCGGCGACCTGCACGCCCGCCGTCAGGCCGCGTCCCAGCTCAAGGAAGACAAGGACGTCGCGAAGCTGTTCGACATCCTCGGCCCGCGCTACGCAGAGCGCAGCGGTGGTTACACCCGCGTCCTGAAGGCCGGCTTCCGTTACGGTGACATGGCCCCGATGGCCATCATCGAGCTGGTGGACCGCGATCCCGAGGCAAAAGGCGCCGCCGACAAGGCCCGCCTCGAGGCGCTCGAAGCAGAAGAATAACTACGGACGGCGCACGACGCCGATCCGTGGGTCACAGACCCGGGACAGTGAAAGCCCCCGCCGCGCAAGCGACGGGGGCTGTTTCTTTGTAGTAAGCGGCATGGCCGGATCAGTTCGCCATCTCGCGCTGCCGCATGGGCATGGCGTCAATCGTGGCAAAGAGGTCATCGACCGACAGCGGTGTTTCCTGACGCAGCTTTACGCCGCCGTCCTTGCCGACCAGCAGCACTTCGAACCCGTCGACCGCCAGGGCGGCCCGCAGACGCCCCTTCTCGTGCGGTGCGGTATCCGTCAGCACCACGATGTCCCGCTCTGCCAGACCAGCCTCTGCGGCCCGCAGCAGCGCGATCTGGTCTGCGTAATGCGCGTCGTCGCTGTCGGGGGCAAAGACCAGAACGGGCCGCGCAGACCATCGGTAGGCCTCCAGATCCTCACGGTCCGGCGACAGGCGCAGGAACAAGGCGTTGTCCGCCGCGGCGGCGCTGCCAGCAAGGCCAAGCGCCACCGCAAGTTTCTTCACAATGGCCGTCATGTCAGCTCTCCTTCCGAAGGTGTGCCTGCGACGTCCATCTGGCCCGGCATCACGCTGCGTCCAGCTCCCGCTTCACCAGCTTCTCGATCTCGCGGACGGGGTGGTTGGTCAGCGTCTTCGGCACCTCGGCAACGACCTTGTCGGCCACCTCCTTGTGCATCTCTTCACGCAGCACACCCAGAACCTGCGGCGAGGCGACAATCACAAGGTGCTTGAAAGAACCCTTGTGCGCCTCCTCATAGAGCTTCTCGGCGAGGTCGGCCGCGAAGCGCTCCTTCGCCAGTTCGTGCCAGTCGGTGTCGTCCATGGCCGAGCGCTGCTGCACGCCGGTGTCGTTCATCCGGCCGGGCCGGTTTGCAGACTGCTCGCGGTCCGAGGGGTTCTCCTGCTCGTCCTCGTCGAAGACATCCAGGTTCGGATTGTCGTGGTCGGTCAGGTTGCGCAGAAACAGCGCCTTTTCACTGTCCGTCACAACGACCCATGTTCCGTTTTTCAGCTTGCTCATGCTCAGGTGCTCCCCTTGTCCGTGCCGTGATGGCCGCCGAGGTTCCCGGAGCCTGCTTCGTCCGATTTCGTGACGCGGGTCGCGCCCGGATCGTCCTTCTCGGCACGCTTCATTTCGTCTCGGGTGCCCACCTTTCGTTCAAGGTTGCCCTGCGCGCGGCCCTGGTCGGACGGCGTGTCGACGTCATCGACATAGGCTTCCGTCTCGCGGCGCCCGTCCTTGGATTTCAAACGCTCCGGCATGGGGTCCTCCTTTTCTTTCCGTTCTCTGCAAGGTCAACGCCCGGGCAGGGAGCGGCGTTCCGCCGGGTTGAAACGTACCCCCGCGGCAGGCATATCAACCGGACACGAAAACCGGAGGTTCCCCGTGCGCGTCCTGCTGCTCTGCCTGACCGCCATTCTCGCCCAGCCCGCCCTCGCCCAGACCGAGGTGCCGCAAAGCCAGGCCCAGATTTCGCTCAGCTTCGCGCCTCTCGTGAAACAGGCAACCCCCGCGGTGGTTAACATCTACGCCAGCCGTGTCGTGCAGCGGAACCGCAGCCCCTTCGCCGACGACCCGATATTCGGCAACCTATTCCGCGACTTCCAGAGCCAGGCCCGCCCCCGGATCCAGAACTCCCTCGGCTCCGGCGTGATCCTGTCGGGGGACGGGATCGTGGTGTCGAATTACCATGTCGTCGGACAGGCCACCGACATCCGCGTGGTGCTGAACAACCGGCAGGAGTACGCGGCCAAAGTGCTCCTGGGCGACGAGGAATCGGACCTCGCCATCCTCCAGCTCGAAGGCGCCACCGACATGCCCCACCTGCCCCTCCGCGACAGCGACACGGTGGAGGTGGGCGAACTGGTGCTGGCCATCGGCAACCCTTTCGGCGTCGGGCAGACCGTCTCTTCGGGCATCGTCAGTGGGCTGGCACGCTCCGGCACCGCCACCGGCAACGCGCGCGGCTACTTCATCCAGACCGACGCACCGATCAACCCCGGCAACTCCGGCGGCGCGCTGATCGACATCGAGGGGCGCCTGATCGGCATCAACACCTCGATCCTCACCCGGTCGGGCGGGTCGAACGGCATCGGCTTCGCTATCCCCTCCGGCCTCGTGGCGCAATTCGTGAAACAAGCCGCCGCCGGCAACACCCGCTTCGAACGGCCCTGGGCCGGGATGACCGCACAGCCGGTGAACGCGGACCTGTCAGAGACGCTGGGCCTCGGCCTGCCCGGCGGCGTCGTCATCGCCGAACTGCATGCCGCCAGCCCATTTGCAGAGGCAGGTCTGCGCACCGGCGACGTCATCCTCGAGGTGGACGGCATGGCAGTCAACACCCCCGCCGAGGTGCTGTTCCGCATGTCGGTGCGCGGCATCGGGGCAAAGGCCGACGTGCTCTACATCCGTGACGGCGACCAGTCCCACGCCCGCGTCGCCATGATGACCCCGCCGGAGGACCCGCCGCGCGACACTGTCAGCCTCGGCGAAGACGCGACCCTGCCCGGCCTCTCCATCGCCCGCGTCAATCCTGCCGTACAGGCGGACCTGGGCCTGCCCCTCTCCACCAGCTACGGCGTGGCTGTCCTCGACCCCGGCCCCTACGGCGCGCGGGCCGGGCTGCAGCGCGGCGACCTCGTGCTGCGGGTCAACGGCGCGCCGGTGGCCTCACCCGCCGACGTCGAACGCCTGATGCGCCGCGCCGGGCGGCTGATCCAGATCGAGGCGCTGCGCGGCAACCGCCGCCTCGTCCTGCAGTTCCGGATCTGACCGTGGCCGACCTCTTCGACAACTCACCCTCCCCCGCCGACAACGCCCCCCGTCCCCTGGCCGACCGGCTGCGCCCGCAGACGCTGGCCGAGGTCATCGGGCAGGAGCAGGTGCTCGGCCCGGAATCTCCGCTGGGGGTCATGCTGGCCGCGGGCAACCTCGGCTCGATCATCTTCTGGGGGCCGCCCGGCGTCGGCAAGACCACCATCGCGCGGCTTCTGGCCGATGCAACCGACCTGCACTTCGTCCAGATCAGCGCGATCTTCACCGGCGTGCCGGAGCTGCGCAAGGTCTTCGACGCGGCCAAACTGCGCCGCCAGCAAGGCCGCGGCACGCTGCTTTTCGTCGACGAGATCCATCGCTTCAACAAGGCGCAGCAGGACGGCTTCCTGCCGCACATGGAGGACGGGACGATCCTCCTCGTCGGTGCCACGACCGAGAACCCCTCCTTCGAACTGAACCGCGCGCTGCTGAGCCGGTCGCAGGTGCTGGTGCTCGAACGCCTCTCTGCCGGGGACCTCGAAAAGCTGGCCACCCGCGCCGAAACCATGCTCGACCGCAAGCTGCCGCTCGACGAAGGTGCCCGTCACGCGCTGATCGACATGGCTGACGGCGACGGCCGCGCCCTCCTGAACCTGATCGAACAGGTGATGTCGTGGAAGATCACAGCACCACTCGGCACCGACGGGCTGAAGACCCGCCTGATGAAACGCGCCGCGCAATACGACAAGTCCGGCGACGGACACTACAACCTGATCTCGGCACTGCACAAGTCGGTGCGCGGCAGCGACCCGGACGCGGCCCTCTACTGGTTCGCACGGATGCTCGACGCGGGCGAAGACCCCCGCTTCCTCGCCCGCCGCATCACCCGCATGGCGGTCGAGGACATCGGCCTCGCCGATCCGCAGGCGCAGGCCGTCTGCCTCGACAGCTGGAACACCTACGAGCGCCTCGGCTCGCCAGAGGGCGAGCTGGCGCTGGCACAGGCGCTGATCTACCTCGCCCTGGCGCCCAAGTCGAACGCCGCCTACGTGGCCTACAAGGCCGCGCGCAGGGCGGCGAAAGACACCGGCTCCCTCATGCCGCCCAAGCACATCCTGAATGCGCCCACCCGGCTGATGAAGGAGCAGGGCTATGGCACCGGCTACGCCTACGACCACGACGCCGAGGACGGCTTCTCCGGGCAGGACTACTTCCCCGAGGACATGGGCCGCACCCGGTTCTACGACCCCGTGGACCGCGGCTTCGAACGCGACATGCGCAAACGCGTCGACTACTTCGCCCGCCTGCGCAAGCAGCGCGGCACCGACTGACGCCCCACCCCCTTCATCTTGGCGGCAAATACCTCGGGGGGCCCCGAAGGGGCGGGGGCAGCGCCCCCTCCGCACTCTCCGCCCGCACCACGCACAGGGCCCCGCAGGACCTCAGCGCACGCTCACCGGCAGCGTCGCCCAGCCCCGGAACCGGGCCAGCGGCACGCGCTTGCGGTCCCCGTTCGGCACAAGCCGGGGAAACCGTGCGACGAAGCGGCCGATGGCGATGCGCCCTTCGACCCGCGCCAGGGTCGCGCCAAGACAGACATGGATGCCGGTGATAAAGGCGATCTGGCGGTTAGGGCGCCGGGTGATGTCCAGCACGTCGGGATGGGCAAAGATCTCCGGATCGCGGTTCGCCCCGGCGATGGAGGTGTGGATGTAAGTGCCCTTCGGCAGAACGCCGCCCGAAAGGGCAATGTCCTCTCCCGCCAGCCGGTTACCGATCTGCAGCGGGCTTTCCACGCGCAGGAATTCCTCCACCGCGGTGCCGATCAGTCCAGGGTCGTCCAGCAGCATGCGGTGCTGGTACGGGAAATCCAGCAGCAGCCCGATGGCGTTGCCGACAAGGCTGGTCGTCGTCTCGTGCCCGGCGTTCAGCAGGAAGATGCAGTTCTGGATCAGCTCTTCGCGCGTCAGCCGCCGTCCGTCGTGTTCGCCGAAGATCAGGTTCTGCAGCACTTCGCCCTGGCGCGCAGCGTCCGGGTTGCGACGCCGGTGGTCGATCAGGTCGCCCAAGATCTCGCCGAACTCCGTGACCGCGCGGTTGCCCTCCTCCAGCTTCTCAGCTGAGACCACCGGGTCCAGCGCACCGAGGATGGCAAGGGAATAGCCCCTCAGGCGGGCGCGATGCTCCTCCGGGATGCCCAGCATGAAGGAGATGATCTCGGTCGGCAGGACCTTGGCGAAATCGTCGATCATGTCGAAGCGGCCCATCTCCTCCACCCGGTCCAGAAGGCGGTCAACGATGCCCTCGATCAGCGGCTCGAACTCGGCCAGCTTGCGCGGGGTAAAGGCGCCGGACACCAGCTTGCGCACCACCGTGTGATAGGGCGGATCGTTGAACACGAGGCTGGAGGTATGATGGGTGTGCAGCGGACAGGCGCCGAACTTCTCGTCGAAGGCGCGGGTCTTGTCCGACGACATCTCACGCGACTGGTAGATCTTCAGAACGTCGTCGTAGCGCGTCAGGTAGACGGACCCGTCGGGGTTGCGGTGCATCGGCGCCCGTTCCCTGAGCGCCGCCAGCATGGGATGGGGATTCTCGATGAAGTCCGGCCCAATGGCGTTCAGGTCAAAGCCGGCGGTGTCGAGCATCTCATGTCCTCCCCGCAGCAGAGTGCGGGAAGGGCAATTTGCCTGCAAGGGGGTGCGTGATGCGCCCCCGGTGGCTGTGCGTCAGCCCAGTTCGCCGGGCTTGTACCACTCGCCCATCTTCACTTCGGCCGCGTCGCCGACCATCTCGGCGAAAGCCTCGGGGTCCTGCGTGCCGCCGTCGCGGCCCCGGTAGTGATAGGGATAGACCACGGCGGGCATGAAGGCCTTGACCGCCTCGGCCGCCTGCTCGGCTGTTTGGGTGAACGGCAGGTTCATGCACATGAAGCACAGGTCGATGTCGGTCAGCGCCTCCATCTCGGGCGTCGGTTCGGTGTCGCCAGAGACGTAGATCCGGAAATCGCCCATGGTCAGGACGTAGCCGTTGTCGCGGCCCTCCGGGTGGAAGTTCATCCGGTCCTCGGTCACGTTGTGTGCCGGGATCGCGTCGATGGTCAGCTCGCCGAAGGTCTTCGAATCGCCGTTCGCCATGGCCTCGGCGCTCGGCTTGATGTCCTCGTTCAGCATGTCGAAGACCGCCGGGTTGGTGTAGATCGCAACCGGCTTGTCCACGGGCTTCACTGCCGAGAGCGTCTCGGCGTTGTAGTGGTCGCCGTGCTCGTGCGTGATGAGGATCAGGTCCGGGGCGGGCAGGCCCTCGTATTCCGAGGCCTCGCCGACCGGATCGACGTAGATCACGCCCACCGGCGTCTCAAGCACGATGGAGGCGTGGTGGACCGGGTGCACGGTCACGGCGCCCATGTCCGTCTCGAACATGTCGCCCATGTGGGCCTCGGCGCGGGCAGCGAAGGGCAGGACCATGATGGTCCCGGTCGCGGCGGCGGAATGCAGAAAAGTCCGGCGGTTGATGGTCATCGAAACGCTCCCTGTTCGTTTGGTGACGCAAGGGTAGCGCCCGGCCAGTTCCCGGCAACTTGAACTCTGCGTGAGAAATGTGTCTGCGATGCAAACGAAAATCGCCGCCCCTTGCGGGACGGCGATTTGGCGGGCCTGTTCTGGCGTGCGGGCGATCAGCCGCGCAGGCCACCTTGGGCGCGCAGGTATTCGGTCCAGCTCGGGACCGGCTTGTGGTTCGCCACGCTTTTCAGGCGCTCGACGACAAACCCTTTCGCGATGCTGCGGAAGATGGGGGTCATTTGGTGTCTCCAGTGTGCGACTTTATTGTCTTACTGGCAGATAGACCCGGCGGAGGCCCGTTACAAAGCCCGTTTGGACAATGCCGCAATGCAGAAAACGCATAAGTTTTGTGCAGAAAATTAATTTCAAAATCAGCCGTTTGGGCGATCTTTTCCGCCGATATCGTCACCCCTGCCCCAATAAAAACACCCGCCGGCGGAACCGGCGGGTGTTTCTGATACAAATCCGGAAGGACGGTTCAGCCGCGCTCTTCGATGATCTCCACGAGGTGCGGGATCTTGCGGATCATGCCGCGGATGGAGGGAGTGTCCTCCAGTTCGCGGGTCTTGTGCATCTTGTTCAGGCCCAGGCCGATGAGCGTCTTGCGCTGGATCTCCGGGCGGCGGATCGGGGAGCCGATCTGCTTGACGACGATGGTCTTTGCCATGGGTTACGCCTCCTCAGCGACCTGGCTCGATTCCTGCGGCGCTTCATCGCGCTTGGGCAGGATGTCGGCCACTTTCTTGCCACGACGCTGCGCAACGTTGCGCGGCGACTGCTCCTTCGAGAGGCCCTCGAGGGTGGCGCGGATCATGTTGTACGGGTTCTGCGAGCCGATCGACTTGGCGACAACGTCGTGCACGCCCAGCATTTCGAACACGGCACGCATCGGACCACCGGCGATGATCCCGGTACCCTGCGGTGCGGTGCGCATCACCACGCGGCCAGCACCGTGACGGCCTTCGACGTCGTGGTGCAGCGTGCGGCCTTCCTTCAGCGGCACGCGCATCATCTTGCGCTTTGCCTGCTCGGTGGCCTTGCGGATGGCCTCGGGGACCTCCTTGGCCTTGCCCTTGCCGAAGCCGACGCGGCCCTTCTGATCGCCCACGACCACGAGCGCGGCAAAGCCGAAGCGCTTGCCCCCCTTGACGGTCTTGGACACACGGTTGATCGCGACGAGGCGATCTGCGAATTCCGGTGTTTCGTCGCGGTCGCGACGGTTGCCCCGGCGGTTATCACGTTCTGCCATCTGGCATTCCTTCCTTGTGGTGCCCAAGAGCACCGGTTTGGCCAATCCAGGTGGTGCGCGGACGCGGACCCCGGATCATCGAGGCGGTGACCCGCCTGCAAAAGAGGGTGCCCCGAAGGCGCACCCTACCTTCTGTCCCTTGGCCGACACGTCTTGCGACGCACCTTCGGCGGGACGGTGAGCAGGGCGGAGAAACTCCGCCCCGCCACGCATCAGATCTTCAGACCACCTTCGCGGGCGGCGTCGGCCAGGGCCTTCACCTTGCCGTGGAACAGGAAGCCGCCACGGTCGAAGTAGGCTTCTTCCACACCGGCTGCCTTGGCACGCTCGGCAATCGCCGCGCCGACCTTTGCGGCCGCCTCGACGTTGTTCTTGCCGACCACGCCCAGCGTCGGCTCGAGCGAGGATGCGGAGGCAAGTGTCTTGCCGGCCACATCGTCGATGAGCTGAGCCGAGATGTTCTTGTTCGAGCGGTACACCGACAGGCGCAGGCGCCCGGCGTTGACCTTGCGAAGTTTGTTCCGGACGCGCAGACGGCGCTTCAGGAACAGTTGACGTTTCGTATTTGCCATCGTTCCCGTCCTTACTTCTTCTTGCCTTCTTTCATGAAGATGTATTCGCCCTTATAGCGGATACCCTTCCCCTTATACGGCTCCGGCCGGCGCCAGTCGCGGATGTTGGCCGCAACCTGGCCCACCTGCTGCGCGTCGTGACCTTCGATGATGATCTCGGTCGGCTTCGGGCAGGTGATGGTGATGCCATCAGGGATCGCGAACTCCACGTCGTGCGAGTAGCCGAGGTTCAGCCGCAGGGTGTTGCCCTGCAGTGCAGCCCGGTAACCCACACCCTGGATCTCCAGCTCTTTCTTGAAGGTGTTCTGCACGCCGTGCACCAGGTTGGCGACGACGGTGCGGGACATCCCCCACTGCTGGCGCGCGCGCTTGGACGACCCGCGGGGGGTCACCTTCACGGCGCTGTCCTCGACGACGATGGTCACGTCGTCGGTGGCAGTGAAGCTCTGGGTCCCTTTCGGGCCCTTCACTTCGATGGTCTGGCCGGAGACCTTGGCGTCGACGCCCGAAGGCAGCTCGACCGGTTTCTTACCAATACGAGACATGTGAAAGCCTCCTTAGAACACGGTGCAGAGCACTTCGCCGCCGACGTTGGCTGCGCGTGCATTTGCGTCCGACATCACACCCTTGGGGGTGGAGACAATCGACACGCCCAGGCCCTGACGGACCTGCGGAATGTCATTGACACCCATGTAGACGCGACGACCGGGCTTGGAGACCCGCTTCACTTCGCGAATGACGGGGGTGCCGTCGAAGTACTTCAGGCTGATCTCGAACGCGGGGTGGCCGCGCTCGTCCGTGCTCTTTTCGTAGCCGCGGATGTAGCCTTCGTCAGCCAGCACGTCCAGAACCCAGCCGCGCAGCTTGGACGCGGGGGTCGAGGTCGTCGACTTGCCGCGGGCCTGTGCGTTGCGGATACGGGTGAGCATATCGCCGATAGGATCGTTCATATCATACCCTCCCTTACCAGCTGGATTTCACGATGCCGGGCAGCTTGCCGTTCGAACCCAGTTCGCGCAGCATGATCCGGGAGATCTTGAGCTTGCGGTAGTAGGCATGCGGACGGCCAGTGAGCTGGCAGCGGTTGTGCAGACGGGAGGGCGCAGAGTTGCGCGGGAGCTTTGCAAGCTCCAGACGCGCCTTGAAACGCTCTTCCATCGGCTTCGATTCGTCGTTGGCGGCTTCCTTGAGCGCGGCCCGCTTGGCGGCATACTTCTCCACCAGGCGCTGGCGCTTCTTCTCGCGCTCGACCATGGATTTCTTGGCCATGTCTTTTCCCCTTACGCCTTGGTGAACGGCATGTTGAATGCGGTCAGCAGTGCCTTGGCCTGCGCGTCCGCGGTATGCTCGCCGAAGTCGATGGCGGTGGTGGTGATGATGATGTCCATCCCCCACACTTCGTCGACCTTGTCGAACTCGATCTCCGGGAACACGATGTGCTCCTTCAGGCCGGTGGCAAAGTTGCCGCGGCCGTCGAAGGACGCCTTCACGCCCCGGAAGTCGCGGATGCGGGGCATCGCGACGGTGATCAGGCGATCGAGGAATTCGTACATGCGCACGTCGCGGAGGGTGACCTTCGCGCCGATGATCATGCCTTCACGCAGACGGAACGGTGCGTGCGACTTCTTCGCCTTGGTGCCGACGGCCTGCTGGCCTGCGATCTTGGTGAGGTCCTCGACGGCCGACTTGGCCTTCTTGGAGTCACGGACGGCTTCGGCGCCACACCCGATGTTGATCACGATCTTGTCCAGACGCGGGATCTGCATGTCGTTGGTGTAGCCGAACTGCTCCTTGAGCGCCGCCTTGATCGAGTCCTTGTACTGGGCCTTCAGACGCGGGGTGTAGTTTGCAGTATCAAGCATCGATCACGTCCCCCGTGGTCTTGGCGTAACGGACCTTCTTGTCGCCTTCCATGCGGAAGCCAACGCGGGTCGGTTTGCCGTTTGCGTCGACGATGGCCAGGTTCGACAGGTCGATCGGCAGCGCCTTCGGGACGCGGCCACCCTGCGAGGTCTGGCTCTGGCGGGTGTGACGGATGGCCATGTTCAGACCTTCCACGACAGCCTTGCCGGCTTTCGGGTCAACGGACTGGATCTCTCCGGTCTTGCCCTTGTCCTTGCCGGTGAGGACGACGACCTTGTCGCCTTTCTTCAGCTTGGCAGCCATCTTACAGCACCTCCGGGGCGAGCGAGATGATCTTCATGAAGTTCTTGGCACGCAGCTCGCGCACGACCGGCCCGAAGATACGGGTACCCACCGGCTCACCTGCGTTGTTCAGGATCACGGCGGCGTTGCGGTCAAAGCGGATCGAGGTGCCGTCTTCACGGCGGACTTCCTTTGCGGTGCGCACGACGACGGCCTTGCGGACGTCACCCTTCTTCACGCGACCACGCGGAATGGCCTCCTTCACCGACACCACGATGATGTCGCCGACAGAGGCATAGCGGCGGTGGGAACCGCCCAGAACCTTGATGCACTGAACTTTCCGGGCTCCGGAGTTGTCAGCGACATCCAGATTGGTCTGCATCTGGATCATGGATTTTCTCCCGACGTCCCGGGCCGCTCTGCAGAGAACATTGACCCGGGGGTTTCGAATGGTATCGGGGCCGCGATAACGGCCCCGAGCGTGCCCTTAGTGGGCGGCTTCTGCTTCGTGCGCGGCGTCTTCGACCTTCTGAGCCTCGGTAGCAGCTTCGGCGCGCTGCTTGTTGTGCTCTTCCAGCATCGTTTCCGTCATGACTTCCCAACGCTTCGTCTTCGACTTCGGCGCGCACTCACGGATGAGGACGGTCTCGCCGACGTTGAACTGTTCGTTCTCGTCATGTGCGCGGTACTTCTTGGACTTCTTGATCGTCTTCTGAAGCACGGGGTGCTTGAAGCGACGCACGACCTGAACGGTCACGGTCTGCTTGTTGGCCGTGGAGGTGACGGTGCCTTGCAGGATACGCTTGGGCATTTCGTTATGCCTCCACAGATGCGGCCGCGGCGGCCTTTTCGTTCAGGATGGTCTTGATGCGGGCAACCTCGCGGCGCACCTGACGGATGCGGGCGGGGTTGGACACTTCACCGGTGGCCATCTGGAAGCGCAGGTTGAACGCTTCTTTCTTCAATTGGACAAGCTGGTCCCGGAGCTGGTCCGGTGTCTTGTCACGGAGTTCCTGGGCGCTCATTGCACCTCTCCTTTTCAATCAACATCACTGGTAGGCCCCTGCCTGCGTTGCCGCGCAGGGTCACCCTGATTCCAGTGGAGTCCGTGGATGAGCGGCCCCTATACGCGCGAAACCCCAACATGGCAAGGGCTTTGCGCACAGGTCTTGCGGGCCGGTGAGAAACCGCCTCGTCGTATCGCCTTGCTCCGGGTCGATACGACCCGCGCTCCCGTTCAAGGCGCCCCTCTTGCGTCAAGATACTTGCGTCAAGACACGTTCCGCAGCAAGATTCTTTGGTATTCGTCAAACGCGTCGCCGAGCCCGGACTGCATCCATGAAACTTCATGACTTCAATTTCGAAGGTCAGAATGGCGAGAGCTATCAAATCGAGTTCGCCCTCGACCATCTCGCCGCATTGCAAAGGAATGCCGCGCGGGTGACCTGCTTGGGCATCTATAAGGAAAACCCGACAGCCGATCCCATCGAAATCACCTTCACGATGGAAATCGCGCAGATGGACGGAGGCCAGGGCGAAACACTCGATATTTTCGTTGAAGACCGGCTCATCGCGTCTATTCCGCTGGACGACCACGACCGGATCGAACGCTTTCTCGAAGCGGAGCAGGAACAGACCTCTCCGTTTGATAAGGACCCTTGGGAGATCCTCACGGAAGGCATGGACGCCGAAGCCGTGCTCGATACGGTGGACGGTATTCCTTTGGGAGACCCGATGGCCTGCCTGATCAAGGCTGGCATTGTCTCAACCGCAGCCCAGTTTCTCACCTGCCGCGAATCATTGGATCTGTCGCTCGGCCTCGCGAAGAAGACACGCGCTCTTCTCACCTGTCTTGGACAGAACATGGCGACGATCGCGATCAAGACGGCACTTCGAACCCTGCGCTGTGTCGCCATGTTGGGTTGATCCGTCCTGACCGGCGCTGGACAGCATGACGGCATCGTTCCGGCGATTGCCCACAGCGTCAGATGAAGCCCGTCCCGCACATATGAATAATGCTACGCAGGAGCCGCGAGTCGTGCTATGCTGCGGAAATGCGCTATGCCCTTGCTCTCCTGTTGAGCCTGCCCGGCCTCGCCCACGCGGACGAGACACCCACGGATTGCGCCTGCATCAACCGCGACGGTTCCGAAACACCGTTGGGGCAGATCGCCTGCCTCACAGTCGGTGGCGAAACGTTCCTCGCCCGCTGTGCCATGTCGCAGAACGTGCTCACCTGGCGGCGCGTACAGGACGGCTGTCTCAGTTCCCGGGCGCGGCCGATCTCCGTCCCCGCCTCGCTGCCGCGCGGCTGACAGCGCCCGACTGGCTCAGCCTTCGGCCGCCTTCGCCATTTCCTCCTCGAACTGGCGGCGCAGGTGCTTGCGTGCCACCGCCGCCTTTTGCCGCCGCTCTTCCACCGTATCCAGGACCTTCAGGTCCGGCACTTGCGCCGGACGGCCATCGTCGTCCACCGCGACCATGGTGAAATAGCAGGAGTTGGTGTGCCGGCTGCGGCCGGTCCGGATGTCCTGCGCCTCCACCCGGATGCCGATCTCCATCGAGGTGCGCCCGGCGCTGTTCACGCTGGCCCGGAAGGTCACCAGTTCGCCGACGTTGATCGGCTCCTTGAACACCACCTGGTCGACCGAAAGCGTCACCGCGTACCGCTGCGAGAACCGCGAGGCACAGGAAAACGCCACCCGGTCCAGCAGGTTCAGCAGCGCGCCGCCGTGCACCTTCCCGCTGAAGTTCGCCATGTCCGGCGTCATCAGCACCGTCATTTCCAGCTTGCGCGAATCCATGCCTCGGCCCCCGTCTGCGATCACTTGCCACCGGATTAGCGCAAAGCCGTGGGGCCGCAAAGCCGTGCGGCGTCAGCGCAGAAGCTGCAAGGCGATGCTGGCCGAGGAATAGCTCACCTGCGCGGAAAATGTCGTCAGATAGGCCGTGTAGCCGCTCTCCGCCCCGTCAGGCACCCCGTCTTCCGGCGCGCCGGGCGCCGCTGCCTCATCCGTCACAGCCGCCTCGGGCACGGGCATCGGCTCCGCCCCGTCGCCGCCCGTGTCATCCGCGACCGCAGGCGCCCCGGTCACGGCGACGCCAGTGAAACTCATGGAGAGGCTGACGAAGACCGCCTCAACCACCACGGACGTTTCGCTGCCCGCGCGCAGGGCGTTCCGCTCATGCGCGATGCGGGAGGCAGCCTGGCCCTGGCTCTCCCCTTCCAGCCGTTCCGCCTTGGCGCGGTGACCGATGGACTGCGCGGCGGCGCCCCGCGCACCCTCCGCCGGACGATTATGAAGATGCCCCTGCGCGGGCTGCATTGCCGAGGTTGCCTGCATGTCTTTCCCCTTTCCGTTCGCCCGGAAAGGGTGCGTCATGCGCGTAAACACCGGACGAACGCGCCCGCGCAAAATCGTTTCAATCCAAGCGAACGGCCCGCCTCAGTCGCCCCACTTGTAGTTGAAGCTGACAGAGATCCGCTCGTCTTCCTCGGCCATGTTCATCGGCACCTCGTGGCGCAGCCAGCTTTCCCACAGCACGATGTCACCGACCGCCGGCTGCACGTAGATGAAGGGTTTCAGCGTCTCGCGCGCGTCCTTCTTGCGGGCCGGGGCGGCCATCATCATCTGGAGGCGCGGGTCCTCCAGCTTCAGCGCGCTCGCGCCCTCCGGCATCGCCACGTAGGTCGTCCCCGAGATCACCGAGTGCGGGTGGATGTGGCTCGAATGCGTGCCGCCCGGGGGCAGGATGTTGATCCAGATGTCCTCCAGCACGATCTCCTTGTCGCCAAGGTCGAAATCCAGATCCGCCACGAAGGCCGCCACGTGCCTGTCGATCACCTTCACGAGGTCCGCGAAGATCGGGAAGCGCCACGGCAGGTCGGTCAGCGAGGCATAGGAGGTGTAGCCGGGATAGCCCTGCGTCTCGCACCATTCCTGACCGGCCTCGTCGTCCTCGGCGATGGAATAGCAGGACGCCTCCAGCTCTGCCGCGTCGACCTCTCCGTGTTCGGACAGCGCGGCGCGGTACAGGGGGGTCGTGAACAGGGGAGTGATCGTTGCCATCTTGGCCTCCGTCTTCGCTGCGCGGCGCTATGGGAATCGGACGCCGCCGCCCCCCGGTCGTGCACGCAACTTTAAGCAAATGGATGTTACCCCGGCCTTCGTGGGGATTCGGTTCGTCGCATGTCTACAGAGAGGGTTTCTATGTCGCCACTCATTCTACTCGGCCTCGTGGGCCTCGGGCTCTTTGCCGTCGCGGTCAACCAGCACGATTACACCACCGACGATGACGGCGACTCCGGCGAAGGCGACGAAAGCGCCGAGGCGCCGACGGACACCGGCGACAGCTTTGACGTCGACACCGGGGACGATACCGGCAGCGGCACTCCCGACGAAGAGGACACCGGCGGCGGCGCGGGTAAGATGCTGAGCGGCACCGATGGCGACGACACCATCACTCTGGACGGCCCTGCGGGCCCGGGGATCGAGGTGTCGGCAGGCGCTGGCAACGATCTGATCGACCTCTACGACGGCTCGACCGACCCGGTGGAACTGGACGCGCAGCTTCTCGACGGCGCGCTTCTGTCCGGTGGCGAGGGCAACGACCTGATCGAGGCCTACAGTACCGCATCGACCATCACCGGCGATGGGGGCAACGACACGATTTCCGGGCGACATGACGGTGCCAGCATCGACGGGGGCGCGGGCAACGACCTCGTCTCCATCACCTCGTCGGAGGAGGGCGCCGGGTCCGACATCAGGGGCGGCGCCGGGGCCGACACGATCTCTGCCTTCATGGACGGGGGGCGGGTCGACGGCGGGGCAGGCAACGACCTGATCTTCGCCAACCCCGCGCCCACCACCCCGACCGAAATCGACGGCGGCGAAGGCAGCGATCACCTCGTCATCAACGCCGTCACGCCGCTGATCCAGCAGTGGGAGGCCGGAGTCCGGGTCACGGGCGGGGACGGCGCGGACATCTTCGATCTCATCGTCGCACCGGGCGGGACCGAGATCGCCGATACGCCGCCCGGCGCGGTGTCCACGCTGGCGGACGGCACGGTCCAGGTCGACATCGGCACGATCACCGACTTCTCGGCGGGCGAGGACCTGCTGCTGATCGACGGGACGACAAATGCCAGCCAGTTCACCCTCGCCGCCATCGAACTGGAAGAGACGGCGCCCGACGGTGCCCCCCTCTCGACCGTGGTGCGGCTGGTCTACGAGATCGACGCGACCGATGTCGCCAACCGCGACGTGGTCCTGACACTGAGCGGGGCAAGCGGGCTGACCGTGGAGGACGTGATCGTCACCGGCGCGGGCACAACCGCCGTGCCGCTGAACTTCATCGGCCGGGACGCCGCAGCCGCCTGAGCCGCCTCAGGCCAGCCGGCTGGTCCGCCGCAGGGATGCCAGAACGCCGTTGTCGACCGCCTCGCGGTGGATCGCACCGATCTGGGCGGGGATCTCGGGCAGGTTCAGAAGGCGCGCGATGGCAAAGCGGTGCCCTGCCCCGCCCGACCGCAGGAGGGTGCCGTCCCGCGCCACGTGCAGGAGGATGCCGCCGTGCTCTCTCCGGAAGTTCTCCGGCAGTTCCTCGCGGTTGAGGAACCGGCCCTCCGCCAGCGTCCGGGCCTTCAGCAGGTCGATGCCGGCAAACCGGCGCCGCAGATCCTCGACCGAGCCGCAGCCGTCCGGTTTCTTCCCTTCGCCGATCTGCCGCAGCATCCGCTGGTACATCGGCGTGTCTTCCCAGTCCGCCCCTTCGAAGAACCGCATCCGGCAGCTCTTCATGCGGATCGTCTCGCCGATTTCGCTACGGTGCCGGTCCCAGTCGCCGCCGACGACCCGGGCGCTGTCATGCCGCCTGAGCCGCAGCCTGGCCCCGCCAGTGTACTCGAAGCGCACCTCAGCCGGGTCCACGTAGATCGCGGAATCCGAGGGCGGCACCACCGCGCCGAACCGGACGCGGTTGATCATGTCACGCAGGACCTTGTGCGGCACATGCGCTTCGACGGATTTGATCCAACGGGTCGGGTGCCAGTAATAGACGGGGCTGCGGCGGTGAGCGTAGGACGGCATGGGAAAAGGGAACCTCAGACGGGTCTCATCGGGCAAGAATAAATCGTCATGAAAATGAATTAAAACTGTTACACGCTTCGCGCAACGCGGCGGACGTTACGTCAACCCGTGACCCGGCAGCAAGCGGCGCACAGAGACGTCAGAGCTCACGAAAAAACCCCGCCGGCGACCGGCGGGGTTTCAAGCATTTCAACCGCGTGAGCGGAAGGACCGGGCTTACCAGTCCTCGCGAACCACGACGCGGGTCTTGATCGGCAGCTTCATCGCGGCCAGGCGCAGCGCCTCGCGGGCGATGTCCTCGGCAACGCCGTCGATCTCGAACATCACGCGACCGGGCTTCACCTTGCAGACCCAACGGTCGACAGAGCCTTTACCCTTACCCATACGAACTTCGATGGGCTTCGCGGTCACCGGGGTGTCCGGGAAGATGCGGATCCAGACGCGGCCCTGACGCTTCATGTGACGCGTCATGGCACGGCGGGCTGCTTCGATCTGGCGTGCGGTGACACGCTCCGGCTCGGTGGCCTTCAGACCGTAGTGACCGAAGTTCAGGTCGGAACCGCCCTTCGCCTCACCCTTGATCCGGCCTTTGAAGGCCTTCCGGAATTTAGTGCGTTTCGGCTGAAGCATGATTACCTCCGGTCGTCACGACGACCGCCGCCTGCACCGCGAGGTGCCGGGCCGTCCTGGATTTCCTGGCTCTTCCGGTCGCGGGCCTGGGGATCATGTTCCATGATCTCGCCCTTGAAGATCCAGACCTTGATACCGATGATGCCGTAAGGCGTGGTCGCCTCGACGTTGGCATAATCGATGTCGGCGCGCAGCGTGTGCAGCGGCACGCGGCCTTCGCGGTACCATTCGGTCCGTGCGATTTCCGCGCCACCCAGACGGCCAGCGACGTTCACCCGGATACCCAGGGCGCCCATGCGCATGGCGTTCTGCACGGCCCGCTTCATCGCGCGGCGGAAGGAAACCCGGCGCTCAAGCTGCTGGGCGATGGACTCGCCGACCAGCGTGGCGTCCAGTTCCGGCTTCCGGACCTCGACGATGTTCAGGTGCAGCTCGCTGTCGGTCATGCGGGCGATCTTCTTGCGAAGCACCTCGATGTCAGCGCCTTTCTTGCCGATGATCACGCCCGGACGCGCGGTGTGAATGGTCACACGGCACTTCTTGTGGGGGCGCTCGATGATCACGCGGGCAATGCCGGCCTGCTTGCACTCTTCGTGGATGAAGTCACGAATGCGCAGGTCTTCCAGCAGCAGATCGCCGTAATCCTTGGTGTCCGCGTACCAACGCGAATCCCAGGTCCGGTTGATCTGGAGGCGCATCCCGATCGGATTGGTCTTGTTACCCATTAGGCTTGCTCCTCAACCTGACGCACCTTGATGGTGATCTCCGAGAACGGCTTGTTGATGCGGCCAAAACGGCCACGGGCACGCGGGCGACCGCGCTTCATGACCAGGTTCTTGCCCACATAGGCCTCGGCGACGACCAGTTCGTCGACGTCCAGGCCGTGGTTGTTCTCGGCGTTGGCGATGGCGGACTGAAGGCACTTCTTAACGTCCTGCGAGATCCGCTTCTTGGAGAAGGTCAGGTCCGTCAGGGCCTTCTCGACCTTCTTGCCGCGAATGAGCGCCGCGACGAGGTTCAGCTTCTGCGGCGAGGTGCGCAGCATGCGCAGTTTCGCCATCGCTTCGTTGTCCGCCACGCGGCGGGGATTCTTATCCTTGCCCATGGCTTACTTCCTCTTGGCTTTCTTGTCCGCCGCGTGACCGTAGTAGGTGCGGGTCGGAGCGTATTCACCGAACTTCTGGCCGATCATGTCCTCGGTCACGTTGACCGGGATGTGCTTCTGGCCGTTGTACACACCGAAGGTGAGACCAACGAAGTGCGGCAGGATGGTGGAGCGGCGCGACCAGATCTTGATGACCTCGTTCTTGCCGGATTCCTTCGATTTTTCGGCCTTCTTCAACACGTAAGCGTCGACGAAGGGGCCTTTCCAAACAGAGCGTGCCATAGATTAGCGACCCTTCTTCTTGGCGTGGCGCGAGCGGATGATGAGCTTTTGCGACGCCTTGTTCGTGTTGCGGGTCTTCTTGCCCTTGGTCGGCTTGCCCCACGGCGTCACCGGGTGACGACCGCCGGAGGTCCGGCCTTCACCACCGCCGTGCGGGTGGTCGATCGGGTTCATGACGACACCGCGGACGGACGGACGGATGCCCTTGTGGCGCATGCGGCCCGCTTTACCGAAGTTCTGGTTCGAGTTGTCGGGGTTCGACACGGCACCGACGGTCGCCATGCACTCCTGACGGACCATGCGCAGTTCGCCCGAGGACAGGCGGATCTGTGCGTAACCACCGTCACGGCCGACGAACTGGGCGTAGGTGCCCGCGGCGCGTGCGATCTGGCCGCCCTTGCCGGGCTTCAGCTCGATGTTGTGGACGATCGTCCCGATCGGCATGCCCGAGAACGGCATGCAGTTGCCCGGCTTGATGTCGGCCTTGGCGGAGGCAACCACCTTGTCGCCGATGCCGAGGCGCTGGGGCGCGAGGATGTAGGCTTGTTCACCATCATCATACTGGATCAGTGCGATGAATGCGGTGCGGTTCGGGTCGTATTCAATGCGAACGACGATGCCGTTCACGTCGAACTTGTTCCGCTTGAAATCGACGATCCGGTAGAGACGCTTTGCGCCACCGCCACGACGGCGGGAGGTGATACGTCCGGTGTTGTTCCGGCCGCCCGACTTCGTCAGACCCTCGGTGAGGGCCTTGACGGGGCGTCCTTTGTACAGCTCCGAACGGTCGATCAGCACCAGCCCGCGCTGGCCCGGCGTCGTCGGCTTGTACGACTTGAGTGCCATGCTTTCTGTCTTCCGTTAGCTAGCAGCCGGTTGCCCGGCTTATGTAATAGCCCCCCGAAGGTGGCCAGAAGTATAGGCCCCCGAAGGTGCCCGATTCGCTATCCGCATCGCGCAAAAGCGAAGCCCCGGACGAATCCGGGGCCGTTGCGGATGGGGTCGTGTAGGGGATGCAGGACAACGGGTCAAGGGCCAAAGCCGTTGATGCCATGACTCGTCGGCAAAGCATGGCATAGTGGCCGGGCACACTGAAGATTGGGGAGCGCGGCCAGCGTGTACAATAAGCAATAGGCAGCACGGGCCCGCAATCCTCTGCCCATTTCCGCGGCATCACATCTAGTTTTTGGCCGAAATGCGCCGCCGACCCGACGTTTCACGTCCATCATGTGCCAGCCCTTGGTGGGGCAAAAAGGGGACCTTGCCCATAACGCGGGAGACTGGCCGGTCGATGGGAAAAGCGCATCCACGCAGGTTCGTCATGGCTGGCTGCAAAGCGTCTTGGATCTTCCGATTTTAAACATCTTATCAGATAGATACCGCGCCCTACAAATGGCCAATTGCGATCCTAGCCGCCGGGTTCCAGGTATTGAACGCCCTCGGGACGCGCACTCATTGCAACGCCCCAAATGCCCCGCATCCCAGCCCCCATCCCGACCGTTTGTGCCGCCCGGTCGCGGGAACAAGGCCGGAACCGCGCGCCGTCCAGCCTTGTTAAAAGGTGTAACTTCAAGGAAACGACATGCGCGGCAAGATGGGAAAACTGTTCGACTTCATGCACGGGAGGCTGCGCCCCCGCGCCGAGGACGATGCGCTCCATATCGCCGCCTACGAAGGGGATACGGTGCGGATAGGTGAGCTGATCACCGAGCGCGGCGCCGATCCGAACCTGAGCCTCGCGACGATGATGAGCGCCTCGATCGAACGGACGGCGCTGTTCCTTGCCATCCAGGAACACAACCTCGCCGCGGCCCGGCTGCTGGTGGAGCTTGGCGCCGATCCGGACCTCAGGGACGGGCAGAACGTCACCCCGCTGATGTCCGCGGCGGCGCTCGGCAACATCGACCTCGTGCAGCTTCTGCTCGACCTTGGCGCCGATCCGAACGCCTACCGCGACAGCGACCACGCCTCGCCCCTGTCGTTCAGCATCCACGAGGACGACCCCGACGCGATCCTGCCGATCGTCTCGGCGCTGATCGCGGCGGGCGCCGATCCGGAGGGCGCCGTGGCCGCGGGCCAGAGCGTGCTGATGCTGGCCGCGCGGCAGAACCTGCCGGCGGTGATCCGCACCCTGCTGGCCGCCGGGGCGGACCCGGATCGCACCTGCACGCTGACCTGGGCGCTTGGCTGGACGGCGCTGGACCACGCCATCCACGAAGCCTCCGCCAACGCGCAGGAGGTGCTGGCCCCGGTCACGACGCTGCCCGTGACGGTCCTCCCCGTCAAAACGTCCTGACCGCAGCCCTCCCCCGCCAAAGCAAAAGGCCCCCGCAGATCTGCGGGGGCCTTCGCTGTTCTCGCTGACGGGGGCATCCCCCGCCTCGATCCGGTCAGAGGCCGGTGGACACGTCGATGGTGTTGCCCTCTTCGAGCATCACATAGGCCTTCTTCACGTCACGGCGCTTGCCGGTCTTGCCACGGAAACGCTTCACCTTGCCCTTGGTGATGGTCGTGTTCACGGCCTTCACCTTCACACCAAAGAGCGCCTCGACGGCTTCCTTGATCTGCGGCTTGTTCGCGTCGATGGCCACTTCGAAGACAACCGCGCCGTGCTCGGACGCCATGGTGGACTTCTCGGTGATGATCGGCTTGCGGATCACGTCGTACTGTTCTGCCGTCGCGGTCATTTCAGTCGAGCCTCCAGTGCTTCGACACCCGCCTTCGTGATCACCAGGGTGTCACGCTTCAGGATGTCATAAACGTTGGCACCGATGGTCGGCAGGACGTCCAGACCTTCGATGTTGCGGGCCGCCTTGGCGAAGTTCTCGTTCACCTCGGCCCCGTCGATGATCAGCGCGCGCTTCCAGCCAAGCTTCGACACCTGAGCGGCGAGCGCCTTGGTCTTGCTTGCGCCGTCGATGGAGTCGATCACGATCAGGGCGCCGTTGCGGGCCTTGTCGGACAGAGCCATCTTCAGGCCGAGTGCGCGGACCTTCTTGGGCAGGTCATGGGCGTGCGACCGCGGGGTCGGGCCCTTGTAGATGCCGCCCTTGCGGAAGATCGGCGCCTTGCGGGAACCGTGACGTGCGCCACCGGTGCCCTTCTGGCGGTAGATCTTCTTGGTCGAATACGACACTTCCGAGCGGGTCTTGACCTTGTGCGTACCGGCCTGCGCCTTGTTGCGCTGCCAGCGGACGACGCGGTGGAGAATGTCGGCGCGCGGCTCCAGCCCGAAGAGGGCCTCGTCCAGCTCGACTTCGCCAGCGGAACCGCCGTCGAGGTTGATTACGTCGAGTTTCATTCCTCACCTTCCTTCTTCTCGGCCTCGATGTCGGCCTCGGCCTCTTTCAGGGCCTGGGCCTCCTGCGCGGCCTGCTCCTCGGCGAGGCGCTTGGCTTCGGCTTCGGCCTCTGCGGCGGCTGCCGCTGCGGCTTCCTCTGCCTGGCGCTGCGCTTCCTTCTTGGCGCTCGCCAGAGCGGCCGGAAGGATTGCGTTCTCCGGGAAGGGCTTCTTCACGGCGTCCTTGACGGTGACCCACGATCCCTTCGGGCCCGGAACGGCACCCTTGATCATGATCACGCCGCGGTCGCTGTCGGTCTTGACGACCTGCAGGTTCTGCGTGGTCACACGGACGGAGCCCATGTGGCCGGCCATCTTCTTGCCCTTGAACACCTTGCCGGGGTTCTGACACTGGCCGGTGGAGCCGTGCGAGCGGTGGGAGATGGACACACCGTGCGAGGCACGCAGACCGCCGAAGTTGTGACGCTTCATGCCGCCGGCAAAACCTTTACCGATGGTGATGCCGGACACGTCGACGAACTGACCTTCGAAGTAATGGTCGGCGATGATTTCCTCGCCCACTTCGATCAGGTTGTCCGCGGTCACGCGGAATTCGACAACCTTGCGCTTGGGTTCCACGTTCGCCTTGGCGAAGTGGCCGCGCATGGCCTGGCTCGTGCGCTTTGCCTTGGCGGTGCCACAGCCGAGCTGCACGGCGGAATAGCCGTTGGTTTCATCTGTGCGCTGCGCGACGACCTGGAGGTTGTCGAGCTGCAGCACGGTGACGGGGATCTGCTTGCCGTCTTCCATGAAGACGCGAGTCATGCCGATCTTCTTTGCGATCACACCAGAGCGCATGTCTACCCCCTTATACCTTGATCTCGACGTCAACGCCGGCGGCGAGGTCGAGCTTCATGAGGGCGTCCACGGTCTGCGGAGTCGGATCGACGATGTCGAGCAGACGCTTGTGCGTGCGGATCTCGAACTGGTCCCGAGACTTCTTGTTCACGTGCGGGCCGCGCAGAACGGTGAATTTCTCGATCTTGTTGGGCAGCGGGATCGGCCCGCGGACCTGTGCGCCGGTACGCTTGGCGGTGTTGACGATTTCCTGGGTGCTTGCGTCGAGCACGCGGAAGTCGAACGCCTTCAGCCGGATACGGATGTTCTGGTTCATCGAACAGTCCTATTTTGGCGTTTCGGTTGAGAGGAGGATGGGCGACCACCGCACACCCTCATCGAACCGTAAGGGCGGGAATCACCCCGCCCTTGAACGTCCCTATGGACGTTGCGCGCGTATAGGCGCTTTGGGAGGGTGGGGCAAGCGCTTAAGCACCGAATTCCCCCGGCCGCGCGCGTGTTTGCCCGAAGGGCGGCGCAGAGCCCCGCCCTACGGGGTGGGGTGGGGCTTGGGAAGGTGCGCGATGTCCTGTGGACAAGCGAACCGGGGGCAATAGAAAAGGGCGCCCCGTTTGGGACGCCCTTCGTTGTTCTCGGCCGGGCAGGCGCCCGGCACAGGTCGCGATCAGGCGACGATCTTGGAGACGACGCCCGAACCGACGGTGCGGCCGCCTTCGCGGATGGCGAAGCGCAGGCCTTCTTCCATCGCGATCGGTGCGATCAGCTCGACGTTGAACTTCAGGTTGTCGCCCGGCATCACCATCTCGGTGCCTTCCGGCAGCTCGACGGTGCCCGTCACGTCGGTCGTGCGGAAGTAGAACTGCGGACGGTAGTTCTTGAAGAACGGCGTGTGACGGCCACCCTCTTCCTTGGTCAGGATGTAGACCTCGCACTCGAACTTCGTGTGCGGGTTCACCGACTTCGGCTTGCACAGGACCTGGCCGCGCTCGACCGCGTCACGGTCGATGCCGCGCAGCAGCGCGCCGATGTTGTCGCCTGCCTCACCGCGGTCCAGCAGCTTGCGGAACATCTCGACACCCGTGCAGGTCGTCTTCTGCGTGTCCTTGATGCCGACGATTTCCAGTTCGTCGCCGACGTTCACCACGCCACGCTCCACGCGGCCGGTGACCACGGTGCCGCGGCCGGAGATCGAGAACACGTCCTCGATCGGCATCAGGAACGGCTGGTCGGTGGCGCGCGGCGGCTGCGGGATGTACTCGTCCACGGCGGCCATCAGTTCGCGGATCTTGTTCTCGCCGATGGCTTCGTCACGACCTTCGAGAGCGGCCAGCGCCGAACCCGCGATGATCGGAATGTCGTCGCCCGGGAAGTCGTAGGCGGACAGCAGTTCGCGCACTTCCATCTCGACGAGCTCCAGCAGCTCCTCGTCGTCCACCTGGTCGACCTTGTTCAGGAACACGACCATCGCCGGGATGCCCACCTGACGGCCGAGCAGGATGTGCTCGCGCGTCTGCGGCATCGGGCCGTCGGCCGCGTTCACCACGAGGATCGCGCCGTCCATCTGCGCCGCGCCGGTGATCATGTTCTTCACGTAGTCGGCGTGGCCGGGGCAGTCGACGTGCGCGTAGTGGCGTGCCTCGGTCTCGTACTCGACGTGCGCGGTCGAGATGGTGATCCCGCGGGCCTTCTCTTCCGGCGCGCCGTCGATCTGGTCGTAGGCGCGGAATTCGCCGAAGTACTTCGTGATCGCCGCGGTCAGCGTGGTCTTGCCGTGGTCAACGTGACCGATCGTGCCGATGTTGCAGTGCGGTTTCGACCGCGAAAACTTTTCCTTTGCCATGGTATTGGCTCCCTTTTCTTGTCGGATGGTGGGGTTGAAACCCACCCTACTAAGTTGGGTAGGGCGGGGTTTCCCCCGCCACCCGGCTTATGCGTACTTCGACTGGATCTCGTCCGAGATGTTCTGCGGAACCGGATCGTAGTGGTCGAACTGCATGGTGAACTGCGCGCGGCCCGAAGACATGGAGCGCAGGGTGTTGATGTAGCCGAACATGTTGGCCAGCGGCACGAAGGCCTTGATCGCCACGGCGTTGCCGCGCGGCTCCTGGCCCGACACCTGACCGCGACGGGAGGTCAGGTCGCCGATGATGGAACCGGTGTACTCTTCCGGCGTCACCACTTCCACGTTCATCATCGGCTCAAGCAGCTTTGCGCCGGCCTTCTTCAGACCTTCGCGCATGCACATCCGCGACGCGATCTCGAACGCGAGGACCGAGGAGTCGACGTCGTGAAACTTGCCGTCCAGCAGGGCCACCTTGAAGTCGATCACCGGGAAGCCTGCCAGCGGACCGGAGTCCATGACCGACTTGATGCCCTTTTCGACACCCGGGATGTATTCCTTCGGAACCGCGCCGCCGACGATGCGGGACTCGAAGGAGAACCCTTCGCCCGGCTCGGTCGGGGTGATCTCCAGCTTGACTTCGGCGAACTGGCCGGAACCGCCGGACTGCTTCTTGTGGGTGTACTGGTGCTCGATCTTGTGGGAGATCGTTTCGCGGTACGCCACCTGCGGTGCGCCGATGTTGGCCTCGACCTTGAACTCCCGCTTGAGGCGGTCGACGAGGATGTCGAGGTGAAGTTCGCCCATGCCCTTCATGATGGTCTGACCGGACTCGATGTCGGTCTCCACGCGGAAGGACGGGTCTTCGGCGGCAAGACGCGCCAGACCTGCGGACATCTTCTCCTGGTCGCCCTTGGTCTTGGGCTCGACCGCGATCTCGATCACCGGCTCCGGGAAGGTCATGGTTTCCAGAACCACCGGGTCCTTCGCGTCACACAGCGTGTCACCCGTGGTGGTGTCCTTCAGACCCGCCAGCGCGATGATGTCGCCTGCAAAGGCTTCCTCGATCTCTTCGCGGTTGTTGGAGTGCATCATCATCATACGACCGATGCGCTCTTTCTTGCCCTTGGTGGAGTTCAGGATCGAGTCGCCCTTCTTCATCACGCCGGAGTAGACGCGGGTGAAGGTCAGCGAGCCCACGAACGGGTCGTTCATGATCTTGAATGCCAGGCCGGCGAACGGCATGGAGTCGTCCGCACGGCGCGGGATGTCACGGGTTTCCGTCTCGTCGCCCGGCTTGAAGCCCATGTAGTCGACGACGTCCAGCGGGGACGGCAGGTAGTCGACAACGGCGTTCAGCAGCGGCTGCACACCCTTGTTCTTGAACGCGGAACCGCCCAGGACCGGAACGAAGTGCAGCGCCAGCGTGCCCTTGCGCAGCAGTTTGCGCAGGGTCGGGACGTCGGGCTCTTCGCCTTCCAGGTAGGCTTCCATCGCGTCGTCGTCTTCCTCGACGGCCGCTTCGATCATCTTGCCGCGCCATTCCTCGGCGAGCTCCTTCAGCTCGTCGCGGATCGGGCCACGGACCCAGGAGGCGCCAAGGTCTTCACCCTTCCACACCCACTCTTCCATGGTCACGAGGTCGACGAGACCTTCCAGCTCGGACTCGGCGCCGATCGGCAGCGCGATCGGAACGGCGCGCGCACCGGTGCGGTCCTCGACCATGCGGACACAGTTGAAGAAGTCGGCACCGATCTTGTCCATCTTGTTGACGAAGACGATGCGCGGAACCTTGTAACGGTCGGCTTGGCGCCACACGGTTTCGGTCTGCGGTTCGACGCCGGCGTTGGCATCCAGAACGCAGACGGCACCGTCGAGAACCGCCAGCGAACGCTCGACTTCGATGGTGAAGTCGACGTGCCCGGGGGTGTCGATGATGTTCATGCGGTACTTGGTGTCATCCGTGCCCTCGGGGGTCGGATCTTCCTGCCACTGCCAGAAGGTCGTGGTCGCAGCGGAGGTGATGGTGATGCCACGCTCCTGTTCCTGCTCCATCCAGTCCATCGTGGCCGCACCGTCGTGCACCTCGCCGATGTTGTGGGATTTGCCCGTGTAGAACAGGATCCGCTCCGAGCATGTGGTCTTTCCGGCGTCGATGTGCGCCATGATACCGAAGTTGCGGTACCGTTCGAGGGGATAATCGCGTGCCATGGGTATGGGTCCTCTGGGGGTAATCTCTGCGCGGGCGCTTAACCCTCGCCTCCGATAAGTTCAAGCGTCGCGTTGCCGCGAACGGCAAAGAGCGGCCAAAGCCCGTCCCCGGGCCCGGCCACTCCGGTGTGCGGATGTGAGGAGCACCCGTTTCCCGCCCCGACTCCCGATCCGTGTCCGGAGTTCTCTCCGGCGGGATCGGGGCAGAAGGGGCGCGGGTGCTCCGGCATCTGTCTTACCAGCGGTAGTGCGAGAACGCCTTGTTGGCGTCTGCCATCTTGTGCGTGTCCTCGCGCTTCTTCACCGCGGCACCACGGGACTGGACGGCGTCGATCAGCTCACCGGCCAGACGCTCTTCCATGGTGTTTTCGTTGCGGTTGCGGGACGCGGTGATCAGCCAGCGGATGGCCAGCGCCTCGCGGCGCTCCGGACGCACTTCGACCGGCACCTGGTAAGTGGCACCACCGACGCGGCGCGAACGCACTTCGACGGACGGCTTGATGTTGTCGAGCGCCTCGTGGAAGATTTCCAGCGGCGCGCGCTTCACCTTGTTCTCGACGCGGTCGAGCGCGCCGTAGACGATGCTTTCGGCGACGGACTTCTTGCCGTCGTACATCAGGTTGTTCATGAATTTGGTCAGAACGCGGTCGCCGTACTTGGCGTCGGGCAGGACTTCGCGTTTTTCTGCGGCGTGACGACGGGACATATCAGTATCCTCTTCTTCTCTGAGTTACTTCGGACGCTTCGCGCCGTACTTCGAACGGCGCTGCTTCCGGTCCTTGACGCCCTGGGTATCCAGAACACCGCGCAGGATGTGGTAACGCACACCCGGAAGGTCTTTCACACGGCCGCCACGGATCAGGACAACGGAGTGCTCCTGAAGGTTGTGGCTTTCACCGGGGATGTAGGAGATGACCTCGTAGCCGTTGGTCAGGCGGACCTTCGCAACTTTCCGCATCGCGGAGTTCGGCTTCTTCGGGGTGGTGGTGTAGACGCGCGTGCAGACGCCGCGCTTCTGGGGGCACTGCTCCAGGTGCTGGGACTTGGAGCGCTTGACTTTGGGCTGCCGCGGCTTGCGGATCAGCTGCTGAATCGTGGGCATGTAGACGTTATCCCCGTGCTTCTCACTTGGTGCCGGGGATCGGGCCCGGCGGGTTCAGGTCTGGCCCGCTCCGTCCGGACGCCCGCGGGGCGCCCATGGGATGGGCCGGTTCGGTGCGCCGCGGGTGCGCCGGGCCAGGGCCCTTGCACACAAACGACTTTTGGTCCGCATCCGACCCCTTACCGGAGGGCCTACGCGGGGGCGTTCCAGAGGTCCCGGGCTTGCATCGCCCCGAACTTGATCGCAGTCTCTGTCATGAGACGGTGGTTCGGTATCAAACGGAAGCGCCCAGACAACGTCCGGGCGCAACGGATTGGAGGCGCGTATACGCAGAGTCGCCCCCCTTGTCAACACCGCCGCCCCCGGCCCCTCGGCAAGCGGCTCACAAGCGCCTGTCAGAGCTGCGCGGCGACCGCCGCCTTGTCGATGACCGACAGCACCTCCGCGATGCGGCCGCCCTCCACGCGATAGAACACGTTCTCGGAAAACGCCACCCGCCGCCCGTCGACGTCCAGACCAAAGAGCGCGCCCGCGGGCGTGCAGTCGAAGTCGAGCCGCACGGCGATCCACGGCGGATCGACCGCCAGAAGCGCGATCCGGAACCGCAGGTCCGGAATGGCCGCCACATCGCCCTCCAGCATCGCGCGATACCCCGCCAGCCCGATCGCCTCGTCACCGTAGCGCACCTTCCCGGCCACGAAATCGCCCAGCCGGTCCCAGTCCCGCGCGTTCAGGCAGGCGATGTAGCCGCGATAGAACGCCGCCAGCGCATCCCGATCCATTCCCGTCTCCCAAGCCACCGATGCCCCCGCTGTACCGCGGCGGCACCCCGGCGAACAGCCCCCTTCATCTTGGTTCAAATACCTCCGCCGGAGGCGGCCCGAGGAGAAGGCCGCAGGCCGCCTCCGAGACACCCTGCGCGCGCGCCAGCGCGCACCGCATGACCACCCCCACGGGCCCCACGGCCGCACGCCCGCTGGACAGCCAGGCCGCCCCAAGGCACTCTCGCCGCGCACGCCGCCGGAGCCCCCCATGCAAGTGATCGGATTTTGCCGTTTCTCCTACCCCGCCGAAGGCGGCTTCCAGGTGGAGCACGACACGACCGAGGCCCGCGCCGCCTATCTCTACGCCCCCGGGCGGATCGAGGAACGCTTCCGCCACTTCGAGACCATCTGTCTGCCCTCGATCCGGTCGCAGACCGACCCGGACTTCCTCTTCGTCATCCTCATCGGCGACACCATGCCCGCGCCCCTCCGTGCCCGGCTGGAGGCGCTCACCGCCGGCATGCCGCAGGTCCGCATCCTCGCCCGTCCGCCCGGGCCGCACCGCAAGGTCTGCCAGCAGGCCATCAATTCTGTCCGGGACATGAAGCAGCCCAGCCTGCAGTTCCGCCACGACGACGACGACGCCGTGGCGCTGACCTTTGTCGAGCGGCTGAAGGAGGCCGCCCTCGACGCCGCGCCGCTGCTGGAAAAGAACCGCCTCATGGGCTTCGACTGGAACCGCGGCTACGTCGCCCGGCCCGACGCGCAGGGGATCTGCGGCGAGGTGCAGGTGATGCCGTTCTGGGGCGTCGCGCAGGCGGTCTACGTCCGGCCCGGCACCCGGCAGAGCGTAATGAACTTCGGGCACCAGAAGCTGATGACCTTCATGCCCTGCCTCACCTTCACCGACGAGGTCATGTACCTGCGCGGCCACAACGACCACAACGACTCCCGGCAAAAGAAACACGTCCGCCCCGTCAGACTGCCCCGCCTCGACGCAGAAGGCGAAGCGCTCCTGAAGGAACGCTTCGCCATAGATGCAGATCATGTCAGGCGCGTGTTCGGCGCCTGAGGGAAGATCCCGAAAGCCTCAGCTGTCGCCGTCGGCCAGGGTCACGTGGATGATCTCGCCATCGGCCTTGTCGGTGGCCAGCAGGAACGATCCGTCCTCCAGCACCTCCACGTCACGCACGCGGCCAAGGTCGGTCAGCAGGCGCTCTTCCTCGGACACCGTGTCGCCGTCCCAGCCGAGACGCACGATCCCCGGCGCCACCAGCGCGGCGATCAGCAGGTCGCCGTCCCACTCCGGGAACATACCGCCGTCGTAGAAGGTCATGTCGCCCGGCGCGATCACCGGATCCCAGTAGTAGTCGGGCTGCTCCATGCCGTCCTGAACCGCGATGCCCTCGCTCACCTCGGAGCCGTCGTAGTTCACACCGTAGGAGATCACCGGCCAGCCGTAGTTCTTGCCCGCCTCGGTGATGTTGATCTCGTCACCGCCCGCCGGGCCGTGTTCCAGCGTGAAGAGCTGGTCGCCGCGCATCGCCGCGCCCTGTACGTTGCGGTGGCCGTAGGACCAGATCGTGTCGATGGCGTCCTCCTGCCCCACGAACGGGTTGTCCTCGGGGGTGGAGCCGTCCAGCGCCACGCGCACCACCTTGCCGTAGGTGGTCGACAGGTCCTGCGACTTCACGCGCTCTTCCTCGGTGAAGTGCTCGCCGGTGGTGATGAAGGCATGGCCGTTGCCGTCAAAGACGATCCGGCTGCCGTAGTGCATCGCCGCCGGGCTAGGCGGGTCCTGCACGAAGATGTCGGAAACCTCGGTCAGCTCGGTCATGTCCTCGGACAGCTTGCCGCGCGCCGCGGCGGTGGCGGATGTACCGTCGCCCATGCCCTTGGCATAGGTGAAATAGATCCAGCGGTCTTCCTCGAAATCGGGTCCGACCTTCACGTCCAGCAGACCCGCCTGCGTGCTGTTGCCCGCGGACTCGTTGAAGATCTCCGGCAGGCCGGCAATCGGCTCCGACACGGTGCCATCCATCTGCACCACGCGCAGCCGTCCCGGGCGTTCGGTCACCAGAAGGCCCGCCTCGCCGGGCAGCGCCTCGATCGCCCACGGATGCTCCAGCCCCTCGGCAAGCACGGTCTGGGTGTAATCGTAGTCGGATGTGACCAGGTCGGCCCGCGTCTGGTTCTCGAAGGCCGGCTCGAAATCGGCTTTCTTCTCGCCCCATTCGTGGGTCTGCGCGAGGGCGGGCGTGGTGGCCAGCGCGGCGACGGCAGTCAGCGAGGTAAAGATGCGTGTCATGGATGTCTCCCTTTGTTGTTCTGCCAGCCCAACGAACGGTTCCCGCGCCGGGGTCCATCGCCTGACGGTATCGTGACCTGCGCGCCAGCGGCCGGGCGCCGTCACCGGGGAGCACCCAAAGAAAAAGGCCCCCGCGCGGGCGGGGGCCTTTCGATGTCCTGCGGCCTTGCGACCGGGTCAGCCTGCGATCACTCGCGGCTTTCCGGGGTGTCGACGATCAGCGTGTCGAACTCGTCGCCACCCACCACGTCGTCTTCCACTGCGGCAGCCGGAGCAGCCAGCGCGGCGGCCGCTTCGGCCTCCTCGCGGCGGGCTTCGATCACCACGTTGTCGCGGTCCGTCGCGATCTTGCGGACCTTCATGGTTGCGCCACCCGTACCGGCCGGGATCAGACGGCCCACGATGACGTTCTCCTTGAGACCGATCAGCGTGTCCTTCTTGCCCTGCACCGAAGCCTCGGTCAGCACGCGGGTCGTCTCCTGGAACGAGGCCGCCGAGATGAACGACCGCGTCTGCAGGGACGCCTTGGTGATGCCCAGAAGGATCGGTTCGCCCGATGCCGGACGGCCGCCCTTCTTCTCGGCCTTCGCGTTGGCCTCGTCGAACTCCATCTTGTCGACGTGCTCGCCCTTCAGCAGCGTGGTGTCGCCGCTGTCGAGGATCTCCCACTTCTGCAGCATCTGGCGAACGATGACCTCGACGTGCTTGTCGTTGATCTTCACGCCCTGCAGCCGGTAGACGTCCTGCACCTCGTCGATCATGTAGTTCGCCAGCGCCTCGATCCCCATGATCGAGAGGATGTCGTGCGGCGCCGGGTTGCCGTCCATGATGTAGTCGCCCTTCTGGACGAAGTCGCCTTCGACCACCGGGATGTGCTTGCCCTTCGGGATCATGTACTCTTTCGGTTCCATGTTCTCGTCGGTCGGCTCGATCGTGATGCGGCGCTTGTTCTTGTAGTCCTTGCCGAAGCGCACGTAGCCGTCGATCTCCGCGATGATCGCGTGATCTTTCGGGCGGCGTGCCTCGAAGAGTTCGGCCACACGCGGCAGACCGCCGGTGATGTCCTTCGTCTTCGCACCTTCGCGCGGAATACGCGCCACAACGTCACCGGCCTTCACCTCCTGCCCGTCTTCACAGGACAGGATGGCGTCCACGGACATCGGGTAGGTGATCGGGTTGCCCGCATCGTTGCGGACCGGCTCACCGTCGCCGTTCACCAGGATGATCTCCGGCTTCAGGTCGTTGCCCTTCGGCGCGGCGCGCCAGTCGACCACGATCTTCTGCGTCATGCCGGTGGCATCGTCCGTCTCTTCGCGCACGGCCAGGCCGTTCACGAGGTCGACGTGCTTCGCCATACCGTCCTTCTCGGCGATGATCGGCAGGGTGTAGGGGTCCCACTCGATCAGCTTCTCGCCGCGCTTGATGTCCTGGCCGTCGGTCACGAAGACCTTGGAACCATAGCCCACCTTGTGCGACGCGATCTCTTCGCCCTGCTCGTTCACGATCACGATCTGCATGTTGCGGTTCATGACGATCTGCTCGCCCGCGACGTTGGTGATCAGCGACGGGTGCACGAACTGGATCTTGCCGTTCTGCGACGCTTCGAGGAACGACCGCGAGGAACCCTGCGCAACGCCGCCCATGTGGAAGGTCCGCATGGTCAGCTGCGTGCCGGGTTCGCCGATGGACTGCGCCGCGATGATGCCGACGGCTTCGCCGGTGTTCACCTTGGTGCCGCGTGCAAGGTCACGACCGTAGCAGGTCGCGCAGACACCCTCTTCGGCCTCGCAGGTCAGCGGAGACCGGATGCGTGCCGTCTGCAGGCCCGAGTCCTCGACCATGTCGGCAAGGCGTTCGTCGATCAGCTCGCCGTGGCGCACCATGATGTCGCCCGAAAGCGGGTGCACAAGATCCTCTGCCGCGGTACGGCCAAGGATGCGCTCGCCAAGGCTGGACACCACCTCGCCGTCGTTGACCGCCGCCTGCGCGGTGATCGCACGGTCGGTGCCGCAGTCGTTCAGCCGGATGATGCAGTCCTGCGCCACGTCCACCAGACGACGGGTCAGGTAACCCGAGTTCGCCGTCTTCAGAGCGGTGTCGGACAGACCCTTCCGGGCACCGTGGGTCGAGTTGAAGTACTCGAGAACGGTCAGGCCTTCCTTGAAGTTCGAGATGATCGGCGTCTCGATGATGTCGCCGTTCGGCTTCGCCATCAGGCCGCGCATCGCGCCCAGCTGCTTCATCTGCGTGACCGAGCCACGGGCCTTGGAGTGGGCCATCATGTAAACCGAGTTCGGTTCCATTTCCTGCCCGGCCTCGTTGTACCGCTTGGCGGAGATGGTGTTCATCATCGCCTCGGTGACCTTGTCGTTACACTTCGACCAGGCGTCCACGACCTTGTTGTACTTTTCGCCCTGGGTGATCAGGCCGTCCATGTACTGCTGTTCGAAGTCCTTCACCTGCTCGCGCGTTTCGTCGACCAGCGTCCACTTGTTGTCCGGGATCACCATGTCGTCCTTGCCGAACGAGATGCCGGCCTTGAACGCCTCGACAAAGCCCATGCGCATGATCTGGTCACAGAAGATCACCGATTCCTTCTGGCCGCAGTAGCGGTAGACGGTGTCGATGACGGTCTGCACGTCGCCCTTGCGCAGGAGACGGTTCACCAGGTCGAAGGGCGCCTTGGCGTTCAGCGGCAGGAGCTGGCCCAGACGGACCCGGCCCGGCGTGGTGTCGAACCGCAGCCAGACTTCGTTGCCTTCCTCGTCGATCTGCTTGACGCGGCATTTCACGTTGGCGTGCAGGTGGACCTCACCCGCCGTCAGCGCGTGCTCGACCTCCTCGGGGGAGGCAAAGACCATGCCTTCGCCCTTCATGCCTTCGCGCGCGATGGTCACGTAGTAGAGACCGAGGATCATGTCCTGCGACGGAACGATGATCGGCGAGCCGTTGGCAGGCGACAGGACGTTGTTCGTCGACATCATCAGGACGCGCGCTTCCAGCTGTGCCTCGAGGGACAGCGGGACGTGCACGGCCATCTGGTCGCCGTCGAAGTCGGCGTTGAAGGCCGAACAGACCAGCGGGTGAAGCTGGATCGCCTTGCCTTCGATCAGGATCGGTTCGAACGCCTGGATGCCCAGACGGTGCAGCGTGGGCGCGCGGTTCAGAAGAACCGGGTGCTCGCGGATCACCTCGTCAAGGATGTCCCAGACCTCGGGACGCTCTTTCTCGACCAGCTTCTTCGCCTGCTTCACGGTCGACGACAGACCCTTCGCCTCAAGCCGCGAGTAGATGAACGGCTTGAACAGTTCGAGCGCCATCTTCTTCGGCAGGCCGCACTGGTGCAGCTTCAGCTCCGGGCCGGTCACGATGACCGAACGGCCGGAGAAGTCGACGCGCTTGCCCAGAAGGTTCTGGCGGAAGCGGCCCTGCTTGCCCTTCAGCATGTCGCTGAGCGACTTCAGCGGACGCTTGTTGGCGCCGGTGATGACGCGGCCACGGCGGCCGTTGTCAAAGAGGGCGTCGACCGATTCCTGCAGCATCCGCTTTTCGTTGCGGACGATGATGTCCGGCGCGCGCAGTTCGATCAGCCGCTTGAGGCGGTTGTTCCGGTTGATCACGCGGCGGTACAGGTCGTTCAGGTCGGAGGTCGCAAAGCGGCCACCGTCCAGCGGCACCAGCGGACGCAGTTCCGGCGGGATCACGGGGATCACGGTCAGGACCATCCACTCCGGACGGTTGCCGGATTCCAGGAAGGATTCCACGACCTTCAGGCGCTTGATGATCTTCTTGGGCTTCAGTTCGCCGGTGGCTTCCTTGAGGTCGGCGCGCAGGTTCTCGGCCTCGGACTCGAGGTCGATGGCTGCGAGCATCTCGCGGATGGCCTCGGCACCGATGTTCGCCGTGAAGGCGTCCATGCCGTACTGGTCCTGCGCGTCGAGGAATTCCTCCTCGGTCAGCATCTGGCCGTAGGTCAGGTCGGTCAGGCCCGGCTCGATCACCACGTAGTTCTCGAAGTACAGCACGCGCTCGAGGTCGCGCAGCGTCATGTCCAGCATCAGGCCGATGCGCGACGGCAGCGACTTGAGGAACCAGATGTGGGCGCAGGGCGCGGCCAGCTCGATGTGGCCCATGCGCTCGCGGCGCACCTTCTGGAGCGTGACTTCGACGCCGCACTTCTCGCAGACGACGCCGCGGTACTTCATGCGCTTGTACTTGCCGCACAGGCATTCGTAGTCCTTGATCGGACCGAAGATGCGCGCGCAGAACAGGCCGTCACGCTCGGGCTTGAACGTGCGGTAGTTGATGGTTTCCGGCTTCTTGATCTCGCCGAAGGACCACGAGAGGATCCGCTCCGGCGACGCCAGCGACACCTTGATCTCGTCAAAGACCTTGGGCGGGGTCAGCGGGTTGAACGGGTTGTTGGTCAGTTCCTGGTTCATGTGTTCCTCACAAATTCAGAGGGAAGCGGGGGCGCGAGGCCAAGATCTTTCGGACGAAAGATCTTGGCGACACAGAGTTTTCGTCGAAAACTCTGTGGGTTACTCGTCCTCCTCCGCATCCAGGAGTTCCATGTTGAGGCCCAGACCCCGGACCTCCTTGACGAGAACGTTGAACGATTCCGGCACGCCGGCCTCGAAGTTGTCCTCGCCCTTGACGATCGACTCGTAGACCTTGGTCCGGCCCGCCACGTCGTCCGACTTCACCGTCAGCATCTCCTGCAGGGTGTAGGCGGCGCCGTAGGCTTCCAGGGCCCAGACCTCCATCTCCCCGAAACGCTGACCGCCGAACTGCGCCTTGCCGCCCAGCGGCTGCTGGGTAACGAGCGAGTAGGGCCCCGTCGAACGGGCGTGGATCTTGTCGTCGACCAGGTGGTGCAGCTTCAGCAGGTACTTCACACCCACCGTCACCTTCCGGGCAAACTCCTCGCCGGTGCGGCCGTCGAACAGGCGGCTCTGGCCGCTTTCGTCAAAGCCCGCGCGGCGCAGCGCGTCGTTCACGTCCGCTTCCTTGGCACCGTCGAAGACCGGGGTCGCGATCGGGACACCGCGGGTCACGTTGCCCGCCATCTCCACCAGCGCGGTCTCGTCGGCGTCGGCAAAGCCCTCTTCGTAGACCTCGTCGCCGTAGACGATCTTCAGAGCGTCGCGCACCGGGGTCAGGTCACCCGACCGGCGGTACTCCTGCAGCGCCTCGTCCACCTGGATGCCAAGCGAACGCGACGCCCAGCCCATGTGGGTTTCGAGGATCTGACCGACGTTCATCCGCGACGGCACGCCCAGCGGGTTGAGGCAGAAGTCGACCGGCGTACCGTCCGCGAGGAACGGCATGTCCTCCTGCGGCACCACGCGCGACACGACACCCTTGTTGCCGTGACGGCCGGCCATCTTGTCGCCCGGCTGAAGCTTGCGCTTCACCGCGATGAAGACCTTGACCATCTTCATCACGCCCGGGGGCAGATCGTCGCCGCGGCGCACCTTCTCGACCTTGTCCTCGAACCGCGCGTCGAGCGCACGCTTCTGGATCTCGTACTGCTCGTGCAGGGCCTCGACGTGCTTGGCGTCCTCTTCCTCGCCGAGGGCAAGCTGCCACCACTGACCGCGGGTCAGCGTCGACAGAAGCTCTTCGTCGATCTCCGAGTTCGCGCGCACGCCCTTCGGACCCTTCACCGCGGTCTTGCCGAGGATCATGCCCTTCAGACGCGCGTAGATGTTGCGGTCGAGGATGGCGAGCTCGTCGTCCCGGTCACGGGCCAGACGTTCGATTTCCTCGCGCTCGATCTGCAGCGCACGTTCGTCCTTCTCGACGCCATGACGGTTGAACACGCGGACTTCCACGACGGTGCCGTAGTCGCCCGGCTTCACCCGCAGCGAGGTGTCGCGCACGTCCGAGGCCTTCTCGCCGAAGATGGCGCGGAGGAGTTTCTCTTCCGGCGTCATCGGGCTTTCGCCCTTCGGGGTGATCTTGCCCACGAGAATGTCGCCCGGCTCCACGTCGGCACCGATGTAGACGATGCCTGCCTCGTCGAGGTTGCGCAGCGCCTCTTCACCGACGTTCGGGATGTCCCGGGTGATTTCCTCGGGCCCGAGCTTCGTGTCGCGCGCCGCCACTTCGAATTCCTCGATGTGGACAGAGGTGAACACGTCGTCCTTGGCGATCCGCTCCGAGATCAGGATCGAGTCCTCGTAGTTGTAGCCGTTCCACGGCATGAAGGCGACGATGACGTTCTTGCCGAGCGCCAGTTCCCCCATGTCGGTGGACGGGCCGTCCGCGATGACCTCGCCCTTCATCACCGTGTCGCCCACCTTCACGAGCGGCTTCTGGTTGATGCAGGTGTTCTGGTTCGACCGCTGGAACTTGCGCATCCGGTAGATGTCGACGCCCGCGTCACCCAGTTCCAGGTCCTCGGTCGCCCGGATCACGATCCGCTGCGCGTCGACCTGGTCGATGATGCCCGCACGCTTCGCCATGACGGCGGCGCCGGAGTCGCGTGCCACGACTTCCTCGATGCCGGTGCCGATCAGCGGCGCCTCGGCCCGCAGGGTCGGAACCGCCTGACGCTGCATGTTCGAACCCATGAGGGCGCGGTTGGCGTCGTCGTTTTCCAGGAACGGGATCAGCGAGGCCGCGACCGACACCAGCTGCTTCGGCGACACGTCGATCAGGTCGACGGTTTCCGACGGCGCCAGCGTGTAGTCGCCCGCCTGGCGGGTGTTGACCATCTCGTTGGTGAACTTGCCGTTCTCGTCCAGCGAGGCGTTGGCCTGTGCCACCGTGTGCCGCATTTCCTCGGTCGCGGACATGTAGTGGACCTCGTCGGTGACGACGCCCTCCTTCACGACACGATACGGGGTCTCGATGAAGCCGTACTTGTTCACGCGGGCAAAGGTCGCCAGCGAGTTGATCAGGCCGATGTTCGGACCTTCCGGCGTTTCGATCGGGCACATGCGGCCGTAGTGCGTCGGGTGCACGTCGCGCACCTCGAAGCCGGCACGCTCACGCGTCAGACCGCCGGGGCCAAGCGCCGAGAGGCGACGCTTGTGCGTCACTTCGGAGAGCGGGTTGGTCTGGTCCATGAACTGCGACAGCTGCGAGGAGCCGAAGAATTCGCGGACGGCAGCCGCCGCCGGCTTCGCGTTGATCAGGTCCTGCGGCATGACCGTGTCGATCTCGACCGAGGACATGCGTTCCTTGATCGCGCGCTCCATGCGGAGCAGACCGACGCGGTACTGGTTTTCCATCAGTTCGCCGACCGAACGCACACGACGGTTGCCGAGGTGGTCGATGTCGTCGATGTCGCCCTTGCCGTCACGCAGGTCCACCAGCGCCTTGATGCAGGCCACGATGTCGTCGCGGTCCAGCGTGCGCTGGGTGTCCGGCTTGTCGAGCGCGAGACGCATGTTCATCTTCACGCGGCCCACGGCGGACAGGTCGTAACGCTCGCTGTCGAAGAACAGCGTGTCGAACAGCGCCGAGGCGGCTTCGACGGTGGGCGGCTCGCCCGGGCGCATCACGCGGTAGATGTCCAGCAGCGCGGTTTCGCGGGACATGTTCTTGTCCTGCTCCATCGTGTTGCGGATGTACGGGCCGACGTTGATGTTGTCGATGTCGAGGACCGGGATCTCGGTGATGCCCGCGTCCAGCAGCTCCTTCAGGGTGCCGCCCGACACTTCACCGTCCTTGTCGACGGTCCAGGTCAGCTCGTCGCCGGCCTCGACGTAGATCGCGCCGGTGTCCTCGTTGATGATGTCCTTGGCGACGTACTTGCCGACGATGTGCTCGAACGGGACAAGCAGCTGCTTGACCTTGCCTTCGTCGATCAGCTTCTTCACCGCGCGCGGCGTCACCTTCTTGGTGGCCTCCGCGATGATCTCGCCGGTGTCGGCATCGACCAGGTCGAACGTCGGACGGGTGCCGCGCACGCGCTCAGGGAAGAACTTGGTCGCCCAGCCCTCGCCACGGCGGTACTCGAAGTTCACGGTGTTGTAGTAGGCGTCGCAGATCGCTTCCTGGTCGAGGCCAAGCGCGTACAGCAGCGTCGTCACCGGCAGCTTCCGGCGGCGGTCGATGCGCGCGAAGACGATGTCCTTGGCGTCGAACTCGAAGTCCAGCCAGGAGCCGCGGTAGGGGATGATCCGGCAGGCGAACAGCAGCTTGCCCGAGCTGTGCGTCTTGCCCTTGTCGTGGTCGAAGAACACGCCCGGCGAGCGGTGCATCTGGGATACGATCACGCGCTCGGTGCCGTTCACGATGAACGTGCCGTTCGGGGTCATCAGGGGCATGTCGCCCATGAAGACGTCCTGCTCCTTGATGTCCTTGACCGACTTGGCGCCGGTGTCCTCGTCGATATCGAACACGATCAGGCGCAGGGTGACCTTCAGCGGGGCGCTGTAGGTCATGTCGCGCTGCATGCATTCCTCGACGTCGTACTTCGGTTTCTCGAGGTCGTAGTCCACGAATTCGAGGACCGCGGTCTCGTTGAAGTCCTTGATCGGGAAGACCGACTGGAACACGCCCTTGATGCCTTCGCCGTCCATCGGCTTGGGCTGGTCGCCGGACTTCAGGAACAGCTCGTAAGACGATTTCTGAACCTCGATGAGGTTCGGCATTTCAAGAACTTCGCGGATTTTGCCGTAATAGCGGCGGAGGCGTTTCTGACCGAGGAAACTTTGCGCCATGAGGGGAGCACCCTTTCGATTTTCTCTGCCCGAACCTGCACGCTGCCGGGGCCACAGCGGCGGTTCACGTCAGTGACGGCGGGTTGACGGGTCCATTCTCGGCGCGCGTCCCACCGCGTGCCACTCGACCGGTTTCCCTGCCTTGGGAAGCCTCCCGTCTGCGCGCGGAAAACGCATGCAGACGGGGGGCTTGCCAAGACGGGCGAAGGGGGTGCCTGTTGTCCGGATGTTCTGGGGAAGACCGGATATGGGGGCTGGGGTCAGATATTCAACTGTCGTGCGCGCCCCCTGCCTCCGAAACACCTGCGACACGGGTTCGAATCGCTCGAGCCCGTGGGAGACTTCCGAATATTCGGTAAAGCGCATGCGCGCAACCCCCCTTGACCGGGGCGCGCGGTTTTATGCACTTGGAGCAGAATGACAAAAAGCGCCGGTTCCGTCAAGGAGTCATGGAAAAACAACGCTATTCCGCGGCTGGCGTGCCGCTGCCGTGCCAACTCCGCCCGAACGCACAGCAAACCCTTCACGGATCCTCAAGAAGCCGGCACGCCCTTAATCATTTCTTAACCTTCCGGCAATTAGACATGCGAACTCCGTGCGTTGCGTGGTGGGCCCATGATATACAGACTCCTGGACCGCCTGTTTCCACGGTCCTTCACGCGAAAGATCCTGTTCGTCGCCTTCATCGGAACGCACATCCCGCTTCTCGCCTTCACGGTCTTCGTCCTGCTCGGCGACAGCCCCTGGTCCGGCGACAAGACGGGTGCGCTTCTGCTGATCCTCGGGGCGACGGTCGCCGGCACCGGCCTGACGCTGGTCCTGCTGCGGCGACTGCTCGCCCCGGTCTACGAGGTGACGCGCGCGCTGGCCGCCTTCGAGGAGCGGCGCGAATTCGCGCCCCTGCCCGACCGTCACCGCGACGAGGTGGGCTTTCTCATGGTCGCCACCAACCGGGTCCTGACGGAGGCGCAGCAGCGCATCCACCGCTACCGCTCGGAGGCAGAGACCGATCCCCTGACGACGCTCCTCAACCGGCGCGGGCTGATGCGCGCGCTCGAAGGGGTGGAACAGGGGTCGATCCTCGTGCTCGACATCGACGACTTCAAGGCGATCAACGACACCCACGGCCACCCCATCGGCGACGCGGTCCTGCAGGCCGTCGCCCGGCGCATCACCACGGCGGTGCGGGAAAAGGACATCGTCGCGCGCCTCGGCGGAGAGGAGTTCGTCGTCGTCATCAACGACCCGCGCACCGATCCGGAGGACGTGGCCGACCGTTTGCTGACCTCCATCGGCAGCACGCCTGTCGCGGGCATCGCCGTGACCGCCTCCATCGGAGTGGCCGACTATCGGGGCGACGCGCAGCAGGCGCTCATCAATGCCGATATGCGCACCTATGCCGCCAAGCGGCAGGGCAAGAACCGCTACTGCATCGGCACCTGATCCGGCCCGGCAGGGCACCCCGCAAAAAAACAAGCGCCCCCGGATGGGAGCGCTTGCCGTAAACCAGTCGTGAGACGGGAATTACTTGATCTCGACTTCGGCGCCTGCCTCTTCGAGCTTCTTCTTGAGTTCTTCGGCTTCGTCCTTGGAAACGCCTTCCTTGACGGCCTTGCCACCGGCTTCCACCAGTTCCTTGGCTTCTTTCAGGCCCAGGCCGGTGATGCCGCGGACTTCCTTGATCACGTTGATCTTCTTGTCGCCAGCGGACTTGAGGATCACGTCGAACTCGGTCTTTTCTTCTTCGGCTGCCGCGCCTGCGTCGCCTGCCGGGCCAGCCATCATGACTGCGCCGCCGGCGGCCGGCTCGATGCCGTACTCATCCTTGAGGATGGTCTTCAGTTCTTGTGCTTCGAGCAGGGTCAGGTTGACGATTTGCTCAGCAAGTGCTTTGAGATCTGCCATTTTGAGACTCTTTCAGATTTAGATATGGGTTCCAACGTCAGGGAGCATTCCCTACGCAGGTCGAAAGGTTGCTTACGCCGCCTCGCCCTTTTCCTCGATGGTGGTGAGGATGGAGGCGATGTTCGATGCAGGTGCGCCAATGGCGCCGGCGATGTTCGATGCGGGTGCGCCGATGCAGCCGACGATGGAAGCAATAAGCTCATCGCGCGACGGCATTTTCGACACGGCCTCGACACCGGCACGGTCCAGCGTGGTGCCACCCATGGCGCCACCAAGGATCTCAATCTTCTTGTTATCCTTGGCGAAGTCTTCGATGACCTTGGCCGCTGCGACCGGGTCCTCGGAGAAGGTAAGCACCGTCATGCCGTCCAGATACTTGGCGATCCCCTCGGCGGGGGTGCCCTGGACAGCAATCTTGGCGAGCTTGTTCTTGGCGACACGGACCGTTGCTTCACCAGCGCGAGCGCGGTTACGCAGATCCGTCATCTCTGCAACCGTGAGACCCTCGTAGTGGGCAACCACCACGACGCCAGAGCTTTCGAAGATCTGGCCGAGTTCCTCGACCAATTTCTCTTTCTGGGCTCTATCCACAGTTTCACTCCAGTTGTTGGAGGGCGGACCCTCCGGCTCTCAGTCGACCGGGTGTCCCCGATCACAAAGTCCGAATGAGGGTCGACGCATCCTGTGGGCCCGACGCAGAAGCGCGGGGCTGAAAAGATGTCTCTTCCCGTCTCAGGCAGGAATTACCGGGGCCATTTCAGGAAATGGAACCAACCCACCGTCTCGGACGAATTGCGGCGCCGAATACGAATCGCATCCGGCACCGCGAGGCCTGCATTAGCACCGGCCATTATTTCTTGCAATCATTCAATCAAATCCCGCCGCGCATCCGTTCGCGCAAGGCGACACTAAATTCCGCCGGGTCCTTTATCCCGTAGAGCTCCCGCACCAGCGGAGAGATCAAGGCCCGTTCCTGCGTCGCCTCGAACCCGCCCATGTCCGCCAGCATTCCCTGCTCGTACAGAAAATCGTCGGCGTAGCCGGTCAGCACCCATGACTTGTCGAAGGGCACCACCCCGCGCTTTGTCCGGTTCACCGCCCGGGCCAGCACGTTGGTGCAGTTGGAAAACAGCGTGTTGTACCAGCGCGGCTCCGTCACCAGTTCCTCGCTCTCGCGCAGCATCGCCTTTAGCACGGCGCGCTGCTGCTCGATGGGGATCGACAGCGGGTAGAGGTACAGCTGATCGCCCGCCCAGAACTCCGAATTGCCGAACATGTCGCGCTCGGTCGTCCAGACAAAGAAGTACTCGAAGACCGGCAGCACGGCGGCCAGCGGCGCGTTGTAGCTCTCGCCCTCTTCGCGCCGCGCCTCGACGGAGGCGACATAGGTCTTCCCGTCGCGAAAGCGGAAGGACAGCATGGTGTGGGCGATGGCCTCGCTGCCGGTGAACGGCTCGACCACGAAATAGGCCTGCTCCAGCTCCTCGGGGACGAGGGTCGCGTTGATCCAGGCCTCGCGCGCGACGCTGCCGTCGGGGGCGTAATCCCAGTTGCGGATATTGCGGATCACCGCCGCCTCCTCTCCGGCAGAGACCAGCGGCAGACGGCTGTGATCGGCGCGCCAGTCGCGGTCGTGCGACGGCAGCAGAACCACCCACGGCAGGTAGAGGACCACGGCGATTGCGGCCACGGCGATGGCGAAAACCTTGAGAACGCGCTTCATGCCGCCGTCTTACCGCGCCGCCGGGAAACGGCAAAGGCGGGATACCCTGACCCTGCCCGCCCCCTCCTGACAGCCCCTTCGGACAGTCCCAAAGAAAAAGGGCGCCCCGGCGGGACGCCCTCCTTCAATTCCTGGAGCGGTCGGCTCAGTTGCCGGTCGCGTTCGACACGTCGACGGTGACGCCCGGGCCCATGGAGGAAGACAGCGAGATCTTCTTCATGTAGGTGCCCTTCGCGCCCGTCGGCTTGGCCGCGGACACGGCGTTCACGAACGCGCGGATGTTCTCGGCCAGCTTGGCCTCGTCGAAGGAAACCTTGCCGACACCTGCGTGCACGACACCGGCCTTCTCCGCCTTGAACTGGACCTGACCGCCCTTGGCTGCCTCGACGGCTTCCTTGACGTCCATGGTCACGGTGCCGACCTTCGGGTTCGGCATCAGGTTCCGCGGGCCGAGGATCTTGCCCAGACGACCGACGATCGGCATCATGTCCGGCGTCGCGATGCAACGGTCGAACTCGATGGTGCCGCCCTGGATGGTTTCCATCAGGTCTTCGGCGCCGACGATGTCCGCACCGGCTTCCTTCGCCTCGTCAGCCTTCGGGCCACGTGCAAAGACTGCCACGCGGACGGTCTTGCCGGTGCCGTTCGGCAGGCCGACCACGCCGCGGACCATCTGGTCGGCGTGACGCGGGTCGACACCGAGGTTCATCGCGATTTCCACGGTCTCGTCGAACTTCGCATTGGAGTTCGACTTGATCAGGGAAACGGCTTCCTCGACGGTGATGTTTTCCTTGCCTTCGAAGGCTTCGCGGGCTGCACGGGTGCGCTTACCAAGTTTTGCCATGACGATTACCCTTTCACCTCGATGCCCATCGACCGGGCGGAGCCCAGGATGATCTGCATTGCCGCTTCGACGTCGTTCGCCGAAAGGTCCTTCATCTTGGCTTCGGCGATCTCGCGGACCTGCGCCACGGTGACGTGTGCGATGGTCTCACGGCCCGGCTTCTCGGCACCGCGGGGGCGGTTACGCTTGCCCACGGGCTTCAGACCGGCGGCCTTCTTCAGGTAGTAAGACGCGGGGGGCGTCTTGATGTCCATCGTGAAGGACTTGTCCTGGTAGTAGGTGATCACGGTCGGGCACGGCGCGCCGGGCTCCATTTCCTGCGTCTTGGCGTTGAACGCCTTGCAGAATTCCATGATGTTGATGCCGCGCTGACCCAGCGCCGGACCGACCGGCGGGGAGGGGTTGGCCTTGCCTGCAGGGATCTGCAGCTTCATCTTGCCGGCGAGCTTCTTTGCCATCGGCTTTCTCCTTTTCCATCTCCCCCGCGACGCGTCGAAGGGGCTTCTTGTGGCGTGGTCAGGTCCGGATCTCGCGTGACCCTCGCCTCCCACGGTGGATTGCGCGCAACCTGACGGTTCCGCAGCAACAGGGGCGCCGCATATAACCTCGGCGGCGGTTTGGCAAGTGATTCCGAAGGGCGGCCTGCCGTCGCGCGCTATTCTGCGGCAGGACGGGCCAGCAGCGGTGCACCGTCCCGCTCCATCTCGGCAAAGACCCAGTCCCGGAAGCTCCGGATCATCGGATCGTCGGCCCGCGCCTCCGGATAGGCGACAGAGTAGATCGTGACCGGCAGCGTCACCGTGTCGAACAGCCGCTCCAGCCGTCCCGCCTCCAGCGTTCCGCGCACCATCATGTCATAGGCCAGCGCCACGCCCTGCCCCTGTTCCGCCGCCGTCGTTGCCAGTTCGCAGTTCGGAAAGACCGGCCCGCGCGGCAGGGCGCGCGGCGCCACCCCCGCCGCGTCGAACCATTCGTCCCAGGCGTCCAGGACCTCGTCGTGCATCAGCCGCAGCCGCAGCAGGTCGGACGGCACCCGCACATCTTCCCGCTCCCGCAGCGCGGGCGAGATCACCGGGTAGCGGGCAGAGGTCATGAACGGCTCGGTGACGACGCCGGGCACGGGATCGTCAGCCCACTGGATCACAAGGTCGCTGTCGTTCGCGGCGAAATCGGTCGAGGGCGCCCCGACCGACACCCGCAGCCGCACGCGGTCGCCGAATCCCAGCCGGTCCAGCCGGGGCACCAGCCATCGCGCCGCAAAGCCCGGCGTGCAGAGGACACGGAACGGCCGCGCGCCCGCCTCCTTCACCGAACGGGTGGAGTCCTCGAAGGCATCCAGCAGCCCGGTCATCTTCCCGGCATAGCCGCGCCCGGTCAGCGTCAGGGAGATCCGGCCGCCCGTGCGCTCGAACAGCGCGGTGTCGAGGAACGCCTCAAGCGCCTTGATCTGGTGACTGACGGCAGAGGGGGTCAGGCACAGCTCCTCTGCGGCGGCCTTGAAGCTGAGATGCCGGGCCGCGGCCTCGAAGGCCCGCACGGCCGCGAACGGAGGGAATTTGCGCCCCATGGCTGAATTCCTTTCAACGGCTGGTGAAAATTGGTCTTTTGCGCCGGTGACGGGCCGATCGTAGCATCTTCTCACCAACTCTCAAAATTCGAACGAGGCCGGACATGAGCCCCTTTCACCGCTTCGGCGCGCCGCTCGGCTGCGCCCTGATGACACTCGTCTGCATGGCACCCGCCACCGTCGCCGCCGACGCAGACCCGCTGGCCTGGCGCGACGCCCCCACCATCGGGGCGCTCGTCTCGCACCTCGACGACTGGCTGGACACCCATTCCGACCTGCCCCGGCGCGACGGGCCGCCCCTTGTCCGGTGGATCGGCGCGGCCCGCGCGGCCAGCCTGCACACCGCGCGTCACGCATCCCAGGAAGGCATGGCGCGCGGCATGTACGACCCCGAGGCCGACACCATCTTCCTCGTGCGCCCGTGGGACATGAAAAACCCCTACGACGTGGGCGTGCTCCTGCACGAACTGACGCATTACCGGCAGGAAGAGGCGGGCCACTGGTACTGCGCGGGCGCGCAGGAACTGCCCGCCTACCGCCTGCAGGAAGAGTGGCTGGCGGACCTCGGCCTCGAAGCGGACATCAACTGGATCGCCGTCGTGCTGGAGGCAGGCTGCACACGCCGCGACATCCACCCCGACTGACCGGCCCCGCCCGCAGCAAAGGAAAAGGCCCGCGCGGATGCACGGGCCCGAAGGATCTGCCAGAAGATATGCGCCGTCGCTAATGACCGGCGGCGCGAAGGGCTCAGCCCTGCTTCGACACCTGGGTGAAGTCCAGCTCCACCGGGGTCTCGCGGCCGAAGATCGACACCGACACCGACAGGCGCTGGTTGTCCTCGTCGACGCCCTCGACCATGCCGTCGAAGCCCTCGAACGGACCGTCGTTGACCTTGACCCGCTCGCCGATCTCGAAATGGATGAGCGTCCGGGGCGCCTCGTCGCTTTCCTGCACGCGGCCGAGGATCGCCTCCACCTCCGCATCGCGCATCGGCATCGGACGGCCCTGCGGACCGAGGAAGCCGGTCACCCGGTTGATGTTGGAAATCAGGTGATAGCCGCGGTCCGACATCTCCATGTGAACCAGCACGTAGCCGGGCATGAAGCGACGCTCGGTCGTCACCTTCTTGCCGCGCCGCACCTCGATGACTTCTTCGGTCGGGACCATGACCTCGTCGATCTGGTCCTGAAGCCCCTGCTCCTCAACCGATGTCCTGATCTGCTCGGCGATCTTCTTCTCGAAGTTCGAGAGAACGCTCACCGAATACCACCGCTTTGCCATGTCGACCTCGATCATTCCGCCCCCGAACGGGGCGCCTTCCGGAAATGAAACGGCGCGCGAGCCTTTATAGCCGCGCGCCGGAAACTGGACCCGTCCGTTACACCGTCCGAAACCGGATGGCAAGGGCCGGAGCGCCCCTGCGCCCGACTTCAGCTGCCGCCGAAGTAGGTCAGGATACCCGTCAGACCGGACCGGATCGCCAGGTCCACCAGCGCAAAGAAGACCGCCGTCAGCGCCGCCATGATGAAGACCATGATGCTGGTCAGCGTGACTTCGCGCCGGGTCGGCCAGACGATCTTGGCCACTTCTGCGCGGACCTGCTGGATGAACGTGATCGGGTTGGTCGTCGCCATGCGTGAATGTCCCGTGTGCTGCGGTTTCGTGGGCATGTACGCGCAGGGGCCGGCAAAAGCAAGGCGTGAGCCGCTCCCGGATGCGTGAATGAATCGAATGAACCTTTTCGGCTCGGGGAGGTTTACCCCCCAGAGCGCCACGGCAAACACGCCGCCGACGCAGCAGAAACCTAAAAGGATCTGACATGAAACGTATTCTGACCGCAACCGCCCTTATTTCCGTGATCGCAACCGGCGCAATGGCCCAGAGCGAGAGCAGCTTCAACGCAAACGAGATCAACACCTTCATTCCCGAGGTGAACGTCGAGATGCTGCCCGACGCCCAGGTCGCTTCCCTGATGGCCACCATCAACGGCGAAGGCAACGAAGAGACGAAAGAGCGCCAGATGCGCGCCTACCTGGGCGAGTTCAAGACGAACAACCCCGAGCTGGAAATCACCCTCTACCCCGAAGGTCTGACCGACGCCGAGATCGAGGCGATGATGACCTACGCACCGGGCGTCGACATCTACTCGATCACCGACGAGCAGTTCGCAGAGCTGCGCGCCGTCCTGGCGACCAACGACGAAGAGGCGATCAAGACCTACATCGACACTCTCGAAATGTGATCCAGGTCACAGTTCTACCCGGAAGGGGGCCGCTTTCAGCGGCCCCTTTCTCGTGCCCGCTCACACCCGGTCACGGCATCGTAAGAATTTGAAAAATAATCGAATTTTCTTGGAACGATCATTGGGGAAGGCGGTTGTTCTTGTGCAAGGCAGGTGCAGAACAGCACGGCCAAAGAGGTGCACTGCACCGCCCACGAAGATGAAAAGGAGACATCCTTATGAAACGTTTTCTGACCGCAACCGCACTCGTGTCCGTCATTGCAACCGGCGCCGTGGCGCAAACCAGCTTTGACGAGAACACCATTTCCACGTTCCTTCCGAACGTGAACGTCGAGGCGCTGAGCGACGAGCAGGTCAACACCCTGATCGGCATCGCCAACGGCCCGGGCAACGAGAACGAGAAGTCCCGCCAGATGGAAGCCTACCTGGGCGAGTTCCAGTCCGACAACCCGCCGGCCGTGGCCGTCGACGAGCCGCTGCCCGAAGTGGCTGAAGCCGACGAAATCGACGACATGAACGACGAAGGCACGTTCAACGTGAACCAGATCGAAGCGTACATCCCCGAGCTGGACGCATCGACCCTGACCGAACAGCAGACCGCCGCCCTGATCTCGATCATGAACGGCGACGGCAACGAGAACGAGAAGAAGCGCGAAATGCGCGCTTACCTCGGCATCGAATAATCCAGGTTCCTGTTAGCAAGTACGGGGCTGCCTTCGGGCGGCCCCTTTTTCGTGCGCACACGAAACCTCCGCTGCAACGGCAGCACTGGCATGACATCGATGTCCGGAGGAATGGCAGGGGCAGCAGGGTTCGAACCCGCGACCTACGGTTTTGGAGACCGTCGCTCTACCAGCTGAGCTATACCCCTTCAGGCCGTGCCGTCAGGTACACGGGCCAGCGGGTGAAATCAAGACGTCTTTGTCAGGGAATTTGCGCCGCCTTCCAACGCGATCCGCGGGCAGCGCCCGGCCCGCCGGTCTGCACCGGCACCACCCGCCGACACCCCCCGCGCAACAGCCCGCCCTGCCCGCAGCCTTGATCGGCCCGCACGCCCGCGACGGCCAGGAGCCGCGCGCCGCGAACAGTCGCCCCCCGGCACGAAGCGCCGCCCTGCCCCGGGCCGAACCGCCCCCGTCCGACCCGCAGGATTCGCCCCGGACCGCGCTGGAATCTCATGCCCCCGGGGGTCCGCCCAGCCCCGAAAAGGGCGCCGCAAGGGGCGGAATCCGATTTTTCATTCCCGCACACGAACTGTGCACAGCACGAATTTCCCCTTTCCGAGGCCCCGCGCGCGGCCGCGCCGGGAACCCCCTTGAAACCGCCGGAACGCCCGATTGTCCAAGCGGGCTTGAGCCGCACCAAAAGCCTCACTTCATGCACAAAGACCCGTTTGGCCGTCGCCGATTTCAAGCACACGTTTTCGCGAGCAATCCGAGATTTCTTCGTGATTTCAATGTCTCAGACGGCAAGCCTACTTGTTCGGTGTCGGAAGCAAACACCGACGCAAACAAGACCGGCGGCACCGATGCCGCCACCTCAAACTGGAGAAATGAAATGAAAACGCTTATCGCATCCACCCTCGCCGCAACCGTTCTTCTGACCGGCGTTGCCTCCGCTGCTCCGGCCCCGCGCCTGTCGTCCGAGGCATTCATCCTGCTGCCGAACGCCGACTACTCGAACCTGACCGACACCCAGGTTCACCAGATCAACGCAGTCGTGCACTCCGGCGGTGACTCGAACGAACTGCGCAACGGCATCCGTGCAGTTCTGAAGTGATCTGCCACAAGGTATCGCGCGGGCCCGCACTCCCAGCCTGCGCGATACCGAAGTTGCCAATGCCGCGCCCCCACGGGGGTGCGGCCAATACGTTTCCGGGGGTCCGCGCCCCGATCCCCCTCAGATCCAGCGCATCCGCCGCAGGACCACAAGCTGCAGGGCACCGATGACGCAGAGCGCGCCGGTGAACACCCAGAAGGCCAAGGGCCACTCTGCCCCCGGCATTCCCGCCAGATTGATCCCGAAAAGACCCGTCAGGAACCCCAGCGGCAAAAACACCGCCGAGAGGATCGACAGCAGGTAGAGGTTGCGGTTCAGGCGTTCGTCCCGCGCGCTCTGCATCTCGTCCCGCACCAGCGCCATCCGGTCGCGCAGCGCGTCGGCGTCCTCCACCACCCGCTCCAGCGCGTCCAGCTCCTCTGCCAGTTGCCGCAGGTCGTCGCCCTCCACCCAGTCGGGATGGACCGCCTGCAGCGTCCGCATCGCGTCGCGCTGGGGCTGCAGGTAGCGGCGCAGGATGATCGCGGTGCGCCGCAGGTCCACCAGCCGGCCGGCCATCTCGGGCCGGACCTCCTCCAGCACTTCTTCCTCAAGGTCGTCGGCCTTGTCGTCGACCTCGCGCCAGAACGCCTCGATCCGGTAGGTCAGGCGCTCCGTCAGCATCACCAGGAACTCCGCCGCGTCCTTCGGCCCGCCGCCACGCTCAAGGCTCTCGGCGATGTCCTCGATCGCCTTCACCTTCCGCATCGACAGCGACACGATCCGGTGCGGGTCTATCCACAACCTGACCGAGACCATGTCCTCCGGCGCCTCGCCCTCGATGGTGTTGACGCCGCGCAGGATGACGATCAGCCCGTTGCCCACCGGCGTGACACGCGGGCGGGTCTCCTCGGCCACCAGCGCATCGATGATCGTCGGATCGAGATAGGACAGGTTCCCGACGATCCACGACGGCGTGTCGGCGTGCTGGGCGCGCAGATGCACCCAGGCCAGCGTGTCGTGGCGCAGGAGTTCCGGCACTTCGGCAGGTTCGAGGCGGCGGCCCGCATCGGGACCGTCAAGGGCAAAGGCGCGCAGGATCATGTCCTGCGTAACGGGGACGAGAGTGGTCATCTGGCGGAGGATAGAGCGGCTTTTGCCCTGCGCAATGGGCGACGCGCAGGCCGTGCGACTTGACGATCCCCCCGGAACGTCGAAGGGTCGCCGCAACGCGGGAAAGGCGATGACCGATGGACCAGACAGTGACCTTGCAGGAGCTGCGCAGCCCCGCCCCCGCGGCCGAGGCGCTGCTGGCCCGCCACCATGCCGACATGCGCGCGCAATCGCCCGAGGAAAGCTGCCACGTCATGACCTCCGACGCGCTGCGCGCCAGCGGGGCGCGGGTCTTTGCGCTTTGGGCCGGGGGTGCGCCCTGCGCCGTGGGGGCGCTGAAACCGCTGGACCGGGCGGGCTGGCCCGACGGCGTGGACTGGCCCGACGGCGGCACGGTGATGGAACTGAAAAGCATGCACGTCGCCCGCGCCCGTCGCGGCGAGGGGCTGGGCAGGGTGCTGCTCGACGGGCTGGCCGATCAGGCCCGCGCCTCCGGCGCCGTTGGCCTCTGCCTTGAAACCGGGTCGGAGCCGGACTTCGCCGCCGCCCGCGCGCTCTACCACCGGGCGGGCTTCACCGATTGCCCGCCTTTCGGGGACTACGTGACCGACCCGCTCTCCGTCTTCATGCTGCGCCGCCTGTGACGCTGCCCGTCAGACTGCGCACCGCCCGGCCCTCCGACGCAGCGATCCTCGCGGCGATCTCCTTCGAGGTCTGGATGCACACCTACATCCGGCGCGGCGTCGACACGGCCTATGCCGAATACGCGCTCGACACCTTCACCGCGGCGAACCTCGCGGCTGTCCTCGCCGATCCCGGCGAACACGTGATCCTGTCGGAGAACGAGGAAGGCCCGGACGCCTTCATCCGCCTGACCCGCAACCGCCCCGCGCCGCTGCCGGGATGCTCCGATCTGGAGATCTCGACCCTCTACGTCCAGCCCCGCCACCACGGCCGCGGCCTTGGCCGGGCGCTTCTGGCGCGCGGGATCGACCACGCCCGGTCGCTGGGCCAGCCTTCCGTCTGGCTGGCCACCAATTCCGAAAACACCCCCGCCATCGGCTTCTACCTGCGGCAGGGCTTCGAACGGATCGGCACCACGCACTTCCGCATCGGCGACGCCGCTTACCCCAACGACGTGTTCCGCCTGACGCTCGACCGCTGAGGCAGGGCGGCGCAGAGCCCCGCCCTACGGGGTGGGGTGTGGCTTGGGAAGGTGCGCGATGTCCTGTGGACAAGCGAACCGGGGGCAATAGAAAAGGGCGCCCCGTTTGGGACGCCCTTCGTTGTTCTCGGCCGGGCAGGCGCCCGGCACAGGTCGCGATCAGGCGACGATCTTGGAGACGACGCCCGAACCGACGGTGCGGCCGCCTTCGCGGATGGCGAAGCGCAGGCCTTCTTCCATCGCGATCGGTGCGATCAGCTCGACGTTGAACTTCAGGTTGTCGCCCGGCATCACCATCTCGGTGCCTTCCGGCAGCTCGACGGTGCCCGTCACGTCGGTCGTGCGGAAGTAGAACTGCGGACGGTAGTTCTTGAAGAACGGCGTGTGACGGCCACCCTCTTCCTTGGTCAGGATGTAGACCTCGCACTCGAACTTCGTGTGCGGGTTCACCGACTTCGGCTTGCACAGGACCTGGCCGCGCTCGACCGCGTCACGGTCGATGCCGCGCAGCAGCGCGCCGATGTTGTCGCCTGCCTCACCGCGGTCCAGCAGCTTGCGGAACATCTCGACACCCGTGCAGGTCGTCTTCTGCGTGTCCTTGATGCCGACGATTTCCAGTTCGTCGCCGACGTTCACCACGCCACGCTCCACGCGGCCGGTGACCACGGTGCCGCGGCCGGAGATCGAGAACACGTCCTCGATCGGCATCAGGAACGGCTGGTCGGTGGCGCGCGGCGGCTGCGGGATGTACTCGTCCACGGCGGCCATCAGTTCGCGGATCTTGTTCTCGCCGATGGCTTCGTCACGACCTTCGAGAGCGGCCAGCGCCGAACCCGCGATGATCGGAATGTCGTCGCCCGGGAAGTCGTAGGCGGACAGCAGTTCGCGCACTTCCATCTCGACGAGCTCCAGCAGCTCCTCGTCGTCCACCTGGTCGACCTTGTTCAGGAACACGACCATCGCCGGGATGCCCACCTGACGGCCGAGCAGGATGTGCTCGCGCGTCTGCGGCATCGGGCCGTCGGCCGCGTTCACCACGAGGATCGCGCCGTCCATCTGCGCCGCGCCGGTGATCATGTTCTTCACGTAGTCGGCGTGGCCGGGGCAGTCGACGTGCGCGTAGTGGCGTGCCTCGGTCTCGTACTCGACGTGCGCGGTCGAGATGGTGATCCCGCGGGCCTTCTCTTCCGGCGCGCCGTCGATCTGGTCGTAGGCGCGGAATTCGCCGAAGTACTTCGTGATCGCCGCGGTCAGCGTGGTCTTGCCGTGGTCAACGTGACCGATCGTGCCGATGTTGCAGTGCGGTTTCGACCGCGAAAACTTTTCCTTTGCCATCTCTCAGACGCCTCATGGTTCATGGGGCCACACATCTGGCCCGGTTCACATGGCGGGGCGTTTATTGAGTCGCAGCCGGAAAATCAAGCCGTTCGATCAGCCTTCGGGCTGCGCGACGGGTGCGGCCGCCGCTGCGGGCGCGGCGCTCGCGACCGTGGCGGACCCGGCGGTCGCGAACCAGCCGTCTTCCTCCATGCGCTCGCGCAGCCACTTTTCGATCCACAGCGCCGCTTCCTCCGCCAGCGAGGCGATCTGCTGCTCGCGCGTCATGCCGTAGGAGGGCAGCACCTGGACCACGCGCACAACATGGGTTTCCTCGTTCATCTTGGCCTTCGCGGCATCGTCCCAGACCGTCACGCGCAGCGACAGGCCGGACTTGCTGGGCACCAGCGGCACCGGCACCGCCAGCGAATATTCCTCGAGGCTGATGCCAAGGTGATAGAACTTGCCACCGTCGTAGCGGCGGAACCGCGTCTCCACCGCGCGGTCGACCGCCGTCACCCATTCCTCGCTGCTGGCCTCCTTCGAGATGCCCACCATGTTGAGGTTCGGCGCCACGACGATCGCGTGCCCCATCTTGAAATCGCCCAGCGGTTCGACCGGCCGCGACAGGTCGGATGTCGCATCCGTGCAGGCGGCAAGGCCCAGCATCAGGCTCAGAATGGCAAGAATGCGTACCATAGGTACCCCCGTTTACTTGGTTTTCCCGTAGCGCAGCCCCGGTTCACGTGCAATCTCGCAGGCCTTTGTCAATGGCACGATCCCGCCTATGTTTGCAGGGAAACCACAGGCCGCGAGGCCGGGAGCGCACCATGACCGAACTGAAGCCGCATCGCCTGCCCGTGCAGGTGCCGCTGGTCACACGACCGCTGGGCATCTGGGGCAGCCTCCAGGCATCGCGCCGCAACGTGCTGTCCATCATCCCCGAGGTCGCCACCCGCCAGCCGATCCTTTCGGGCAAGACAGGCAAGCGCTGGCACATGGTGATGGAGCCGGGCGCCATCCGCCGCGTCCTGCTGGAAAACCTCGACGCCTACCCCAAGAGCCTCGTCACCAAGAACCTGCTGAAACCGGCCATCGGCGAAAGCCTCTTCATCGCCGAGGGCGCGCACTGGCGCTGGCAGCGGCGCACCGCGGCGCCGGTCTTCGGTCACCGCAACGTGATGAACCTCGCCCCGGTGATGAGCGCCGCGGCGGGCCGCTCGGTCGAACGCATCCGTGCCGCGGGCCCCCGCGCCGTCGACTTCCTTGAGGAAATGGTCAGCGTCACCTTCGACGTGATCTCCGACGTGACCTTCTCCGGCGACAGCACCTTCGACCGCGACGGCGTGCATTCCGCCATCGACGCCTACATCGCGGAGGCCGGGCGCATCTCGCTCTTCGACCTTCTGGGCTTTCCCGACTGGGTGCCGCGCCCGGGGCGGGCCTTCTTCGCGGGCGGCGTGAACCAGATGAAGCAGATGGCCGACCGCGCGATCGAGACGCGGGCCAGCCGCGACCCGAACGCCGTGCCGGACCTGCTCGACCTGCTGAAGGCCGGCGCCGACCCGGAGACCGGGCGCACCATGTCCACAGCGGAACTGCGCGACAACCTGCTGACCTTCATCGTCGCGGGGCACGAGACCACGGCCCTGACGCTGTCGTGGTCGCTCTACCTGCTGGCCTTCGACCAGGAGGCGCAGGCCCGCGCCCGGGCCGAGGCGCAGTCGGTGCTGACGGACGGCGTCGCACAGGGCGAGGACGTGCCCAACCTGCCCTTCATCCGCAAGGTCATCGACGAGGCGCTGCGGCTCTACCCGCCCGCGGGCATGGTCTCGCGCACCGCGCGTGAGGACGACACCCTCTGCGGGCGCGAGATCCGCAAGGGCGACACGGTGATCCTGCCGATCTACGCGCTGCACCGTCACCACGCGCTCTACGACGACCCCCACGCCTTCCGCCCCGACCGGTGGGAGAAGAAGCCCGACCGCTACGCCTACCTGCCATTCGGCGACGGGCCGCGAATCTGCATCGGCGCCAGCTTCGCGCTGCAGGAGGCGGTCATCATCCTCGCCACGCTCATCGCCAACTTCCGCTTCACCCCGGTCAGGGGGCGCGAACCCGACCCGGTGATGATCCTGACGCTGCGCCCGCAGGGCGGCGTCTGGCTCGAAGCGGACCCGCTCTGACCCGAGGGGGCCGCGCGCCCCCACGAACCGCCAGCCGCCCCGACCGCCCCACCACCCGGCCAGCCCGCCGCATGGCGCACTTGGCGCCGCCGCATGCCGCACCCGGCCCGCTAAATGGCGCACATGCCACCTGGCGCGCAGCCCACCCCCGCGGCTTCATCCTGGCAAGAGCACCTCTGCCGGAGGCATCCCGAGAATGCCCCCCAGAGACAACGACCGGGCTGGCATCCGCGCCCCACAGTCTGCCCCCCTTGTCCGCACCGCCCACGACCCGCCGCAAAGTCGGCACCATGGCCCGCGCTCCGGCCGCCTTCATCTTGGCAAAAATACCTCCGCCGGAGGCATCCCGAGAATGCACCGCAGAGACAACGACCGGGCTGGCGCCCGCGCCCCGCAGTCTGCGCTCCTTGTCCGCACCGCCCACGGCCAGCCACAAAGTCGGCACCATGGCCTGCGCTCCGGCCACCTTCATCTTGGCAAAAATACCTCCGCCGGAGGCATCCGGACGCATCGCCGGCGCAACGGCCGGGCCATGGGCACCTGCGTCACGTCCGCCCGTTAACCACCTTTTCCCACCCGAAACAGCAAAAGGTTACCAACCGGCCGGTTCGAGGGGGCCAACCGGCCGGTTCACCCCTTACAGGGTGGAAAGCTGTCTGAAGAACCGGATAACGCGCGGTATGCCAGGCCAGCGCACACACCAGATGCTGCGTCCGGACGCCCAGCGCGCGCGCTGTTCATCCCACCGCCCGCACCATTAAGGTTAATGCCGGAAAACGCCCTGCCGGACCTTCCGCCGCTAGCCGCGGTTCGCTCTTCCGGGAGCCGAAAGGTCCCCCGGACCTTCCGCCGCTAGCCGCGGTTCGCTCTTCCGGGAGCCGAAAGGTCCCCCGGACCTTCCGCCGCCAGCCGCGGTTCGCTCTTCCGGGAGCCGAAAGGTCCCCCGGACCTTCCGCCGCTAGCCGCGGTTCGCTCCCGGAACCCACAAGACGTCGGCGGTGCCGTTGTCGTTGGCGATCCGGGCAGCGACGAAGAACCAGTCCGAAAGGCGGTTGAGATACTTCACCGCCGCCGGGTTCACCGCCTCGGCAGAGGCCAGCTCCACGCACAGCCGCTCTGCCCGCCGGGCCACCGTCCGGCACACGTGCAGATGCGCCGAAAGCGCCGATCCGCCCGGCAGGACAAAGCTCCGCAGGGGCTCCAGCGAGGCGTTCATCGCGTCGATTTCCTGTTCGAGACGAACCACTTGCGCGTCGACCATCCGCAGCGGCGGATACTCCGCCTCGGCGTCCTTCTCGATGTCCGGGCGGCACAGGTCGGCGCCCAGGTCGAAGAGGTCGTTCTGGATGCGCGACAGCGCGCCGTCCACGTCGCCGGAGGCCGCCTGCCGTGCCACGCCGACAAAGGCGTTCAGCTCGTCCGCGGTGCCATAGGCCTCGACCCGGGGATCGTATTTCTTCACCCGCGCGCCATTGCCCAGCGCGGTCTCGCCCTTGTCACCGGTGCGCGTGTAGATCTTGCTCAGGACAACCATGTCTTCCCCCGTCTTATCCGCCGCGACGGATGTAGACGAACAGCAGGATCAGGACAATCGCCGCGAACTGCGCCCCGATCCGCCACTGCATCGCCTTGTTCGACCACTTCCGGCTGAACGCCCCGCCCTTGGCGAAGCTGCCGATTCCAAACAACAAAATACCTACGACGCCCAGCATGACGAGGGCGATGAGGATGAAAAGGGGATCGTCGCGCATGGTGCCTCCCAAGCGGCCTGCGAAGGTTTGAAGATGACTTAGCGCGCGCAGGCCTCTTTGCGAACCCGTCCCGCCTGCGTCACGTCAGCCGCCCCTCGCACAAAGCGCGTCCATCGCCCGGGTCGTCAGCACCCGCCGCGCCGTGCCCATCAGGTGGGTCGCCGTGGTGATGTAATACCGAGGTTTCGGGCGCGGGCTTTCGAGCGCATGCACCAGCTTGGCCGTCACGGCCGAGGGCGGCAGTTCGAACATGTCCTTGCCGCGCGATTCGTAGAGGCGTTTCAACAGCTTCTCGCGGTACTGGGGGGCACGCGGGCTGTTCTTCCAGTCCACCCATTTCTCGAAATGCGGAATGGAGTTCACCCGGATCTTCGACGTCACCGGGCCGGTGTTCAGCGTGATGACCCGGATCGGCGTGTCGCGCATCTCCAGCCTGAGCGTGTCGGTCAGCCCTTCCACCGCGTGCTTCGTCGCGTTGTAGGCGCCGCGCCACGGCATCACCACCAGCCCCAGGACAGAGGAGTGATTGACGATCCGCCCATGCCCCTGCGCCCGCATCACGGGAATCGCCTTCCGGGTCAGGTCGTGCCAGCCAAAGACGTTGGCCTCGAAGAGCGCGCGCAACCCTTCCACCGGCAGATCCTCCAGCGCACCGGGGATCGCGTGGGCACCGTTGTTGAACAGCGCGTCAAGCGTGCCGCCGGTGGCCTCCAGCACTTCGGAGAGGCCCGCCGCGATGCTGTCCGGCTCTGTGTAGTCGATTCGCGGACTGTCGAATCCTTCGGCGCGGAAGCGGACGCAGTCGGCCTCTTGCCGGCAGGACGCAAAAACGCGCCACCCACGGGACTTGAGTCCGTGGGCGGCGTCGTAACCGATGCCCGAAGAGCATCCGGTGATCAGGACTGAGCGTTGTTGCACGCGATGCGTCGTTCGTCCGGCGATCAGTTCGATGCGGTCAGGAAGCTGCCGGCCATCCAGCCGATGTCGTTGCCGTCCATGGCGCGCAGCTTGACCCAGCCGTCCGGCGTCTCGTCCAGCACTTCGACCTCTTCGCCTTCCAACAGTTGGGTGACGGCATCGAAGCTGGTCGAGGGTCCGGCACGCAGGTTCACGCGGGACCCGGTGACGGTGCGGTACTCGGCAATTGCAGCGGCGACCGCGTCATCCACGTTGTCGACCGATGCGGCGACCTGCTGGATATCCTGCTGAATGTCCTCTTCGCTGGTGAAGGCTGCGTCGAGCATGGCCAGCTTTTCGCTGTCGACCGCCAGATTGTTGCCCGAGGACACGTAGACCGTCTTGACCTGCGACGGACGCGGCTCCGCAACGGCGGGCTGCACGACGGCATGCATCTCGGTCGTATCGGCGCGGGACACGGCTTCCGGCTCTGCGCCCGAGGTCGACACGACAGGCTCGCGTGCCGGATGCGCTGTGGCGACCCACTGTACCCCGTTCTGGCCCGCAACGAATGCGCTGCCACCGGACAGTTCGAACCACGCCCAACCAAGAACCCCAAACGTAAGCAGGATGACTTTAGCCATGCCCAACCCCCCATATTCGTACCGAAGGTATCGCCCCCGCGACCCGGTCGTCCGCAGCTCGACGACCACCTTCGAGATTATCCGATTCCCCAAAATGCCCTAAGTGCATTCGGAGAATATTTCCCACACTGTCGCTTGCTGCGGTGCCGAGGCAACGGTATCACGACATCTATGTCCGACGATGACCTCGACCCCAACATGAACGCCCGCAACCTTGCGGAGCCTTTGCGCCGTGCCATCGGGGAGCGCTACCTGACGTATGCGCTGTCCACGATCATGCACAGGGCGCTGCCGGATGCCCGGGATGGGCTGAAGCCAGTCCATCGTCGTATCCTATATGCAATGCGCAGGCTGCGACTTAGTTCCAACGGAGGCTTCCTGAAATCCGCAAAGATTTCGGGGGACACCATGGGGGACTTCCACCCGCACGGTGACGCGGCGATCTACGACGCGATGGCGCGATTAGCCCAGGACTTCACGATCCGCTATCCGCTGGTCGACGGTCAGGGCAACTTCGGCAACATCGACGGCGACAACCCGGCCGCCTCGCGCTACACCGAGGCGCGCATGACCGTGATGTCGGAGGCGCTGCTGGAAGGGCTCGACGAGAACTCCGTCGACTTCCGCCCGAACTACGACGGCCGGCTCGAGGAACCCTCGGTCCTGCCCGCCTCCTACCCGAACCTGCTGGCCAACGGGTCGTCCGGCATCGCGGTCGGCATGGCGACGAACATCCCGCCGCACAACATCGGCGAACTCATCAACGCCTGCCTCCACCTGATCCGGTCGCCCAACGCGGTGGACGACACGCTGATGCAATACGTGCCCGGGCCGGACTTCCCGACCGGCGGCGTCATCGTGGAACCGGCCGAGAACATCGCGACCGCCTACCGCACCGGGCGCGGCTCCATCCGGCTGCGCGCGCGCTGGCACGTGGAGGACCTGGGCCGCGGACAGTGGCAGGCGGTGGTGACGGAAATCCCCTACCAGGTGCAGAAGTCGAAGCTGGTCGAGCGCATCGCCGAACTGATCCAGACCAAGAAGATCCCGGTGCTGGCCGACGTGCGCGACGAAAGCGCAGACGACATCCGCATGGTGCTGGAGCCAAAGACGAAGAACGTCGATCCGGACCTTCTGATGAACATGCTGTTCCGGAACTCGGACCTGGAAATCCGCTTCTCGCTGAACATGAACGTGCTGATCGACGGTGTGACGCCGAAGGTCTGCTCGATGAAGGAATGCCTGCGCGCCTTCCTCGACTTCCGCCGCGAGGTGCTGATCCGCCGCTCGAAGCACCGGATGGCGAAGATCGACAACCGGCTGGAAGTGCTCGAAGGCCTGATCATCGCCTTCCTGAACCTCGACCGGGTGATCGACATCATCCGCTACGACGACGACCCCAAGGCCGCGCTGATGTACGAGGACTGGTCGCGCCCGCACCAGGCCACCATCCCGCGCGCCACGGACGAGCGCGACTATCGCTCTCCGCTGGTGGGCATCGACGTCACGGCGCTGGAACTGCGCGACGATCCCGACGCCGTGGAACGCGGCCTGCTGGCCGATGACGGCACCTCCTCTGCCGTGCCGCGCCGGTTCATCGGGCGGTCCGAGGGGCTGTCGGATGTGCAGGCCGAGGCGATCCTCAACATGCGGCTGCGCAGCTTGCGCCGGCTGGAGGAGCTGGAGCTTGTCAACGAACGCGACAAGCTGATGGAAGAGCGTGCCGGGCTGGAGGACCTTCTGGCCTCCGAGGACATGCAGTGGGGCCGCATCAAGGAAGAGCTCTCCGAGGTGAAGAAGACCTTCACCAAGGGCTACAAGCGCGGCCAGCGACTCACCACCTTCTCCGAGGCGACGGAGGCGGAGGACGTGCCGCTCGAGGCGATGATCGAGCGGGAGCCGGTCACGGTCGTCTGCTCCAAGATGGGCTGGATCCGCGCGATGACCGGCCACATCGCCCTCGACCGAGAGCTGAAGTTCAAGGACGGCGACGGCCCGCGCTTCACCTTCCATGCAGAGACCACGGACAAGCTGCTGGTCTTCGGATCGAACGGCCGGTTCTACACGGTGCTTGCGGCGAACCTGCCCGGCGGGCGCGGCATGGGGGAACCCCTGCGCCTGATGGTCGACCTCCCCAACGACACGGAAATCGTCGACATCCTCATCTATCGCCCCGGAGAGCGGCTGCTGGTCGCGTCCAGCGCGGGGGACGGCTTCCTCGTGCCGGAGGACGAGGTGATCGCCCAGACCCGCGCGGGCAAGCAGGTGCTGAACGTCAAGGACCCGGTCAAGGCGCTGGTCTGCAAGCCCGTCACCGGCAATGCCGTGGCCGTCGTGGGCGAGAACCGCAAGGTCCTGATCTTCATGCTCGACGAGCTGCCGGAGATGGGTCGCGGCAAGGGTGTGCGCCTGCAGAAGTACAAGGACGGCGGCCTTTCGGACGTGCGCACCTTTACCCTTGAGGCGGGCCTGTCGTGGCTCGACCCGGCGGGCCGCACCCGCACCGTTACCGGCGAAGAGCTGACGGAATGGGTGGCCAAACGCGCCGGTTCCGGCCGGATGGCGCCGCGGGGCTTCCCGCGCGACAACAAGTTCACCTGATCCCGGCAGGCGCCGCCCCTCCACCGGGGCGGTGCCCGACCTTGCTGGAAACACGCGGAGGTACGTGTTTCCCGGCCCGAGGCACCGGATAACACCAACGGACACTCGAAACGCTTGTCTGCAACTTCCCGAGGCGTCAGGCTTCGGGTGGGAGCAAGCTTTTCGGAACACACGCATTGGACGCCGGTCAGACCATGCCCACGGGCGCACACGCCGGGGCATCCTCCACAGCGACAGAGCACAGGGTCTGGCAGACCGCCTTTGCCGGAACGCGCTGGCCGATGTTCAGACTGGTCTTCGGCACCGGGCTGCTGACGGTCCTAACGCTCGGCCTTTACCGGTTCTGGCAGAAGACGCGGGTGCGGCGCTGGCTGTGGTCGGCGGTGCGGCCGGGGGGCTACCCGCTGGAATACGTGGGCGACCCCTACGAAAAGCTCCTGGGCTTCCTGATCGCGGTCGTCATCCTCGCCTTCTACATCGGCATCGTGAACCTGCTGCTGATGTTCGCCAGCTTCGCGGTGTTCCAGGGCAACTTCGCCGCCTACCTGCTGTCGCTCGTCGGCGTGTTCCCGATCTGGTTCTACGCCCGCTACCGCGCCCGGCGGTACGTGCTGGCCCGCACGCGCTGGCTAGGCCTGCGCTTCGGGCTTGAGCCGGGAGCCTGGGGCTATGCCTTCCGCGCGCTTGGGCACGGCATGCTGACGCTGATCACCTTTGGCCTCCTGTGGCCGCGCATGACCTTCCATCTCGAGAAATACCGAACCGACCGAACGTTCTTCGGCGAGACGCGGATGGCCCAGGACGGCCGCTGGACGATGCTGTTCCCGGCACTGAAATGGCATTTCGTGACGCTGGGCCTGACGGTGATCGGCAGCATCGGCTTGGCGGTCTCACCGGCGAACGGCTGGATGCTGATGGTCATCGCCGGGGTCACGGCGATCTACTCCACCGTCTACTACCGCGTCGAAACCCTGAAGCGCCTGACCGCCATGAAGCGCATCGGCCCGCTGCGCCTGACACTGGATGCGAAACCCGGCAAGGTCTTCCGGATACAGGCGGGCGGCTACACGCTGGCCGCCGTGGCCGCGGCCTTCCCGACACTGGTGCTGCTGGGCCTGTTCCTCGAACTGCAATCGCTGGAGACGCTGGTCGAACTGGGGCTGGAGGACATGCCGCCGGTCTTCGCCGGCCTGAACCGCTGGCTGCTGATCGCCCTTTCGGTGATGTGCTACTTCGCCATCTTCCTGCTGTGGTCGGCCCTGACCGCCGCCTGGGTGACGCTGCCGCTGATGCGCCACTACGCGACCGGCCTCAGCGTCACGGGCACGGAACACATCGCCACCTTCCGCCAGCGCCCCCGCGACGAACACATGGAGGCCGAGGGCTTTGCCGAGGCGCTGGACGTGGGGGCCTCCCTATGAGCGTCTTCGAGACCTCGGCGATCTACCTCGACGGGGAGACCGGGCAGCCGCTGCGCCTGCGCCTTCGCGTCGATACGGAGCGCGGGGCGCTGGTCGGTCCGGGTGTGTTCTGGCCGCTGGACGACGTGCGCGAGGTGCCCGACATCGCGGGCGGCGACCTCGTGGTGCTGGCGCGGGCCGACAACGCGGTGGAGCGGCTGCTGGTGCGCGATACCGAAATCCGCGCCCATCTTCCCAGGCGCCGCCACGCCCGCCCCGTCGCGAACCGCAAGCGGCTGATGGGCTGGGCCGCGGGCGCCGTGACCTCCGTGGCGTTGATCCTCTTCGTCCTTGTCCCGGTGATGGCGAACCAGCTTGCCAACTTCATCCCGCCCGAAGGCGAACGCGCGCTGGGGGAAGTCACGCTTGCCCAGATCCGCGAGGCGATGGACGAGACCGGCATCGCGCCGACCCGGATATGCTCGTCCCCGGCAGGGATGGCCGCCTTGCGGCAGATACAGGCCCGGCTGGAGGCAGAAGCCGCCCTGCCGGTCGAGGTGACCGTGCACGTGCTGGACCACGACATGGTCAACGCCTTCGCGCTTCCGGGCGGGCACATCGTGTTCTTCCGCGGGCTGATCGACGCGGCGGAGGACCCGGAGGAAATCGCCGCCGTCTTCGCGCATGAAATGGGCCATGTCGCCAGCCGCGACCCGACGCGACATGCGCTGCGCTCTGCCGGGTCGATCGGCGTCCTTGGCCTGCTGTTCGGCGATTTCGCGGGCGGCGCGGTGGTGCTGTTCCTCGCCGAACGGCTGATCGACGCGCAGTACAGCCAGGGCGCGGAGGCAGAGGCCGACGTCTTTGCCCACGACCTCATGGCCCGGGCCGGCCTCTCCCCCGCCGCCCTCGCCACGATGTTCGAACGTTTCCGCGCGCTCGGGGGCGAGGCAGACGGCATCGTCGCGCATTTCCAGAGCCACCCGGCCCTGGGCAACCGGATCGAGCAGGCGCGCGCCGCCGTCCCCTCGGACTTCACGCCCTTGCCCGTGCTGGCGCCGCAGGACTGGAACGCGCTGAAATCGGTCTGCGACACGACCGGCGGCTGAAGGCAACCCACTGGCGAGGCATTGAATTCGCTACTTTACTCGGCATACAGGTCGCTTAAGATTCAAGCAGATTGAGTGTCAAAGGTATTTCGATGCAGCCAGAACCCGCCACCATGCAATTGTCCTACTCCGGCGAAAAAGGTCCGCTGTTCAAGCTGGCGTTCAAGACCGGGCTGCTGACCGTCGTCACCCTCGGCATCTACCGCTTCTGGCAGAAGACGCGCATCCGCAAGTACATCTGGTCCTCGGTCAGCGCCGACGGCGACACCTTCGAATACACCGGCACCGGGATGGAGAAGTTCCTGGGCTTCCTCGTCGCCATCGTGTTTCTCGCCGTCTACCTCGGCATCCTCCAGATGATCCTCTTCTACTTCGGCCTGAACATCATGGTCGATCCGGAGACCGCCGGCCCCGAGGCGGTGATCGGTCAGGCGGTCGCGATCTACATCTCGCTCTTCGCTGTGCTGCCATTCATCCTCTTCGCGATCTACCGGGCACGGCGCTACAAGATGGCCCGCACGCGGTTCCGGGGCATCAGGCTGGGCATGGAGAAGGGCGCATGGGGCTACGTGGTCCGCGCGCTCGGCTACGGGTTCCTGACCGTCGTGACGCTTGGTGTGCTCATGCCGCTGTCGACTTTCAAGCTCGAGAAATACATGGCCGACCGGAGCTTCTACGGCTCCACCCGGCTGATCCAGGAAGGCGCGTGGACAAAGCTCTACCCGGCGATGAAACACCTGTTCATCGCGCTCGGGATCTTCATTGTCTGCGGCACCCTCATCGCAATTGGCGGCATCAACGAGATGGTCGGACTGGCGGTCATCGGCGGCATCGGCATCTTCGTCGGATACATCTGGTTCATGATCGGCGCGGTCTATTACAGCGTCCGCTCCTTCGGCTACCTGATGAGCCACAAGGTCCTGGGCGGCACCGTCCGCTTCGTCGCCGAACCCAAGACCGGCTTCGTCATCAAGACCTACATCATCGGCGGCCTGCTCCTGAGCCTTCTGGCCTCTGTCGCCTTCGGCGCAGTAGGCGTGGTCGCGATGCCGATGATCATGCTGGCCGAGGACGGCTCCGTCGGCGGGATCGTCGCCTTTGCGATCATCATGGGCATCGGCTACCTCGTGGCGCTGGTCGTCACGCAGGCGCTGAGCCTGATCCTCATCACCCAGCCGATCCTTGCCCACTACATCGAGACGATCCGCGTGGAGAACCCCGAGGCGCTCGACCGCGTCCACCAGCGCGAGGCGGAAACCGGTGTCGACGCGGACGGCTTTGCCGACGCGCTCGATATCGGCGGCGCGATCTGAGATGGCACCGGAGGGCACCGCGGCACAGTTCTTCGACGGGCAGACGGCGGCACGGCACCATGTGCAGGTCGCCCTCTCCGACGACCGGCAGGCATTGGTCATCACCGGCGACAGCCTGACGGAGCCGCTGCGCTGGCGGCTGATGGACCTGCGGGCGCTGTCCAACACCTCCGACAAGGCGCGGCTGACTGTCACCCGGCACACCACGTCCGATGACGAGATGCCGCGCGACATCGCCCGGCTGGTGATCCTCGACCCCGACCTGATCGCCTGGCTGCACAAGACCCGACCCAGCCTGTTCAAGGCGGAGGTCCACCCGGGATCGGTGCGCAAGCTTGCCACCTATGCCATCGGCGCCGTGGTGGCGGCGGGACTGATGCTGTTCGTCATCCTGCCCGCGCTGGCCGGAACGCTGGCCCGGGTGATCCCGGTGGAGCGCGAGGTCGCCTTCGGCAAGACCGTGACCCGGCAGATGGAGCGCGCATTGGGCCGCGCCCGCGTGCCCGACCTGCGGTGCAGCGATCCCCGAGGCCAAGCCGCCCTGCAGAAGATGTTGACCCGCCTGACCGAGGGCCAGGAGATGAAGTACGACATCAACCTGATGGTGTTCGACCACCCGATGATCAACGCCTTCGCCGCGCCCGGCGGGCAGGTGGTGCTGGTGCGCGGCCTGCTGGACAAGGCGGAGCACCCCGACGAAGTCGCCGGCGTTCTGGCCCACGAACTGGCGCACGTGGAAAACCGCGACACCACCCGAGAGGCGCTGCGCGCGGCGGGCTCTGCCGGGTTGCTGACCATGATCCTCGGCGACTTCACCGGCGGCGCGGCCATCGCCATCGTGGGCGAACACATGATCTCCGCCTCCTACACCCGTGACGCGGAGGGCAAGGCCGACGACTTCGCGCTGGATATGCTGGCGGATGCGGGCGTCAGCGCCGAGGGGTTCGCGGGCTTCTTCGACCGCATCGCCGAGCTGGAGGGCTTTGCCCTGCCCGCCTACCTGTCCAGCCACCCGGTGACCGAAGAACGTGCCATGCAAGCCCGTGACTTTGCGGGGGAACAGGCGGACACCACCCCGATCCTCACGGACGCCGAGTGGTCCGACCTGCAGGGAATCTGCGACAGCGCGGGCGATCACGACGGCGACTGACAGGTGTAGAACGGCACACAGTGCCGCCGCAGCGTAATTTCATTATGAATTCTGCGGCGCTATTGAAATGTTCGTGCCCGCCCGCTATTGGCATCGCACCCCTGCGCGCCGTGAAACGCGACGTAGAATGACCGCGACGTGACGATTTTGCCCTGTTTCCCCGGTAAATGCCGCGTTACGTGTGTGCGAGAGGAATCTTGCGGGGAGCGCCCCGCCGAATTGAGGAGAGACACGCTTATGAAGGTACTCGTACCGGTCAAGCGCGTGATCGACTACAACGTGAAGGTCCGTGTCAAAGCGGATGGATCGGGTGTCGATCTGGCGAACGTGAAGATGTCGATGAACCCCTTCGACGAGATTGCCGTCGAAGAGGCGATCCGCCTGAAGGAGGCCGGGAAGGCCGACGAAGTCATCGCCGTTTCGATCGGCGTGAAGCAGGCGCAAGAGACGCTGCGGACCGCGCTGGCCATGGGTGCCGACCGGGCGATCCTCGTGGTGGCCGCCGATGACGTGCACACCGACATCGAGCCGCTCGCCGTCGCCAAGATCCTCGCGAAGATCGTCGACGACGAGCAGCCGGGCCTCGTGCTCTGCGGCAAGCAGGCGATCGACAACGACCTCGGCGCCACTGGCCAGATGCTGTCCGCCCTGCTGGGCTGGAGCCAGGCGATGTACGCCAACACCGTGGACGTCGACGGCGATCATGCCGTGGTCACCCGCGAGGTCGACGGCGGCCTGCAGACCATCAAGGTGAAGATGCCGACCATCATCTCCACCGACCTGCGCCTGAACGAGCCGCGCTATGCCTCGCTGCCGAACATCATGAAGGCGAAGAAGAAGCCGCTGGACGAGAAGACCGCCGCCGATCTCGGCGTCGACGTGGCGCCGCGGCTGGAGATCGTGAAGACCACCGAGCCCGAGGCCCGTCAGGCCGGCGAGATGGTCGGTTCGGTCGACGAACTGGTGGCGAAGCTCAAAGAGAAGGGGATCGTGTGATGGCCGTTCTGCTGATTGCCGAGATTACCGATGGCGCCCTGTCGATGGACGCAACCGCCAAGGCGGTGACCGCCGCGAAGGCGCTGGGTGACGTGACCGTTCTGGCCTGTGGCGCCTCTGCCAAGGCCGCCGCCGACGAGGCCGCCACCATCGAGGGCGTGTCGAAGGTGCTGGTCGCCGAGGACGCGATCTACGGCCACCGCCTTGCAGAGCCGGTGGCGGCGCTGATCACCTCGCTGGCGGGCGACTACAGCCACGTCGTGGCGCCGTCGACCACGGACGCGAAGAACATCCTGCCGCGCGTCGCCGCGGCGCTGGACGTGATGATCCTGACGGACGTGACCGGCGTCGTGGATGCCGACACCTTCGAGCGCCCGATCTACGCGGGCAACGCGATCCAGACGGTGAAGTCGAAGGACGCGACGAAGGTCATCACCTTCCGGACCTCGACCTTCGACGCGGCACCGACAGGCGGCTCGGCTTCGGTCGAAGCTATCGGCGCGGGCGAGAACCCGGGCGTCTCGGAATGGGTCGAGGACAAGGTCGCCGAAAGCGACCGTCCCGAGCTGACTTCGGCGGGCATCGTCGTCTCCGGCGGCCGCGGCGTGGGCTCTGAAGAGAACTTCGAGCTGATCGAGAAACTGGCGGACAAGCTGGGCGCAGCCGTGGGCGCATCGCGCGCAGCGGTCGACTCCGGCTTTGCCCCGAACGACTGGCAGGTCGGCCAGACCGGCAAGGTCGTGGCGCCGAACCTCTACGTCGCCGTGGGCATCTCCGGTGCGATCCAGCACCTCGCCGGCATGAAGGACTCCAAGGTGATCGTGGCGATCAACAAGGACGAAGAGGCGCCGATCTTCCAGGTCGCCGACTACGGCCTCGTCGCGGACCTTTTCGAAGCCGTCCCGGAACTTACTGAAAAGCTGTAAGCGAAGGGGCGCCGCCCCGATTGCCAGGCGCTTCAAGGCCCCGCTGCATCGCCAGCGGGGCCTTTTCTTTCTACGGCACGGGTTTACCCCGAAAGGCCGATCATGGGCCGCAGCACCGTCTCCAGGGCATCGGTGGCTTCGGCATGGGCTATCGGCCCCTGAAGCTCTGCCGCGGCGCAGGATTCGAAGTCCGAGAACACCATCCCGGCGGTCCCTTCCCGCCGGGCCGCCGCGGAGGCGCTGACCTCGACAACGTGAGAGACGCGCGGGCGCAGGACTTCGATCATCTGGCGGGTGATGAACAGCGGGTCGCGGTCCAGAAGCGGCGTCTCGTCGTCGGGCACCGGACGGTCGGCGAACCAGAGCAGCACCACTTGGCCACGTATCTGCGTCAGCATGTTCTTCATCCGGGCGATCCACGCCTGCCGCAGCTCGGTGACGATCGTCGCGAACCGCTCTTCCGAGGCCTCCTTCAGCCGGCCCAGCATGTGGCGCACGAAATGGAATTCGGTGAAGTCGACCTCCGGGAAGAGCGACTCGAGCCGTTCCGAGGCGCGCAGGAACCGGTCGTTGCGACGGGGGTGCACCGAGTAGTACCGGTTCGACATGTTCTGGGCGCCCATCACCTGCACGACCTTGGCGCTGGCCTGCATCACAAGGTCGAGGACCGGCGGATCGTTGAGATAGAGATCGACACCGGCGTTCACCACGCCGAAGTTGATGCATGTGGCGCCCAGCCGCTCCTCCAGCAGGAGGGGAAACGGCGCCTCCACGAAGCGGCCGTATGTCTCCGTCGAGCCGAGGAACGCGACGTATTGCCCCTGAAGGTCCCTGCGCGGACCGCGGAACATCACGCGCGAATTACCGTATCGGCACGGATAATACTCCAGGGAACCATGGCCCCCACCATGTAAGGACATCTCACCACCCTTTTTCATTCACCCGGCGAGGAGAATCGCTCAAAGGGTTTGCCATTTCGCTAATGTTAAAATGCCTCCGGCCCCGGTGCGGGGCAGCCCTTGCGGTTGGTCGTCCCCGCGCCCTACAGTCGCCCCGGGCCAGAATGGAGACGCACAATGGAAATCAAGTCGGTCGGTGTCGTGGGTGCGGGGCAGATGGGCAACGGAATCGCCCATGTGATGGCCCTTGCGGGCTATGACGTCCGGCTCAACGACGTGCGTCAGGACGCGCTGGACAAGGCCGTGGCCCTGATCGGCAAGAACCTCGACCGCCAGGTCAGCCGCGAGAAGATCAGCCAGGAGGAACGCGACACCGCGCTGGCGCGCATCTCCACCACGATGGAGATCGCCGAGGTCGCGGACACCGACCTCGTGATCGAGGCCGCGACCGAGAAGGAAGACGTCAAGCACAAGATCTTCGAGGCGATCCTGCCGTCGCTCCGCCCGAACACGATCCTGACGTCGAACACCTCGTCGATTTCCATCACGCGCCTTGCCAGCCGCACCGACCGGCCCGAGAAGTTCATGGGGTTCCACTTCATGAACCCGGTGCCGGTGATGCAACTGGTCGAGCTGATCCGCGGCATCGCCACCGATCAGGACACCTACGCCTCGTGCCTGGCCGTGGTGGAAAAGCTGGGCAAGACCGCCGCTTCGGCGGAGGATTTCCCGGCCTTCATCGTGAACCGCATCCTGATCCCGATGATCAACGAGGCCTGCTATACGCTGTACGAAGGGGTCGGCAACGTCGCCTCCATCGACACCGCGATGAAGCTGGGTGCGAACCATCCCATGGGGCCGCTGGAGCTGGCGGATTTCATCGGACTGGACACCTGCCTTGCGATCATGAACGTCCTGCACGACGGGCTGGCCGACACCAAGTACCGCCCTTGCCCGCTGATGACGAAATACGTCGAGGCCGGCTGGCTTGGCCGCAAGACCAAGCGCGGGTTCTACGATTACCGGGGGGAGACGCCTGTCCCGACGCGCTGAGGCTCAGTCCTCGCGCAGCGCCAGTGTCTTCTCGCGCAGCCAGCCAACGAACTCGCGCTGACCGCCGGTGAAGGCCTTCACCTCTTCGGGGGTGATGGCCGGGCCGACAACGGGCTTCTGCGGGCGTCGGCAGGCGTGCACGACCTCGTGGATCAGCAGGCCCTGCCGGATCGTGGCCGAGACCTGGTTCGCCATCTGGTAGACTCGGGAGTTCTGGCCGGGGAAGTAGATCGGCACCACGGTCGCACCGGAACGCTGCACCATTTTCGCCGTGAACGGGTTCCACACCTGTTCCACCGCCGGGCCCCACCACGTCTCGGACGAGGCGACCACGCCCGAGGGGAACAGCGCGATGACGCCGCCCTGCTTGAGGTGGTCCATCGCGCGGGCGCGCATCTCGAGGCTTTGTTCGCGGGCGTCGACCTCGTGCGGGAAGGGCACGGGGATCATGAACTGATCGACCTCCTTCACGCCGGTCAGCAGCGAGCGGGTGAGGATCTTGTAGTCGGTACGGATCTGCCCGATCAGATGCGCCAGCACCATCCCGTCAACCAGCCCGTGCGGGTGGTTGGCCACCACGATCACCGGTCCGTCCTTGGGGATGTTGGCGATCTGCTCCATCGGGGTCAGAAGGTCGATGCCCATCACGCTAAGCGCCTGTGCCCAGAAGCCCTGCCCTTCGACGGAACCGATCCGCTCAAAGCGGCGAACCATGCGCAGCAGAGGGATCTTGCCGGTCGCCCACTCCATCGCGCGAATGGTGTTGGCCTTCCACGGATTGGTGAAGGTGTTGGCGTAGCTGACCTTGCGCTTGTCGTAGGGTGCGGACTCCGAGGTCACCGGCCTGACGCCTGCGTCTGTCGCCTGGGTGCTTTCAACCATGCGCCTTCACTGTCCCGTACCTGTTCCGCACCGGCCGCCCGGATCAGCAGCTTTCCCCGAACCGATCGGCCACGAGGGCTTCCACGGCGTTGGCCAGAGCCTCCGCATCCGGGCCAGAGGTCTGAACCTCAATAGTCGTTCCCTTGGCCGCTGCCAACATCAAAAGCCCCATGATGCTGTCGCCGCTGGCCGACATCCCGTCGCGGGAGACCTCTGCGCGCGCATCGAACCCCTCGACGACCTCGACCAGTTTCGCGGAAGCGCGGGCGTGCAGACCCTTCTCGTTGATGATCTTGAGGGTCCGGTTCACGGATTGGGTCATTGCGGCAATCTTTCGGTCGTCGGGAAAATCTACAGGAGCCCGTCAGGTTGGCTCGGACGGAACGTTCTGGGTGTCTATATACTTGCGCCCGGCCTCGAGCGCGCTGCGAACCGCATCGCCGACAGGCAACTGGCGGCTTTTCGCCAGCTTGATCAACATGGGAAGGTTGGCGCCGTATAGGATGCGCCGGTCGTCGGGGCGACAGGCGTTCAGCGACAGGTTGGAGGGCGAGCCGCCGAACATGTCGGTCACCACCACTACGCCCTGGCCATGGTCCACGGCGTCGGCAGCATCGCAGATCTCGGCCTGCTTCGAAGATCGGTCGCAATCCGCCTCGATGGAAATGGCCGTCATCCCGGGTTGTTTGCCCACGACATGCTCCACGGCAGCGAGGTACTCCCTCGCCAGCCCACCATGCGCGACGATCACGATTCCGATCACCCGGCTTTCCTTCCGTTCGGAACAGCTCCCAGCCCCTGCGCCGACGAGGGTGCTGCGCTGCGGCGTTCCAATTCACGATGGCGAATAGACACGTGCCAGCCTTCGCGCGCAAGTGCCGCCGAAACGCTTTCCGTCACGGCGACAGACCGGTGTTTGCCCCCGGTGCAGCCAAAGCCGATGGCAAAGTGCGCCTTCCCTTCCTCGACGCAGGCGGGAAGCATCATCAGGATCAGATCCTCGATCTTTTCGAGGAACGGCCCGTGACGCGGATCGGCCTCCACATATGCCGCCACCTGCGGGTCGAGCCCGGTGTGGGGGCGCAGCTCGGGCTCCCAGTGCGGGTTCCTCAGGAACCGGCAGTCAAGGACCACGTCCAGTCCCTGGGGCAGCCCGCGTTTGTAGCTGAAGCTCTGGACCGACACGGCCATGCCCTGCCCTGTGACGTTGCCGAACCAGCCCTCCATCTCGGCGCGCAGGTCGTGCACCGTCAGCTCCGAGGTGTCGATCAGGATATCGGCCCGGGCGCGCAGGTCCTCCATCAGGGTCTTTTCTCGCGCGATGCCTTCGGAGGGGCTTTCGTCGGGCGCCATGGGATGACGGCGCCGCGTCTCCGAATACCGCCGCATCAGCACCTCGGCCGAGCAGTCGAGGTACAGCAGGTCGGCGTCGATGCCGGGCTTGTTCAGACTGTCCCGCAACTCCACCAACCTCTCGACCGAGAAATCCCGGTTGCGCACGTCGATTCCCAGCGCAAGCGGCCGGACAAGCGGCGCATCACCGTCGAACAGCCGCGGGATGAAGCTCAGCGGGATGTTGTCGATCGACTCGAACCCGCAGTCTTCCAGCACATTGATCGCGGTGGCCCGCCCGGCGCCCGAAGGGCCGGTGACCAGAACTATTCTTGCGGTTTCTCGACCAGGTTGGCCCATCTCACTCTCTTCTTCCCGCCTTTAGATACTGTACCAGTGCGGCGGGAAAATAGGGGCGCGCGGTTTTGTGAAGCAACGGCACATCCATACCAAGCAACGTGCTCTTTCGTATAGGCGGAAGCCGTTCCGTTTCTTCGGATTCGAGGTCGACGATGGCGGCCAGCGGGGCCGGCGCGCTTTGCGCGTTCAGAATGCCCAGCCCGCGCGCCTCGATCATGCCCCGGATCGTTTCAGGGACGTCCAGCCACAGCCTGCCGTCGCGCAGGGAAACCAGCGTGCGGTCGTCGGCGACCAGCGTGGCCCCCAGCGCCAACAGTTCAAGCGCCAATGCGGATTTCCCGGTGCCGGATCGCCCGCGGATCAACAGTCCCCGGCCAGCCACAGCAACCGAGGACGCGTGGATCAGGGTTTCGGACATCTCAGATCGGCAAGCCCACGACGAAGCGCGCGCCTAAGGGTTCGGAGGTCGCGTCGGCTTCTGTCGGCCTGATGTTCTCCGCCCAGATCACGCCGCCGTGCGCCTCGACGATCTGCTTTGAGATCGCAAGGCCGAGGCCGGAGTTGTTGCCGAAGTCCGACTGCGGACGCGACGTGTAGAACCGCTTGAAGATCTTCTGAAGCGCCTCTTCCGGGATACCGGGGCCCGTGTCCTCGACCACGACGAGCACGCGGTTGTCGCGCCGCCGGGCCCAGACACGGATCGCGTCGCCATCCTCGCAGAAGGAAATGGCGTTGGTGATCAGGTTGACGAAGACCTGCGCCAGCCGCGCCTCCAGCCCGCCGATCATGATCGGGCGCTTCGGCAGGTCCGAGATGAACTCGATCCCCTTCGCGCGGGCATCCTCCCCGAGGAACTCCGCAAGGTTGCCGATCATCTTCAGGAGGTCGAATTCTTGCTCCTCCTCCTTCACCAGCTCGGAATCGAGGCGGGAGGCGTTGGAGATGTCGCTCACCAGGCGGTCGAGGCGGCGCACGTCGTGTTCGATCACGTCGAGGAGCTTGTGCCGGTGCTCGTCCTTCTTGACCATGCGCAGGCTGCCGACGGCAGAGCGCAGCGAGGCCAGCGGGTTTTTGATCTCGTGCGCGACGTCGGCCGCGAACTGTTCGTTGGAATCGATGCGGTCGTAGAGTGCGCTGACCATGCCGCGCAACGCACCCGACAGACGACCGATCTCGTCCGGGCGGGCGGTCAGGTCGGGGATGCGGATGCGGCCCGTGGTGCGGTGCTTGCGGTTGCGGTCGCGGCCGATCTCTGCCGCGTCGGCAAGGTCCGAGATCGGGTTGGCGATGGTCGAGGCCAGGACCAGCGACAGGCCGATGCTGACCAGCGTGGCGATGATGAACATCTGCAGCACCCGCTCACGTTCGGAACGGACTGCGGCGTCGATCTCTGCTGCGGGTGCGACCATGGCGACGGTGCCCTGGATCGCGTTGCCCAGCCGGATCGGCGAGAAGGCGTAGAACATGGTGTCGGCGCTGCCGCCGCCCTGAACGACACGGGTGGTCGTGGGATCGCCCGCCTCTATCGCGCGGCGCAGACGGTCCTCGAGCACCAGGTCCGGCTCGTCCGAAAAATAGGTGAACAGCCCGGCAACACCTTGCCACGCGGCGTTCAGGAAATCGGAAATGACCGTCGGCTTCTCCTCCTCCGTGCGGAGGGGGATCGCGGCGGCCATCTTGCCCTCTGTCTCGCCGACGAGGAAGGTCGCGCTGTCGAAGACCATGACCTGCGTGCCTTCCCGCAGGTCGATGCCCTGCAGGGTCGCGGCCACGTCGATGCCCTCGGCAGACCCGAGCGGCGCCGCCCCCGGCTGAAGCTGGCTTTCGAAGACATCGGCCAGCAACTCGACTTCGGACTGTAGCGCATTGATACGCTGGACGGCCAGCGTATCGCGTGAGGAGTTCAGCCAGAGAACACCTGCAACCAGCACGTTCAACGCAATCAGGTTGAACGTGATGATCTTGCGCGTCAGCGGCGAGCGGTTGAGCGTGAAAAGGCCGCGCTGCGCACGCGTCGCACGCATCTCCTTTTCCACCGTGCTGTCCGGGGCGACCCAATCGTCGCCCAGCACAACATCGGCGTCGCGACGATTTTCATCGTCGTCCTTACCCATCGGGATCCGCTCGGCCAAGGCCATTCATCACTCTTCGTTGTAACGATAGCCGATACCGTAGAGCGTTTCGATGGCGGAGAACTCCGGATCGACAGAGCGCATCTTCTTGCGCAGCCGCTTGATGTGGCTGTCGATGGTGCGGTCGTCCACGTAGACCTGATCGTCGTAGGCCACGTCCATCAGCTGATCGCGCGACTTCACGAAACCGGGGCGCTGCGCCAGCGCCTGCAGCAGCAGGAACTCGGTCACGGTCAGCGAGACGTCGAGGCCCTTCCACGTAACGGCATGCCGCAGCGGATCCATGGTCAGCGACCCGCGGGTCATCAGCTTGGTCTCTTCGGTTTCGCCGACGACATCGCCGGCCACCGCTTCCTGACGACGGAGAAGCGCGCGGATGCGTTCGACCAGAAGGCGCTGCGAGAACGGCTTCTTCACGTAGTCATCGGCGCCCATGCGCAGGCCGAGCACTTCGTCGATCTCGTCGTCCTTGGAGGTCAGGAAGATGACCGGCATCTTGGATTTCTGGCGGACGCGCTGGAGCAGGTCCATCCCATCCATGCGCGGCATCTTGATGTCGAACACGGCCATGTCGGGCATCTTCTTGGTGAAGGCGTCCAGTGCGGCCTGTCCATCATTGTAGGTCTCGACTTCGAATCCCTCTGCCTCCAGAGTCATCGATACCGATGTCAGGATGTTCCTGTCATCGTCCACGAGGGCGATTTTCGACATGGTATTGTCCTTGTACTGCTCTGTTTTTGTAATTTTTCCCGAACTATCAGCGATTTTTCGCCCTGCGGCAATCCTTAACTGCGAATCAGACTCCGCGCCTGTTTCAAGGGGACCCGAATTTGACAAAGGAATGGCTAAAATGTCCCACTGCTTAAGTATAGGATTTTCACAAAGCGGGCAGGCATCCGCCCGTCGGGGAACATGGTATCGCTAAACCTCGGGTGGTATCGCTAACTGCGCGAATGCGTCCTGTTCACCCGGAAAAACGACGTGCTAAAGGATCGGATACCGGCGCATACCGTCGCGTAATTTTCTTTCTCGGACCAGCGCTGCACAGGAGCTATGCTGATGACATTCGGACGGGTAAACCCGCAGTTCAAGCTTGAAGATCAAGGGATCGAAGGGCTTGGCAATGTCTATTACAACCTCATGGAGCCCGCGCTGATCGAAGCGGCTCTGAAACGCGGCGAAGGGACGCTTGGCAAGGGCGGCTCTTTCCTCGTGACCACCGGCACCTACACGGGTCGCTCTCCCAAGGACAAGTTCATCGTAAAGACCCCCTCGGTCGAGGACTCGATCTGGTGGGAAAACAACACCCCGATGGAGCCCGAGGCCTTCGACCGGCTGCACGCCGACATGCTGGAGCACATGAAGGGTCGCGACTACTACGTGCAGGACCTCGTGGGCGGGGCCGATCCGGCCAATGCCATCGACGTCCGGATGGTGACCGAGCTGGCGTGGCACGGGCTGTTCATCCGCCACATGCTGCGCCGCCCGGACCGTGAGGATCTGGACAGCTTCACCGCAGATTTCACCATCATCAACTGCCCCAGCTTCAAGGCCGACCCGGACAGGCACGGCTGCCGGACCGAGACTGTGATCGCGCTGAACTTCGACAAGAAGCTGATCCTGATCGGCAACACCGAATACGCGGGCGAGAACAAGAAATCGGTCTTCACCCTGCTGAACTACATCCTGCCGGGCAAGGGCATCATGGCCATGCACTGCTCTGCCAACCATGCCCCGAACAATCCGGTCGACACGGCCGTGTTCTTCGGCCTGTCGGGTACCGGCAAGACCACCCTGTCCGCCGATCCCGACCGCGTGCTGATCGGCGATGACGAACACGGCTGGTCCGACCGCGGCACCTTCAACTTCGAGGGCGGCTGCTATGCCAAGACCATCAAGCTCTCGCCGGAGGCGGAACCGGAAATCTACGCCACGACCGAGAAGTTCGGCACGGTGATCGAGAACATGGTCTTCGATCCGGAGACCTTCGACCTCGACTTCGAGGACGACAGCCTGACCGCCAACATGCGCTGCGCCTACCCGCTGCACTACATTTCCAATGCGTCGAAAACGGCGCTTGGCGGCCACCCGAAGAACATCATCATGCTGACCTGCGACGCATTCGGTGTGCTGCCCCCGATCGCGCGGCTGACACCGGCGCAGGCGATGTACCACTTCCTGTCCGGCTTCACCGCCAAGGTCGCCGGGACCGAGCGCGGTGTGACCGAGCCGGAGCCGACCTTCTCCACCTGCTTCGGCGCCCCCTTCATGCCGCGCCGCCCCGAGGTTTACGGCAACCTCCTGCGCGAGAAGATCGCCAAGCACGGCTCGTCCTGCTGGCTGGTGAACACCGGCTGGACCGGCGGCGCCTATGGCACCGGGTCGCGCATGCCGATCAAGGCAACACGCGCCCTGCTGCATGCTGCGCTGAACGGATCGCTGAACACCGCGCCGTTCCGCAAGGATCCGAACTTCGGCTTCGAGGTGCCCACCCACGTGGAGGGCGTGCCGGACATGCTGCTCGATCCGCGCAAGACCTGGGACGACAAGGAAGCCTACGACGCGCAGGCCGAGAAGCTGGTCGGCATGTTCGCCGAGAACTTCGCCCAGTACGTGCCCTACATCGACGATGATGTGAAGGCCGCCGCACTCGGCTGACGCGTGTCGCATTGCATGATTTCCAGTCCTTCGCGGCCCGACCGCGAAGGACTTTTTCATATTCAGGCGGTCTCTTGCCGTGGTGCGGAAATCCTGCCTGCGTCCGCCTTCGGAGCCGTGCTAGACATGGGAGGCAACCGGTTCTCGAAAGGGAAGACCATGTTTCGGACCTGCCTGATCGCCGCCCTCCTGACGACGTCCGCTGCCGCCTCCGCCCAGGAGACCGGCGGCTTCGTTCGCCCGCCGCTGTCCGACATGCAGTTCGGTGTGCATTGCGACGTGGCAAAGAACGGCAGCCGCGAAGAGCCGGGCACGGTTTCGGGCATCATCAACCTCATCGACCAGCACCAGACCGTCGACGTCGTGACCCAGATGGTTCCGGCGGAACTGGGCATCTCTTTCGGCATCGGCGCATGGCTGGACCCGGAGTCGGAGCCGCTCCTGCTCGAGGTCGTGGTACAGCATCCGCCCATGGGCGAGAACGGTCAGGAGGTCGAGGTCTGGTTCGCACCGCTCGACCCCGGCGAGCCCGCCGTGAACCTCTTCACCTTCGAGAAACCCTTCGAAATGGTGGAGGGGCCGTGGCGCTTCCAGCTTCGGAAGGATGACGAGGTGCTGCTGGAACAGAATTTCCTCGTCACGCCCCCGGGCACCGTGCCAGCCGTGCAGAAAGCCTGCTTCAGCGCGATGATCATGTCCTGAGAGAGCCCGGGAGACCCTGCCATGCGCCACGCTTCGCCGATCCTTGCCCTCGTGCTGGCCGCCTCCGGCATCGCGGCGCAGCCTGACGCCCCTTCAAACACGGGCGCGGCGCTATACGCAGACGCCTGCGCCCGATGCCACGGTGATGAAGGCAAAGGCGGCAAGGCGCCTGCGCTGTCGAACCCGTCGATGGAGGCCATGACCACGGCGCACAACTATACCCGGATGCTCGACGCCGAAGATGTCGACGCGGCGGTTGTTGCCATCGCCGCGTACCTTTCCCCGGACTGACCGCGCCTCAGGCGGCGCGCAGACCCAGCATCTCGCGCGCCTGCGCGTAGGTCGCCACGGGGCGCTCGTATTTCTCGCAGAGCTTCACGGCACGCTCCACCAGCGCGGCATTCGACGGCGCAAGCGTGTCGCGGTCCCAGCGCACGTTGTCCTCGAGCCCGGTGCGGGTGTGGCCGCCGGCGGCGATGCACCACTCGTTCACCTCGACCTGGTGCCGGCCGATCCCGGCCGCGCACCACTCGGCGTCCGGCGCCAGCCGCTCCACCGTCTTGATGTAGTAGTCGAAAACCTCGCGGTCGCAGGGCATGGCGTTCTTCACGCCCATCACGAACTGCACGTAGAGCTTGCCCGGAATGCGCCCGTCGCGGTTCATCTCGGCGGCCTTGAAGATGTGGCTGAGGTCGAAGGCCTCGATCTCGGGTTTGATCTCGTAGGTCTTCATCTCGGAGGCCAGCCAGTCGACGAGGTCTGGCGGGTTCTCGTAGACGCGGGTGGGGAAGTTGTTCGAGCCCACCGACAGCGACGCCATGTCGGGGCGCAGCGGCAGCATCCCGCCGCGCGTCTGACCGGCGCCCGACCGGCCGCCGGTCGAAAGCTGGATGATCATTCCGGGGCAGTGTTTCTTGATGCCCTCAACCAGCCGCGCGAATTTCTCCGGGTTGGAGGTCGGCGTCTCGTCGTCGTTGCGCACATGCGCGTGCATGATCGTCGCCCCCGCCTCGAACGCGGCCTGCGTGCTTTCCACCTGTTCCTCGATGGAGATCGGCACCGCCGGGTTGTCCTTCTTCTTCGGCACGGAACCGGTGATGGCGACGCAGATGATGCAGGGTTTGGTCATGTGGATCCTCGGGCGTTGGTCTTTCTGGAACCGACAGGATAGTGAGTATTTGCGAAGCAGAGAAGCCAGAGGACCGAGAAAGTCCCCCGGCCTCCGGGTATCATCAGATATCGAAAAAGATGGTCTCGTCCGGCCCCTGCAGGTGGATGTCGAAGCGGTAGGCGTCGCCGTCCTTCTTCGCCAGCAGCGTCGGTACGCGCGACTGGTGCTCGATCCGGCTGAGGATCGGGTCTTCGGCGTTGGCCGCTTCCTCGTCGGCGAAGTACATCCGCGTGTGCAGGCCGAGGTTGATGCCGCGGGCCACGATCCAGAAGGTGACGTGCGGCGCCTGGAGGCGGCCATCGGGGAAGGGCACCCGGCCGGGCTTCAGCGTCTCGAAGGTGAATTCGCCGGTGTTCATGTCACCGGGCGAGCGGCCCCAGCCGGTGAAGCCCTCTGCCCCGCCTTTGCCTGCGAACTTGCCCTGCGAGTCGGCCTGCCAGACCTCGATCAGCGCGTCCTTCAGTGCGTTGCCTGCGCCGTCGAACACGCATCCCTTGATGGTGATGCGCTCACCGGCGGGGGCGCCGGTGATCATGCGCGTGCCAAGGTCCTCCGGGAAGACGCCCTCGATCCCGAGGAAGTTGGGCGTGCAGCCGATGTGGACGTAGGGGCCTGCCGTCTGCGACGGGCTTTCCTTGGCGCGGTTGGTCATGGGTCCGGTCATCACATCCCCTCCATGCGGTTCTCGAACATCGTCTGGCGGCGGCCGCGCAGGGTGATGTCGAACTGGTAGCAGAGCGAGTCCATCGGGATCGACCCGGCGCGGTCCAGCCGGGCGACCAGGGTTTCAATCGCCTCGCGCGACGGGATGGTGCCGACGATGGGGCATTGCCAGATCATCGGGTCGCCCTCGAAGTACATCTGCGTGATCAGCCGCTGCGCGAAGCTGTGGCCGAAGACGGAGACGTGGATGTGCGCCGGGCGCCAGTCATCCGGACCGTTGGGCCAGGGATAGGGTCCGGGCCTCACGGTGCGGAACTCGTAGAAGCCGTTCTCGTCCGTGATGCAGCGCCCGCAGCCGCCGAAGTTCGGATCGAGCGGCGCGAGGTAGCCTTCCTTCTTGTGCCGGTAGCGTCCGCCGGCGTTGGCCTGCCAGACCTCCACCAGAGTGTGCGGCACCGGGCGGCCGAATTCGTCACGCACCGTGCCCTGGACGACGATGCGCGGACCGATGGCCATTTCGCCGGGCGCGGCGAAGTTGGTGATCAGGTCGTTGTCCTTCGGTCCGAGCAAATCGTGTCCGAAGACCGGGCCGGTCTCTTCGGACAGGGATGTCGCGGCACCGATGGGAGCGAAGCGCGGGCTGCGCGCGACGCTGGTCTTGTAGAGCGGGGTGAGCGCGGGCGGGTGCCAGCCTCGATCCCGCGCGGTGTATCCGTTGGTCATTCGGGTCTTCCTCCTCAGGGGTGCGCGTTTCCCTGGTCTTCCATTTCGGCGTAGGTCTGCTTGGCAAGTTTCAGGGCGTGGTTCGCCTTGGGCACACCGGCGTAGATCGCCACGTGCTGGAAGGCCTCGGCCACGTCCTCCTTCGATGCGCCGGTGCGCGCGGTGGCACGGATGTGCATCGGGATCTCTTCGAAATTGCCGGTCGCCGCCAGCAGAGCCAGCGTCAGCATCGAGCGTTCCCGGTCGGTGATCCTGTCCGACGCCCAGAGATTGCCCCAGGCGGTTTCGGTGATCATCTCCTGGAACGGCGTGTCGAACGGCGTCTTGGCAGCTTCGGCCCGGTCCACATGCGCATCGCCAAGGATGCGGCGGCGCACGTTCATGCCGGTTTCGTAACGGTTGGTCATGTATCCTCCGCGGGGCGCGATGATCCTGAGGCCATCGGTGCCCGTCTCAGTATGGCAAGCCAACGTAGTTGATGGCCATGGTTTCCTGTGCGCTTTCCACAGTGGCGAGATGCTCGATCTCGGCCCGCTGGATGCGCAGCTCGTAGGGGTCGGTGTCGGGGAAGCGGTGCAGGAGCTTGGTCATCCACCACGAGAAGCGCTGCGTCTTCCAAACCCGGGCCAGCGCCCTTTCGGAATAGCCCCCCATCGCGGCGGCATCGCCCTCTTGGTAGCGCGCCTTCAGCGCCTCGAAGAGGTAGTGGATGTCGGAGGCCGCCGTGTTCAGACCCTTCGCTCCGGTGGGCGGCACGATGTGGGCCGCGTCGCCCGCAAGGAACAGCCGCCCGTATTGCATCGGCTCGCAGACGAAACCACGGAGCGGCGCGATGCTCTTCTCGATCGACGGGCCGGTGACCAGGGTCTCGGCGATGCGGCTCGGGATGCGGCGCTTGAGCTCGGTCCAGAAGGCGTCGTCGGACCAGTCCTCGACCTTGTCGGTCAGGGGAGCCTGCAGGTAGTAGCGGCTGAGCTTCTCGTTCCGCATGGAGCAGAGGGCAAAGCCGCGCTCGGAGTTGGCGTAGATCAATTCGTGGTGCGCGGGCGGCGTTTCGGACAGGATGCCCAGCCAGCCAAAGGGATAGACCCGTTCGAACTCGCGGCGCTTTTCGGCCGGGATGGCCTGGCGGGAAGGGCCGTGGAACCCGTCGCAGCCGGCGATGTAGTCGCATTCGATGGTCTTGCGCTGGCCTTCGTGCGTAAAGGAAACCGTGCAGCCCGCGTCGCCGTCGAGCGTGGCGTTGCCAAGTTCCACATCGTCCACGTCGTGCAGAGTCATGCCGCCGGTCAGATCGCGCGCCTCGTAGAGGTCGCGCGTCACCTCCGTCTGGCCGTAGACCATGACCGAGGTGCCGGTGTGCTTGCGGAAGTCCACGCGCACTTCCATGTCCTCGAAGGAAATCACCGTGCCGTCGTGCGGATACCCTTGGGTGTCCATCCGGGTGGCGACCTTGGCCTCCTTCAGCAGGTCGATGAACCCCTGCTCCAGCACACCCGCCCGGATCCGGCTGAGCACATGCTCGCGCGAGCGGCGTTCGAGCACGATGGCGTCTATCCCGGCCTGATGACAAAGCTGGCCCAGCAACAGCCCGGAGGGCCCGCCGCCGATGATGCAAACCTGAGTTTTCATGCTGATCTCCCTTGGTTCAATTAGACACTGAACCAATTGACATTGTAAATTGAGATTTCAGGCTGCTTAGTTTACCATTATGATAACAAAAAACCGCATCACGCAGGTCAAGCTGCGCCATCTGGAGGCTTTCTCGGCCATTGCGCGCCTTGGCAGCCTGAAGGCCGCCTGCACGGCGCTGCACCTGTCGCCGCCCGCCTTGTCCAAGACTCTCAAGGAGTTGGAGGAAGGCCTCGGCACCACGCTGATGACGCGCGACCGGGGTGGCACCCGGCTGACGCCGCAGGGCGCCCTGTTCCTCGACTTCACCAACCAGAGCCTCGCCGCCCTGCATCGCGGGATCGAAGGCGTCACCGACCTGCGCGATGGCGGGCGCGAGACGCTGCGCGTCGGCGCCCTGCCCAGCGTCGCGGCCCGGTTGATGCCGGAGGCAGTTGCACGCTTCCGGCAGGCGGCGCCGGACACGCAACTGATGCTGCGCGACGGGTCGCACGGGGTGCTGACGGATGCCCTGAAATCCGGGGCGCTCGACATGATCGTGGGGCGGATGGGTCCGGCAGAGGCCATGCAGGGGCTGTCCTTCACACAGCTTTACCTAGAACCCGTGGTCTGCGTCGTGCGGGCCGGCCACCCCCTGACAAAGGCGCCGGTCAGCGTGGATGCGCTGGCGGACTGGTGCATCCTCTACCCGCCGGAAGACGCCGCGATCCGCCCCCTGCTGGACCGCTGGTGCCTGGCCCAGGGTCTGGCGCCTTTCCCCGAACGTATCGACTGCGTATCGGGCGCGTTCGGGCGCAACTACCTGAGGGTGTCGGACGCGCTGTGGTTCATTTCCGAAGGCGTCGTCGCCCAGGACCTTGCGGACGGGCGGCTCGTGTCGCTGAACTTCGATCTCGGCTTGACGGCGGGGCCGGTCGGCCTCATGACGCGGCCCGACACGGTGACATCCCGCAGCCGGCAACTGTTCGAGCAGGCTTTGCGCCATGCGGTCCACGATTCTACATTATACGAGTCCGAATCGGAAAGAATCCACAAGTAAATCAAGTTATCACCAAAGTTTTGCTTTACACTGCCCCCTAGCCACAGGCACGATATGTAGTGAGGGCATGGGGTACGCCCCCAAGACCCTTGAGCAGGCAGCAAGTGCTGGGGCGCATACAACCACCCGGCGCTACAAAAGAATAATGAGGTGGCGGCATGGCACTATCCGAGCAGTATCTGACGGACGAATTGCATCCTATCGACATCGTCGAGAACATCGCCCAGTTCAACGACTGGGATTTCGACCGCGTGACCGATGACCAAATCGCCATGGCGGTCGAGGGGCAATGGCGGACGTATTCCGTCACGCTGGCGTGGAGCCATGGCGACGAGACCCTGCGCCTCATCTGCACCTTCGAGATGGAGCCCCCGGCGGACCGCATGCACGTCCTGCACGAAGGGCTGAACGCGGTGAACGACCAGTGCTGGGCCGGGTGCTTCAGCTATTGGGAAGAGCAGCGTCTGATGGTCTACAAGTACGGTCTGATGCTGGCGGGCGGCAACATCGCCTCGGCCGAGCAGATCGACACGATGATTACCGCGGCAGTGTTGTCCGCAGAACGCTATTACCCGGCATTCCAGCTCATGGCGTGGACGGACCGCAGCGCCAAGGACGCCCTGCAGATCGCCATGGCCGAGGCCTACGGACGCGCCTGAGGGCCAGGTCCAAGACAGTTCCCGGAAGGGCGCCCCGCACGGGCGCCCTTTTTGCTTGAGAACGCAGCTCCACCCCGCAATTCTACCCAAGGGAGAAAACCCGAAGGGAGGACAAGATGAAGACCACATTTGCCACGCTGGCGCTTTGCGCCGGCGCCGCCCCGCTGTTTGCGCAGCAGACGGAGGCGGACTGCACCGCGCTGCGGGATGTCGTATTCGGCGGCGGTTATGTCACTTCGGCGCGGTCCGTGGCGGCGCAGGACACGTTACCCGCGTATTGCGAGGTACGGGCGACCGCCCTGCCCGCCATCTCCATCGAGGTGCGCCTGCCCCTCGAAAACTGGAACGGCAAGTATTACCAGGCGGGCTGCGGCGGCTTCTGCGGCATTCTCGGGCGCGCGGATGCCGGGGCAAGCTGGGTGAATGCCATGCGCCCGGGTCTGGAACTGGGCTACGCCACCGCCACATCCGACAGCGGGCACCACGCACTGTCGGTCGTCGATGCAGGCTGGGCGGCCAACAACCCGCACGCGGAACGGGACTGGGGCTGGCGCTCCATCGGAGAGACCAACCGCGTGGCGGGCCTCCTGATCGACGCGTTCTATGGCGGGCAGGCAGAGCAGGCGATCTTCCAGGGATGCTCCACCGGCGGGCGCATGGCGCATGTCGCCGCGCAACGCTATCCGGAGATGTTCGACGGCATCATCTCTGGCGCTCCGGCGATGGACTACACCGGGCTGGTGGCCACCGCGATGGCCTTCTTCGTGCAGGCCAACACCGCCGACGACGGCAGCCAGATCCTCGGCCCCGATGACGCGCAGGCGATCGGCGACCTCGTGATGCAGCAATGCGATGCGACGGACGGCACGGAAGACGGGCTGATCGAAGACCCGCGCGCCTGCGAGATCGACTACAGCCCGCTCGGGCTGTCGAACGCGAAGATGGATGCCCTGATGAAGTGGCGCGAAGGCCCCCGGAATGCGGCTGGCGACCAGCTTTACCCCGGCGGCATTCCGGAAGGGTCGGAACCGTTCTGGTGGCTCTGGCTGACCGGAAATGCAGAGGGAGCCGCGCCGCTGGTGCCCGCCTTCACCACCGGCTTCACACAGTACATGGCCTTTGCCGACGATCCCGGCGCGGAATACTCACCGCACGACTTCGACATGGAAAGCGACCCGGCCCGGCTGGAGACGATGGCCAAGGTCTACAACGGCGACAGCCCGGACCTCTCGGCCTTCCGCGCGGCGGGCGGCAAGATGATCGTCTATCACGGCTGGGCCGACGCAATCGTGACGCCCTACAAGACAGTGGACTGGTACGAACAGGCATCCGAGGCCGCGGGGGGAGAGGAGACGCTGAAGGAGAACGTCCGTCTCTTCATGATCCCCGGCCTCGACCATTGCGGCATCCTGCCGGGGCCCGGTGGCGTGAATGCGGCCTCCCTCGATCCGATGAGTCCGATGGAGCGATGGCTGAACGAGGGCACCGCGCCCATGTCGATCATGGCCGAGTAGTCCTCACATCGGAAAGAAGAAGCTGATCGCCAGCACGGCGGTCAGCCCAACGATCAGGTTCATCGGCACGCCCATGCGCAGGAAGTCCGAGAACTTGTAGTTGCCTGCACCGTAGACCAGCGTGTTCGTCTGGTAGCCGATGGGCGTGGCAAAGCTGGCACTCGCCGAGAACATCACCGCCACCACGAAGGGCCGCGGATCGACCCCCAACTGCGCCGCGAGCGAAATCACGATGGGCGTGAAGATCACCGCGACGGCGTTGTTCGTCACGACTTCGGTCAGGATCGAGCCCACCGCGTAGATCGCCACGAGCGTGACGAAGGGGGAAAGGCCATCGAGGAATGGCATCATCCAGCCGACCAGCATCTCAACCGCGCCGGTGTTCTCCAGCCCCTGCCCGACGATCAGCATGGCGAAGATCAGCACGAGCACACCGCCGTCGATGGAGTTCCACGCCTCGTCGTTGTCGATGCAGCGCAGGACGAGGATAGCCGCCACACCTATCAATGCCAGCACGCCGATCGGCATGAGGTTGAGCGCGGCAAGGACGACGATCCCCACAAGCGCCAACACCGCGATGGGCGCCTGCCGCCTGCGATAGGCCCGGCCACCCGGCGCGGTGACGTTCACCACATCGCCGGAGCGGGTCAGTTCCTCGAATCCTTCCGGCGTACCCTCCAGCAGCAGCTTGTCGGCGGGCCGCAGGTGCACGCTCGACAGGTCGGCGCCCGCGATGTGGCGCGGACGGTAGGCGCCCAGTACGCGCACACCGGCGCGCCGCCCCAGCGCAAGATCGGCGATCCGCAGGTCGGAGCTGCGCCGCGAGGGGGTCACGATGGCCTCGACCACCTTCACTTCCGCCTCCGGGTCCAGCTCGATGGAGCGTCTCAGGCCGACCCGCAGCCCGGGCTGTTCGGCCAAAGTCAGAAGCTCGGACGTCTCGGCGACGACGATCAGCGCGTCGCCCCGTTCGATCACCCGTTTAGCTATGTCGCTGCGCTCGATCCTGCCGCCGCGCCGGATGCCGGTCACGCGCACGCCAGACCGCTGGAAGTCGGCAATCTTGCCCAGGGCCGTGCCGATGTGCGGGTAGTTGGACCTGACGGTGATTTCCGACAGGAAGGCCGTCTCTGCGTCCTCGGTGCCGCTTTCCTTCTGCGCCCGGTCGGGCAAAAGCACCTTGCCCAGCACCAGCATCGAAAGACCGCCGACGACGGCGACGGTCAGACCAACCGGCGCGATCTCGAAGATCGAGAACGGCTCGATCCCCGCTTCCTGCGCCACGCCATCCACGAGGATGTTGGTCGACGTGCCGATCAGGGTACAGGTGCCGCCGAGGATCGCGGCGTAGGACAGCGGGATCAGCAGCCGCGTCGGCGCAATGGCAAGGCTCTGCGCCAAGCGGATGACCACCGGGATCAGCACCAGCACGACCGGCGTGTTGTTCATGAAGGCCGAGGCCGCGATGGTCGCGAAGATGAACAACCCGATGGCCATGACGGGGCGCGCCTGCGCCTTGTCGATGACGATACCCGCCAGCGCGTCCAGAACCCCGGTCCGCACCAGCGCGCCCGAGACGACGAACATCGCCGCAATCGTGATCGGCGCCGAGCTTGAGAACACGGCCATGACCTCGTCGCTGGGCACCATGCCCAGGAGGATGTAAAGCGCCGCCGCCCCCGATGCGGTCACCTCCGGCGGAAATTTCTCGATGGTGAAGGTGATGAACAGGATCACGAGGATCGCCAGTGCGACCAGCGGTGCATCCGTTCCGTAAAGATGGTCGAGCATAAAGGTTCCCCGGGTTCGCAGAGCACACACCCTTCGTCACAAGTCCCGAGCGCCGTCAAGGTTCCGCCCGGTCGCTGGATCCGCGTGTGATCCTCTGTCCTTTCGCGCAGAAGTGGGGCCGGGCGCGGCGCGAAGTCAATGGGTTGCGAAATGGCGCCATCGCTTTGCCAGCGGTATTCGTCTGCCGCTGCTCATTTGCGATGCGGCGCTTCCGTCCGCCTGTCTGCGGCTGTGCCGGGCCACTTTCAGGCCGTCTTTCCACGCGCCCCGCATTGCCCTTTCTGTGCCCCTCGGGCTACCTCTTGGCGCGCAAAGTGTTTTCAGGAGGAACAGGCATGAAAGACGGAATCCTGGCCGAAAAGGGGCTCGTGCTGCTGGGCTGCGGCAAGATGGGATCGGCGATGCTCGAAGGCTGGCTGAAGCGCGGCCTCCCCGCATCCTCCGTCTGGGTGACGGACCCCAACCCCTCCGACTGGCTGAAGGGCCGGGGCGTGCATCTGAACGAGGAACTGCCGCCCGAACCTGCCATCGTCCTGATCGCCGTCAAGCCGCAGATGATGGGCGAGGCCCTGCCCACGCTGCAGGCCATGGGCAATGGCAAGACGCTGTTCGTCTCCGTCGCGGCGGGCATCTCGATCGCGACCTACGAGGACATTCTCGGCAGCGCGACACCGATCATCCGCGCCATGCCGAACACCCCCGCCGCCATCAGCCAGGGGATCACCGCCATCATCGGCAACCCGAAGGCCTCGGACACCGATCTCGACCTTGCCGAGACGCTCCTGTCCGCGGTTGGAGAGGTGGTGCGGCTTGAATCGGAGGTCCAGATGGATGCCGTCACCGGCCTGTCGGGCTCCGGCCCCGCCTATGTGTTCCACATGATCGAGTGCATGGCCGCCGCGGGCGAGGCACAGGGGCTGGCGCCGGAGCTGGCCATGACGCTGGCCAAGGCAACCGTCGCGGGCGCAGGGGCGCTTGCCATGCAGGCCGACGACGATCCGACGCAGCTCCGCCGCAACGTGACCTCCCCGAACGGCACGACGCAGGCCGGTCTCGACGTGCTGATGGACGAGGAGAAGGGCCTGCCGCCCCTCATCAAGGACACCGTGGCCGCAGCGGCCAACCGATCCAAGGAACTAGCCAATGGCTGAGATCACTTTCGACGACTTCATGGCGGTGGATATCCGCGTCGGCACCGTCACGCGTGCCGAACCTTTCCCCGAAGCGCGCAAGCCCGC